>JBQCJF010000001.1:0-59719 GCA_051953015.1 Luteimonas sp.
TGCCGTCGCGCGCACGGTCGTGCTGGCGAGCGCCGGCGCGCTGCCCACGCCCGGCTCGATCCGCGTCTCGTAACCGTCGCCGCTGCGCCGGTGGACGAAGCCGCGCGCCAGGTGCGACGGCAGCGCGTCGCTCGCGAGGCGGCTGCCCAGCGCGTACAGCGGGCTGTCGAACACGTTGCGCAGGAACAACACCGTGGGAGCGGACACCGTGCGCGCGGGCGGCGCGCCGCCGGGCAGCGCCTCCACGTACAGCCGCCAGTTGCTCTGCAGCGGCGACGGGCACAGGCGGCGCAGCGGGCCAAGGCACTTCGCGCCGAAGTGCCCGTGCCGGTAGGTGAGGATGGTGAACAGCGTCAGCCCGGCGCGATCCACGATCGCCACGCCCGGCGGCACGAGCGGGCGCACCCGTTCCACCGGCACGATCCAGGTCAGGTAGACGACGTCCTCGACCTCGCTGGCGAGCCTCGCGAAGGGCAGCAGCGACATCAGCGCCCGCCGCATCCGGCGGATCGCGGCATTGTTGGCGATCGCCGCCAGGGCCCGGCCGGTGAACCCCGGCGACGGGTGTACGTAGGCATTGTCCATGCGCGCGGCCAGTCCCCTCCCCGGTTCCGGTCGCCTGCAGTTTGCCGCAACCTGCGATCATTACGCGATGACCACGCCGTCCGCCTTCGCCGCCCTGCCCCTTTCGCCCGCCCTGCAGCCCGGCCTGCAGGCGCTCGGCTATGCGGAGATGACCCCGGTCCAGGCGCAAGCGCTGCCGGCGATCCTGGAGGGCCGCGACGTCATCGCCCAGGCGCCGACCGGCAGCGGCAAGACCGCCGCCTTCGGCCTCGGCGCGCTGCAGGCGGTCGACGCCGACGCGGTGCGGACGCAGGCGCTGGTGCTGTGCCCCACGCGCGAGCTGGCCGACCAGGTCGGCAAGACCCTGCGCAGGCTGGCGACCGGCATCCCGAACCTCAAGTTGTCGATCCTGTGCGGCGGCATCCCGCTCGGCCCGCAGCTGGCGTCGCTCGCGCACGCGCCGCACGTGGTCGTCGGCACGCCGGGCCGCATCCAGGAACTCGTGGCCAAGGGCGCGCTCGCGCTCGGCGGCGTGCGCATGCTGGTGCTCGACGAAGCCGACCGCATGCTCGACATGGGCTTCGAGGAGCAGATCCGCGACCTCGTCCGCAAGCTGCCGAAGGACCGCCAGGCGCTGCTGTTCTCGGCCACCTTCCCCGACGCGATCCGCGCGCTCGCCGGTGCGATGCTGCGCGACCCGGTCGAGGTCAGCGTCGGCGGCGGCGGCGAACCGGCGACGATCGAGCAGCTGTTCTTCGAGGTCGAACCCGCCCGCCGCACGCAGGTGCTGGCCGCGCTGCTGCTGCGCCACCAGCCCGAATCCTGCGTGGTGTTCTGCAACACGCGCCGCGACGCCGACGAACTGGCCGGTTCGCTCGCCCACTACGGCTTCGAGGCGCTGGCGCTGCACGGCGACATGGAGCAGCGCGACCGCGACGAGGTGCTGGTGCGCTTCGCCAACCGCAGCTGCAGCGTGCTGGTCGCCAGCGACGTGGCCGCGCGCGGCCTCGACGTCGAGGACATCGGCGCGGTGGTGAACCACGAGCTGCCGAGCGACGCCGACACCTACCTGCACCGCATCGGCCGCACCGGGCGCGCGGGGCGCGCGGGCCGGGGGCTGAGCCTGTGCTCGGCGCAGGAGATGCCGCGCGCCCGCGCCATCGAGGAGCGGCTGGGCAAGCCGCTGCGCTGGGACACGATCGCGCCGCTGTCCGGCAAGCCGCGCATGGTTCCGCAGCCGGCGATGGCGACGCTGCGCATCGACGCCGGCCGCGGCGACAAGCTCCGCCCCGGCGACATCGTCGGTGCGCTGACCGGCGAAGCCGGGTTGCACAAGGACGCGATCGGCAAGATCGACGTCTACGCCACGCGCAGCTACGTCGCGATCGCGCGCGCGCAGGCCCCGAACGCGCTGGCGCGGCTGCGCGCGGGGAAGATCAAGGGCCGCAAGTTCCGGGTGAACGCGCTTTGAGCAAGACCGACCACCAGTCCGACGTCACCGATGCAGGGCGCCTCGAGGCCGCGCTCGCGCTGCTCGAAGCGATCGTCGTCGACCGCGACGTGCTGCAGCAGTTCGACGCCGAGTCGCGCACGCGCCTGCTGCAGGCCGTCGCGCTCGTGCACCACCCCGAGCCGCGCGCCCGGCGCCGCGAAGCGAAGGAGCAGGCGCGCGAGCGCGCCCAGGAGAAGGCGCGCCGCACCGAGGCCCTGCTCGATTCGACCGGCATCCGCACCCTGCGCCGCAAGCCGGTGTTCACCACCCCGAACTACTTCCCGCCGCAGCCGCCGGGCCAGCACGATCCGCACAACCGCGCCACCGACCCGCTCCCGCACGCCGAGTCGCCCGAGCTGCTGCACTGCTACGTGTGCAAGCGCAAGTACACGCAGGTGCACCACTTCTACGACCAGCTGTGCCCCGCGTGCGCGGAACTGAACTTCTTCAAGCGCACCGAGACCGCCGACCTGCGCGGCCGCGTCGCGCTGCTCACCGGCGGCCGGGTCAAGATCGGCTACCAGGCGGGCCTGAAGCTGCTGCGCGCCGGCGCCGACCTCATCGTGACCACGCGCTTCCCGCGCGATTCCGCCGCGCGCTACGCCGCCGAGCCGGATTTCGGCGAGTGGGGCCACCGGCTCGAGGTGTTCGGGCTGGACCTGCGGCACACGCCGTCGGTCGAGGCGTTCTGCGCACAGCTGCTCGCCACGCGCCCGCGCCTGGACTTCATCATCAACAACGCCTGCCAGACCGTGCGCCGCCCGCCGGCGTTCTACGCGCACATGATGGAAGGCGAGCTGGCCGCGCTGCGCGACATGCCCGAGGATGTGCGCAAGCTGCTGGGCAACTACGAGGGCCTGCGCAGCCCCGACCTGCTGCCGCGCGGCGATTCGGGGCTGGTGCATGCCCACGCGCGCGAGCTCGAAGCCGCAGCGGGCCTGACCCGCGCCGCCGAACTCTCGCAGGTGCCCTTGCTGGCCGACGAGCTGCTCGGCCAGTCGCACCTGTTCCCCGAGGGCCGCCTCGACCAGGACCTGCAGCAGGTCGACCTGCGCGGTCGCAATTCGTGGCGCCTGCAGATGGACGAAGTGCCGTCGGTCGAGCTGCTGGAGACGCAGCTGGTCAACGCCGTCGCCCCCTTCATCATCAACGCGCGGCTGAAGCCGCTGATGCTGCGCGTCCCGCCCGGCGAAGCGCCGACGCGGGACAAGCACATCGTCAACGTGTCGGCGGTCGAGGGCCAGTTCTACCGCAACTTCAAGACCACCAAGCACCCGCACACCAACATGGCCAAGGCCGCGCTCAACATGATGACGCGCACCTCGGCCGCCGATTACCACGGGGACGGCATCCACATGAACAGCGTGGACACCGGCTGGGTGACCGACGAGGACCCGGTGGAGATCGCGGCGCGCAAGCAGGTCGAGGAACGCTTCCACCCGCCGCTGGACATCGTCGACGGCGCGGCGCGGATCGTCGACCCGATCATCCACGGCTTCAACACCGGCAAGCACGTGTGGGGCCAGTTCCTGAAGGACTACGCGCCCACCGACTGGTAGAGGGTGCCGCGGCAGCGGACGGCGCTCCGGAGCACCGGCGGCGCGGGCGTGAAGGCCGGATCGACGCGGGGAATGCTCCAATTCAGGGGTCATCCTTCGGCCACAGCATCCGACCCGACGCCCCCATGCAAGCCGCCCAAGACGCGCAGCCGGTCGCGACCGGCATCGATGGCCTGGACACCATCCTCGAAGGGGGGCTGACTCCCAATCGCCTCTACCTCGTCGAGGGCCTCCCCGGCGCCGGCAAGACGACCATGGCGCTGCAGTTCCTGCGCGAGGGGGTGCGCCGCGGCGAGACCGTTCTGTACGTCACCCTCTCGGAAACCGAGGCGGAACTCCGCGAAGTGGCGGCATCGCACGGCTGGTCCCTGGAAGGGATCCACATCCACGAGCTGATCCCGATCGGCGACCAGTTCGATCCGGACGAGCAGAACACGATGTTCCACCCGTCCGAGGTGGAACTGGCCACCGTCACCCGCGGCATCCTCGCCGAGGTCGAACGCCTGCAGCCACAGCGCGTGGTGTTCGATTCGCTCTCCGAGATCCGCCTGCTGGCCGGCACCATGCTCCGCTTCCGCCGCCAGATCCTCGCGCTCAAGCAGTACTTCGCCCGCCGCAAGGCGACGGTGCTCCTGCTGGACGAGAACCACCAGGCCGAGCAGGGCCTCAACGCGCACACGATCGTGCACGGCGTGATCTCGATGGACCAGCTGCGCCCGGAATTCGGCGGCGACCGCCGCCGCCTGCGGGTGACGAAGATGCGCGGGCGCGACTTCCACGGCGGCTTCCACGATTACGAGATCCTCACCGGCGGCGTCGACGTCTTCCCGCGCCTGGTCGCGGCCAACCATCGCCGCGCCGTCGACGGGGGCACGCTGCACAGCGGGCTGGACGCGCTCGACTCGCTGCTGGGCGGCGGCATCGACCGCGGTACCAGCACGCTGCTGATCGGCGCGGCGGGCACCGGCAAGTCGTCGCTCGCGATGCATTTCGTGATGGAAGCGGCCGAGCGCGGCGAGCGCTCCGCGGTGTTCCTGTTCGAGGAAAGCATGCACGCCTTCCGGACGCGCTCGACCGGGCTCGGCCTCGACCTGGAGCGGCGCATCGCGGACGGGTCGGTCACGATCCAGCCGGTCGATCCGAGCGAGCTGTCCCCGGGCGAATTCTTCCAGATCGTGCGCAACGCGGTGGAGGAATCCGGCGCGCGCATCATCGTCATCGACAGCCTCAACGGTTACCTCAACGCGATGCCCGGCGAGCGCTTCCTGATCACCCAACTGCACGAGCTCCTGAGCTACCTCGGGCAGATGGGGGTGTCGGCGTTCCTGATCAACGCGCAGCAGGGGCTCATCGGCAACATGACCAGCGCGCTGGACGTCAGCTACCTGGCCGACACGGTGGTGCTGCTGCGCTACTTCGAGGCGCGCGGCGCCGTGCGTACCGCGATCTCCGTGCTCAAGAAGCGCACCGGCGCGCACGAGCGGACGTTGCGCGAGCTGGAGATCTCCGGCGAAGGCATCTCCATCGGCGAACCCCTGCGCAGCTTCCGCGGCGTGCTCACCGGCGCGCCGCAGGACGTCGACGGGCAGCCGGCGCCGATCCCCGCCGCGCCGGCATGACGCCTTGAACCGCCCAGCCCTGCCTTCCGCGCTGCAACGCGTCCTCCTGCTCCTCGGCACGGCGCGGGACACTTCGCTGACCTCCAACCTGCTGGAGCGCAACGGCGTGGAGAGCCATGTGTGCGACCGCGCGGAAGCGCTGGAGCAGGAGATCGCCGCCGGCGCCGGCGCGGTGCTGGTGGCGGAGGAATGCCTCGACCACGGCGCCCACGACGTGCTGCTGCGCGCGGTGGCTGCGCAGCCGCCGTGGTCGGACCTGCCGATCCTGGTGCTGACGCGTTCGGGTGCGGATTCGGTTGTGATCGGCGAGGCGATCGCATCCCTCGGCAACGTCACGCTGCTGGAGCGGCCGCTGCGGATCGCGGGCCTGGTCAGCGTGGTGCGCTCGGCCCTGCGCGCGCGCTTCCGCCAGTACCAGATCCAGGCGAACCTGCAGACGCTGGAGGAGGCACGCGACGCCGAGTCGCTGGCGGCGCGGCGCAAGGACGAATTCCTGGCGATGCTCGCCCACGAGCTGCGCAATCCGCTCGCGCCCATCCGCACGGGCCTGTTCGTGCTCGGCATGGACGACAGCGATCCCGAACGGCGGCGCGCCTTGCGGGAGATGATGGAGCGCCAGGTCGACCACCTGGTCCGTTTGGTCGACGACCTGCTGGAGAGTTCGCGGCTGTCGCGCGGCAAGATCCAGCTGCAGCGCGAACCGATCGATCTCCGCGACGCCCTGCTGCGCGCCGCGGAGCTGAGCCGGTCGCAGATCGACGCGGCGGGCTGCTCGCTCACGATGGAGCTTCCGGACGCGCCGATCCCGGTCGACGCCGACTCGATCCGCATCGCCCAGGTGTTCGGCAACCTCCTCAACAACGCCGCGCGCTACGGCCATCGCGGCGGCGCCGTCCGCCTGCAGGCGCAGCGGACCGCCGACGGCGAGGCGCTGGTGCGCGTCGTCGACGACGGCATCGGCATCGAAGCGGACACCCTGCCCGGCGTGTTCGAGCTGTTCACCCAGGGCCGGCACGAGGACACGCACGCCCAGGGCCTGGGCATCGGCCTCGCGCTGGTGCGCTCGCTGGTGGAACAGCATGGCGGCCGGGTGCGCGCGGCCAGCGGCGGACGCGACCAGGGCGCGGAGTTCTCGGTCTGGCTGCCGCTGTCGGAAGCGGAGCGGGCGAAGGCGATCGAGGCGCCGGAAGACTTCATCGCCCCGGCGGGCCTGCGGGTGCTGGTCGTCGACGACAACCAGGACGCCGCGCGGACCTTGGGGCTCGCGCTGGACACGCGCGGCGTCGAGAACCGCGTGGTGCACGACGGCGCGAGCGCCCTGGCGATGGCCGATGCGTTCTGGCCCGACGCCGTGCTGCTCGACATCGGCATGCCGCGCATGGACGGGTACGAGGTCGCGCGCCGGCTGCGTGCCGATCCCGGCCACGCCGACGCGCTGCTGGTGGCGCTGACCGGCTGGAGCCACCCGCAGGACCACGTGCAGTCGCGCGCGGCCGGCTTCGATCATCACCTGCGCAAGCCCGCCGACGTCGACCAGCTGCTGCGGCTGCTCGCGTCCGTGCAGCCGAGGAACCTCAGAGCAGGTGCCGCAGCGCCGGCAGGTATTTCTCCAGCGAGCCGGTGTTGACGACGACGACGTTGTCGCCGCGCTGCACCAGTCCCCGATCCACCAGCTGAGGGAGTGCCGCCAGGCACGCGGCGCCCTCGGGTCCGATCCAGTCGTGGTAGCCGCGCCAGCGGTGCCCGACCTCCGCGGCGATGTCCTGCTCGCTCACCGCGACGGCGGCGCCGCCGCTGGCGCGGATGATCTCCAGCACGCGGAAATGGCCGACGCCGCCGGGCACGTTCAGGCCGTAGGCGATGGTCTCGCCGGAGCCCAGCGCCACCGTGTCGGCCGCGCCGCAATCGAAGGCGCGCACCAGCGGCCGCGTCGCCGCGCCCTGCACACAGACCATGCGCGGCCTGCGCGCATCGATCAGGCCGAGCGCCTGCAGTTCGTCCCACGCCTTCCACATGCCGAGCACGCCGGTGCCGCCGCCGGTGGGATACACCACCACGTCGGGCAGCGACCAGCGGGTACTGCCGGGCGCGGGTTCGGCGAGCTCGAGGCCGAGCGACTTCTTGCCTTCGATGCGCCAGCCCGGTTCCTGGAACGTCGCCACCGAGAACCAGCCCTGCGGGATGTACTGCTCCTTCAGGCGCGCGCCGGCTTCGCGGATCGTCGGTCCGACGAGCTCGAGGATCACGCGGCCCGGATGCTGCTGCGCCGCGGCCGCGACGTTGCCGAGGATCGGCGCCGGCGTGTCCGGCGGCATCGCCACGACCACGTCGAGCCCGGCGGCGATCGCGTAACGGGTGAGGGAATCGCCGGCGTTGCCCTGCGTCGGCACCGCCAGCCGCTGCAGCCCGAGCCGCCGCGCCTGCGCGACGACCATCGCCATGCCGCGGTCCTTGAAGCTCTGCGTCGGGTTCGCGCCGAAGCCCGCATGCGCGCGCCCTTCGTCCTTGATCGCGAGCGAGAAGCCGGCGGCCTTCGCCAGCGGATGATCCGGCTGCGGCAGCAGCGGCGTCGCGCCCTCGCCCAGCGGCACGATGAGTTGCGCGTCGGCGGGATCGTTGATGTCCAGCGCCATCAGCGCGCCGAAGCGCCACATGTCGCGGCGGCGCGGGTCGTACCACGCGCCGGGGTTCACGGCCGCGAGGCGCTCGAGATCCAGAACCATCTCGACCGGCCGGCCATCGGCGGGGTCGAGGTTCATCGGCCTGTCCGCGGAATACTCGATCCCGGAAGCCAGGCCGCGGACGCAACGGACGTAGGACATGGGCGTGATCCTCAGCTCGCGTTGTCCGCGCGGATCTGCGCGTCGCTCAAACGGAGGAATCGCGCGGCGTTGTTGTACAGGATGTCGCGCTTCTGGCCCGCGTCGAGGAACGGCGCCTGTTCGATCGCCTTGATCCCCTCGCCGATGGCCCCGGGCCAGTACATCTGGTCGGAGCCGAACATGATGCGCTTGATGAAGCCCGCGTCGACCATGCGCCTGAGCGCGTCGTGGAACTGCGCGCGCGGGAATGCCCAGTCGTTGCAGGCGACGTCCACGTACAGGTTCGGATACGTGAACATCATGGCGATCATCTCGTCCACGAGCGGCGAACCGTAATGCATCACGTAGATGCGCAGCTTCGGATGCGCCTGCAGCACGGCTTCGAGCTGGAACGGCGTGGTCTGGCTGGCGCGGTAGGCGCCGTAACCCGGGAATCGCGCCGCGCCCGGCGGGCCTTCGCCCAGGTGCAGGCCGACGGGGATGTCGAGCTCCTCGGCGAGGGCGAAATAGGCGTCGTACCGCGGGTCGTCGGCGCGGATGCCCTGGTATTGCATGCTGGTTTCGGCGAAGAGCGCCAGGTCGCCCGCCCCGTGCAGCCGGCGCATCTCGGCCACCGGCTTGTCGTGTTCGCCACCGAACCCGAGGCCGGGCAGGAACAGCCCGGGCGCCGCCTCCCGCCATCGACCGACGTTTTCGACGCCCCCCGACAGCACCGCGCGCACGACGTGGTTGCGCCGCAACTCGGCGATGGTACCGTCGCGCAGCGCATCGTCGCTTGCGGGTGCCAGCAGCGGATGCGCGCAGGTGGTGAACGCGGAAAAGTCGAAGTCGTCGCGCGGATCGATCGCCGGCATCACCACGTTCTGGTCGCCGGGGCAGGCCGGCGTGCCCGGCGGCAGGTCGAGCCGCCAGGCGTGCACGTGCATGTCGATCACGGGTTGCGCTGCCTGCGCCTGGACGGCCGCGGGCCAGGCCCACGCGACCAACCACATCGCCAGCGCCGAACGAAGATGCGAAGCCATGATCGCCCCCCGGGCGTGGAATACGCCGGCCGAGCTTATCGCACCCGGCCGGGCGCGGCGGCCCGGGGGCTGCAGCGCCGGCGCGTCAGGCGGACCTCAGGGCTGCGCCGCACTGCTCCCGGCGCGCAGCTGTTGCGCCGCCTGCAGGTACTTCGCGGCCAGAGGGTTGTCGGCGTTCCACTGCGGCGCCTTCGGGTCGTCGGCGATCATCTGGATCGCCAGCGCCACGGTGCGGTCGACGGCCGCCATGTTGTCGTAGTCGACCTTGTCCCAGGTGTCGGCGGCGCCGTGGTAATCCGGGTACTCGTAGGCCACGCTGATCGTGTGCGCCGGCACGCCCAGGTCGGCGAGCGCCTGGTTGTCGCTGCGGGCGAAATAGCGGTCGCTGTTGACCGGGTGCCGCACGACCCGCGTGCCTGTCAGCGCGCCGGCGCGGACCAGCGCGTCCCAGACGTCGGAGTAGTCGGCGCCGGTCACCGCGAACGCGCGCACCTGCGGGCCTTCGCTGTCGTCGGTGCGCCCTACCTGCTCGAGGTTGATGTCGGCCACGGTGTCGGCCACCGGCACCAGCGGATGCTTGCCGTAGTAGCGCGAACCGACCAGGCCGTGCTCCTCGCCGAACACGGTCATGAAGATGATGCTGCGCTTCGGACGGACCTTCTGTGCCGCGAACGCGCGCGCCAGCTCGAGCACCGACACGGTGCCGCTGCCGTCGTCGTTGGCGCCGTTGAAGATCGTGTCCGGGCCGTCGCCGCGGATGCCCAGGTGGTCGTAGTGCGCGGTGACCATGACGTAGGTGCCGGCCAGCGCCGGATCCGAGCCGCGCAGCAGGCCGACGACGTTGCGCACCAGCAACGGCTCCGGCGCGTCGGCGTACTTCGCGTGTTCGCGCTGCGGCGCGAACTCGCGCCAGTCGGCCGTCTGGAAGTAGCCGTCGTCGCCGAGCGGCTCGAGGCCGGCCGCGCGGAACTGCGAGGCGATGTACTCGGCGGCGATGTCGAGCCCGCGCGACGGCGTGCCGCGGCCCTCCAGCGCGTCCGAGGCCAGGAACGCGAGGTGGCCGCGCATCTCGTCGGCGGAGATGCTGCCGAGCAGCTGCGTCTGCGCCGGCGACAGCAGCGGCGCGACCGGCTCGGCCGGCCTGGGCGCCTGCGTGGCGCATGCGGTGAGGGCAGTCGCCAGGAAGGCGGCCTGCAAAGCCCTGAGTGACGACATTCGCTTCTTCTCCCCTTGGATGCGGCGAGTCTAGCGCGGCCCTTGCCGCGATCCCGCTGCTTCGCGCCAGGATGTGCCGTAGGTCATGGGCCCGGCATCGCCACCGCGGCCGCGATGCGCCCCACTTCCGCGATCACGGCGCTGGCCGCATCGCTGTCCGCCGGTGTTTCGGCGTAATAGGCCGTCACCAGGAGCGGCGGCTTGGCAGGGGGCCAGGCGATGGCGATGTCGTTGAACACCGCGTTGTTGGAGGTTCCGGTCTTGTCGCCGACGCGCCAGCGCTCCGGGAAGCCGGCGCGCAGACGCGTGTCGCCGGTACGCGTGGCCTGCAGCCAGGCGACGAGCTGCGCCTTCGACGCCGCCGACAGCGCATCGCCGAGCAGCACCGCCTGCAGGTCGCGCAGCATCGCCGCAGGCGTCGTCGTGTCGCGCGGATCGCCCGGGATGGCTTCGTTGAGGATGGTTTCGCGGCGGTCGAGGCGGCTGATGTCGTCGCCGAGCGCGCGCGCGAACGCCGTCCAGCCGCCCGGCCCGCCGATCCGGTCGAGCAGCAGGTTGCCTGCGGTGTTGTCGCTCAGCGTGATCGCGGCTTCGCAGACTTCGGCGATGGTCATGCCCGGCGCGCCCACGCGCCTTTCGGTGACCGGCGAGTAGGACACCAGGTCGTCCTTCGCGAACGCGATGCGCTGCGGGAGCGCGAGTTCGCCGCGATCGACGCGCGCCAGGACGGCCGCCACCGCCAGCACCTTGAACGTGCTGCACATCGGGAAGCGTTCCTCGCCGCGATGGTTGATGCGGCGGCCGGTGGCGGTATCGAGGATGGCGACGCCGAGGCGGCCACCGTGCAACTGTTCGAGCGCCTTGAGGCGTTCAAGCGGCTCGCCCACGGCGGCAGGCGAGCCCTTCGCCGCGGCACGCAGCGACCGCGTCGAGAGCAGGACGCCCGCGGCCAGCGAGCCTTGCAGGAAACTGCGGCGTTCCATCGGAACCTCCGTTCGAACTGCGGCGACGCAGGCTCAGACCGCGACGAATTCCCTGCCGGCCAGCGACGCCGCGAAACCATCGTGCGCCGCATGCACCTCGGCCCAGTGCGGCAGCGCCTTCATGCGGCCGACCCACGCGCGGATGTTCGGGAAGTCGGCGAAGCCGCAGCCCACCAGCTCGCCCATCACCACCATCTCCACGCCCACGTAGTCGGCGAGCGTCACGCTGTCGCCGCACAGGAAGGCGTTGCCGCGGCCGAGGAAATGCGACTCGAGCACGCCCAGCCAGCGCAGCGCCTTCTCCCGGCCCCACTCGACGGTGGCCGCGTGCGCCTCGTCGCTGCGACGCCTGTGGTGCGGGAACAGCTGCGGATAGACCAGGCCGTAGCCGAAGTCCTTGTAGTAGTTGCCATGGAACCAGGCCATCGCCTCGTCCACGCGCGCCCGCGCCTGCAGGTCCGCCGGATACGCGGCCGAACCGGTCTTGCCGGCCAGGTAGCGCAGGATCGCCGCGCTCTCGGTGAGGACGAAGCCGTCGTCGTCAAGCACCGGCACCAGCGCGTTCGGGTTGATCGCCTTGTAGTCGGGCGCGTGGTGCGCGCCGGTCATCAGGTCGACCAGCGCGTACTCCAGCGCGATGCCCTCCTGCGCGGCGAACAGCATCACCATCCGGCTGACGGTGGAGGCGGGGTGGAAATACAGCTTCATGGGCGGCTTCCCGGCGGGATGGGGGGACAGGAAGCGGAATGGTCCCCCGCCCGCCGCCGCGGAGCAAGCGGGAATGTCAGGGTGCGGCAAACAGGCGGGCGGCGATCGCATCCTTCAGGTCGCGCACCTTCGTGCCCTCGGTGTTGGTCAGCACCACGACCACCGCGTCGTCCTTCGGCCAGCGCGCGATGAAGGCGCCGAAACCGTTGATGTCGCCGTTGTGCTCGATCACCTCGCGCCCGTGTTCCTGCGCGACTTCCCAGCCCAGGCCGTAGCCGCCCTTGCCCTCCCGGAACATCTCCGCGCGCAGCCGCGCCGGCAGCAGCGCGTCGGTGCGGAGCGCGCGATCCCAGCGGTACAGGTCGAGCACGGTCGAATACTGCGAACCGGCACCGATCGGGATGGACATGTCGATGTACGGCGCGTTCTCGAACACGCCGTCGCGCTGCACGTAGCCGCGCGCGCGCTTCGGCAGCAGCGGGCCGTCCCACGCGTAGCCGGAATCGTCCATGCCGAGCGGCCGGTAGATCCGGTCGTGGATGAAGTCCGCGTACGATGTCCCGCCGAGGCGTTCGATGATCGAGGCGGAGATCAGCAGCCCCGAATTCCCGTAACTGGCGTCGGTACCGGGCGGGAAGTCGAGCGGCTGCCGCTCCAGCAGCGCGATCGTGTCGTCGAGCTTCGCCGGCAGCGTGAACCGGTCGCGCATGCCCGGCAGGCGCACGAAATCGTGGATGCCCGAGCTATGGTTGAGCAGCTGGCGGATGACGATCGGCTTCCACGCGGCCGGGCAGTGGTCGACGTAGCGGCACACCGGATCGTCGAGCGACAGCTTGCCGTCGGCCGCCAGCAGCAGGATGCCCGCCGCCGTGAACTGCTTGGTCAGCGACCCGATGCGGAACTTCGTATCGGGCGAATTGGGGATGCCCCACTCCCGGTCGGCCAGTCCGTAGGCGCGAACCAGCACGTCGCCGTCCTTCGCGACCAGGAACACGCCGCTGAAGCCGGCCTTGCCCTGCTCGTCCAGGAACTGCGCCACGCTTGCCGGTACCTGCGGAGCGGCCCGGACCGGCCGGGGGACGGTACCGATGCCGATAGCGGCCAGCAACACGAAAAACAGGTTGAGCGATCGCATGCGGGCACGCCGGTTGGGGGACGGCCCACTGTCGGCCGTGCACGGCGCGCGGCAATGTGCCGACGGTCACGGCGGCGCGGTTTAAACCGCGCCGCCCCGTTGTGCAACCTAGCCCCTTCGCGGCGGCAGGAAGCGCGGGTTGCGCAGCAGCGCCGCCGACGCCAGCGACACCAGTACGCCGACCGGGAAGATCTCGGCGAAGGTCATCGGCAGCCGGAACAGCGGGTTCGCGTACTGGACCTTGAACGCGGCCATCTCCGCGGTCATACGCGCGATCTCGTCGGCGCCGGCGCCGCGCGCCCGGGCCTGCTCGACCATCGCGTTGCCGTAGGACGTGGCGAAGTCCATGTGCAGCACGGCCTGCACGCCTTCCCAGGCGACCACGTAGAACACGCCGGCCACGAAGCTGATGCCGAGCCCCACGCCCAGCGCCGGCCAGAAGCCGATCACGCCCCCGCGGTCCACGTCGCGGTGCCGCTTGATGCCCACGAACACCGCGCTGAGCGCGACCAGCATCGTCGCGTAGCCGATGAGCATCCCGTACTGCATCGGTGGCTCGCCGCCGAAGCCGATGAACGTGGCGAACATGAAGGCGCCGACGACGACGCCGGCGATCACGCCGTATTTCAGGATGGTGCGCAGCATGCGGGTGCTCCCCTTGTGGTTGGTGCCGTCATTGACCCCTGCCCCACCAAGCGAAGCTTACGGCACGTAGCGCAGGCGCCAGCCCCACCAGCCGAACAGCAACGCGAGGAACCCAACGCCCCCGAGCCACGGCAGGATCGCCCGCAGTTGCCGTCGAGCGGGGGCCGGGGCGTCGGAAGCCGGCGACAACGACTGGCCGCGCACGCCGTCGGCATGGGCGGCTGGCGCGACCGGCTGCGGCGAAGGCGCGGCGCCCGTCGGGCGCACGCCTTGGCTGTCGGGATGCCAGAGCAGCGGCCGCGATCCGTGCCGCTCGACCGCGCAATCCACGCCCGGCCACACCACCAGGCCGTAGTTGTAGTTCGCGACGGCCACGTCGGCGCAATGGTCGCCATCCACGTCCCCGGCGGCGATCGGCGTCTTGCCGCCCCAGGTCATGTACGGCCCTTCGAAGATCACTTCCCGCGCCAGCCAACCGTTGTCCTGCGAGAAATAGCCGATCCCGCCCCCGCTGCGCAGCAGGAGCAGGTCCTCGCGCCGGTCGCCATTGAGGTCGAACGCGATGCTCGAATCCGGAATGCTGGAATCGTCGCGGATGTCCCCCGACGACAGCTGCACCGGCGCCGCAAGGGTCCCGTCGGCCTGCTGCCGGTAGAGGTAGATGCCGCGGGCATCGAAGTCGTAGCTCGAGCCGCCGGCGACCATGTCGTCGCGGCCGTCGCCCGTGAAGTCGCCGACGGAGACGGTGTAGGTTCCATAGACGTTGAACGCGCGTGGGTAATACACGCCCGGCAGGAACCAGCCGTGCCCGTCGTTGAGGAACACCTCGACGCCGTTGCCGAGCCCCTGCAGCCAGGAGATGGCGATGTCCGTGAGCCCATCGCCGTTGAGGTCGCCCTGCTTGAGCTCGTTTTCGCCCTCGGAGGACGTCGCCATGTAGCGCTGGCGGCTGAAGGCCTGCGTCGAATCGCCGAAGTAGACGGTGACGCCGTAGCGCTCGCTGCCGCTGGTGTCGTTCATCGCGACGACGTCCTGGCGTCCGTCGCGGTCGAGGTCGAACACGGTGAAGGCATCGCCGGGCGCCGCGCCGGTGGTATTGTCCACCTTGCGCACGCTGAAGGTCGCGGTGCGATTCCCGTAGACCAGCGACAGGCCCGCCCGGCGTCCGACGACGATGTCGTCCACGCCGTCGCCGTCCAGGTCGGCAGCCTCCATCGCTGTGCGCCAGCGATAACCACGCTCGACGTAGTCGCCTTCCTCGTCGTTGGTGGCGTACTGGAGCCGGATCGGCGCGGCCAGGGTGCCGTCGGCCGCCTGCAGGTAGATGTAGAGCCGCCAGTCCGCGTCGGGATTGAAACCGGTCTGGTACGCGGTCGTGGCCATCACCACGTCCTTGCGCCCGTCGCCGTTGAAGTCGCCGATGGCGACGGCATCGGGCCAGGAGTCCGTCATCGGGTAGATGCGGGCCGTGCCGAGCGTGGTGGCGCCGGACGCACCGCCCGCGAGCAGCCCGAGGGCGAGTACGGCCAACGTCTGGAGCGCGAAGGGACGTGACGGCATGTTCGGGCGCGGGCGGGGCGAGGCCGCAGGATAGCAGCCGCCGCTTGCGGCGCCCCGCCCGTCCCGCCCTGAACGCATTCAGCCGCGCGGCCTCGGACGGCCGCCGGTGCGCCTGATAATGCGGCCAAACCGCCGTGCCATCCGCAAGAGAGTCCGTGTTGCGCCCTTCCCCCTCGATCCTCGTCCCGCTCGTCCTGTCGCTCGCGTCTTCGCAGGCCGTTGCCGCCTCGGCGCCGAAGCAGCCGCCGCCGCCGGAATACGCCGGCTACATCGCCGCCGTCCGCAAGGCCGACGCCATCCAGGATCCGCTGCAGCGCTGCCTCGCGTATCCGGACCTGCCCGGCAACACCTGGCCGGAAGGCCTGGCGAAGGCGCGCTGCGTGGCGTTCCGCACGCGCACGAAGTACACGATCGACCAGGTCGAAACGATGCTGGCGCAGCCCGACGGCGCGAAGACGCTCGAAGCGCATTTCCGCGACCTGCGCGACGCCGCCGTCGCCGACCCGACCCGCGAAAGCGCCCTCTCCGCGGCGTTCTCGGTCTTCGAATACGGCGACAAGGACAGGATCGAGCGCGTCGCCCGCGCGTGGCGCGACGCATCGCCGGACAGCGCGTTCGCGCGCACCGCCCTCGGCCTGGTGCTCGAGCAGCGCGGCTGGAACGCGCGCGGCACCAAGTACGTCAAGGACACGCCGGACGCGAAGCTGCGCGAAATGGAGCGCTATTTCGCCGACGCCGCAACGGAACTCTCCGCGGCGCTGCAAACCGACGGGAAGCTGATGCCCGCCTGCGTCGGGCTGATGGAAATCGGCCGCCAGAGCTCGGACGACCTGCAGTCGGGGGCCACCGCGGCGTGCCTGCAGGCGGAGCCCGCGTCCTACGCCGCCATCGAGGAACTGATGACGGCGGCCGAGCCGCGCTGGGGCGGCTCCGACGAACAGATGCGCAGCGTCGCGGCCTACGCCCTCGCGCGCGTCGACCGCAATCCGCTGCTCGCGCTGTTCGCGTTCGACAACGCGTACTACGCGATCGACCACATGGACGACGGCGACGACCAGGCCATCGCCGTGCTCGCGCCCGCCGCGCAGCAGGTGCCGAACGCGGCCTACCTGCGCCTGGTCGGCGGCGCGTACCTGCGCAAGGGCGACTACTGGAAGGCCTTCGCCTATCTGTCGCAGGCCCTGCGCTTCATGCCCGACTACGCGCAGGAATCGCGATACAGGGCGCTGGTGCTGGACGTCCTCGGCGAGCCCGCCTGGGCGCGCGCCGACGCCGAGCGCGCCGTGGCCCTGTTGCCTGATTCGGGCCTAGCGCACCAGGAGCTCGGCGAGATCGTGCGCCAGCTGGAGGGCCCGGCGGCGGCGCTCCCGCACTTCGAGCTGGCGATGAAGGACTCGGCCACGCGCGAATCGGTGTTCCCCGAATACTGCGGTTCGCTCATCGACGCCGGCCGGATGGAGGACGCCGGCCGATGCGTCGACGAGGAACTGGCCGGATACCCGGAGAACCCGGAGGCGTGGCGGCAGCGGCTGGTGGTCATCGGCTACGACGCGCCCGGCTCGCTGGAAGCGATGCAGCGCTTTCTCGCACTGAACGATCCGTCGAGCTGGAGCTACCACGCCAAGGCCGCCGACACCGTGCGCAAGATCCTCGCGGCGCGCGACGGCACCGCCTCCGCCGACGAGGTCTTCGAAGCGCGTACGGCACGTGGCCGCGCCATGGAGTACTCGCTGGTGGGGCGCCCCTACTTCGAACGCATCCGCAACGGCACGAAGGGCTTCACCGAAGGCGCTTTCGGCAGCTGCCGCGCGGCCATCCCGAAGCCGCACGCGTCGCTCGGCTTGGCCGCGGTGTTCGACGTGATGCCGGACGGCCGGATCGCCAACGTCGTCGTGCGCCCGGAGAACGCGTGGTCGAAGTGCTTCGCAAAGCAGGTGGAAACCGTGCTGAAGCTGCCTCCGCCGCCGGAAGGGTTCCCGTCGGGCTATCCGATGACCTTCGAGCTCAAGGCGCGTTGAGGCCCGGAACGCCGCAAGAATTGCGGGGTTACGCCTAGCGGCCGGCGTCGACCGCGGCGTCGTCTCGCGCCGACGGGTAGGCGGACGGCCCAACCACCGGAGAACCCGGAAGCGCCAGCGGCACTTCCGGTGTGCTTCGCTCGAGAATTCGCATGGTTTCTTCCGCCTGTCGCCGTTGCTCGGCCAATTCCCGGGTAGTGGGTTGGCGATGGACAGGTTGAGACGATGTCCCAGTTTGTGAGGGAACGGATTCAACGGGGGCTGGCGCCACAGGCAACGGCTCTTCAGCGTGCACCGCCGCCGGCGCAGGCGCCGGCACCACGACGACCTTCCTTTGTAGCGGGCCGACCGCGTTGCCGATGGCCGTCGTAAGCAGCCACCAGATCAGGAACATGCCCGCAAGCAGCATCAGGGCCTTGCCCAGGATCGCGGCTACGCCGACCTGCACCGCGCGCGACACCCCGCGCCTGCCTTCGTTCCGGATGCGCGTTTCGACGGCACGCAACAGCCGCTCCCCGGCGACCTCGGCGAATGAATCCGCCGTGCTTCGCAACGGCGCCGTGGCGATCGAAGGCGTCGTGCCATGCCGCCGCCGCAGGTTGTCCACGTGCTGACGATGCGTCTGCCAGGTCTGCGCCAACCGGATGCTCTTCAACTCGCTGCAGATGGACCCGACTTGACCGTCGGTCAGGATCTGTTCGTCGAACGACCGGAAGTATGCGATGAGGTCCTTGCAAGTCCGGACCTCTGTGGGCATCTCGGTCTTGAAGGTGCAGTCGCCGGTGAATACGACTGCCGACTTGAAAGCGCTGTCGGGGAGTTCCAGCAGCGACGCCAACACTTTGACATGGCGATGGTTCTGCCGCAGGGGATTCTGGAACCTGACCTTGTGCCGATAGATGGTCTGGGTCCACTCCGGTTGATTCCTGCTGCCGGAAATCCAATGCCCCATGTGCTTGGTTTCCAGCACGAACACGCCATATCGCGAGACATAGACATGGTCGATCTGCGTGGTGTCCCCGAATTGGTCGCGGACCGTCACGTTGGAGAACTCGCGATACACCGAAGGATCCAGATGGCGCCGGACCAGGGTCCGCACCTTCCATTCTCCGAGCCAGCCCTTGAACCAGGGGCTCTTCAGCACCCCGCCCGCCAGCGCGAACGGAAGCAGCCACAACAACGGCTTCAGCATCCCAACGACGATCGGCGTCATGTCCATCGCAGCCTCCCCCCGGAGCTTCGCGATCAGTGTTGCAGTCGCGCGACGATCTCGTCGGCGTGCTTCTCCATCAGGCCTTCGGTGGTGCCCCAGGCCGAGAGATTGGTCGTTTCGACCTCGAAGCTGCCGATCTGATTGCCGGCGTCGTCGAATACGTCGACCTCGCTGACGATCTTGTCGCGGCCGGCCATGATGCCGGCCCAGAAACGCGCGCCGTTGGAGCGGAGGTAGTAGTGGCGCAGGTCGACCTGAACGCGCCCGGACGACGGCCGCCCGATGCCCGCAATAATGCCCGCTCGCAGCAAGCGCGTCTGGATCAGGCGGTCGAGCCGGTCGATCCCTTCCAAATCGTCGCCGCCATGGTTCTCGAACGCGTAGGCGTAGGCATGAGCCGGCACCTGGCTGCCGGTGGCTGGCAGCGGCTGGTGGACGGTGCTGGTGGTGGAGCAAGCGGCAAGCACTAAACCAAGCAGCAAGACGGTGATTCGGATCATTCGGCGGCCCTCGCCGTGGCGAGCTTGCCTTCGATGCGCCGGTCCGGCACCAGCCAGATCAGGGCGACGGCCACGTACAGCGCCTCGGCAATCCAAGGCTGCCAAAAGCTCGCGACGATGCCGGCGATGTAGAACAGCGGCGACAGCTTGCCCTTCCAGTCGCCGCCGATCGCGCGCTTGAGCGTCGAGTCCGGCCCGTCGAGCGCGATGAGCTTCTGCTGCAGCAGCCAGTACGCGATCGCCGCCATCAGCAGCACCACGCCGTAAGCCGCTACGGGCGCCGCGGCGAAGTGGTTCTCGCCCATCCAGGCCGTGGCGAACGGGAACAGCGACAGCCAGAACAGCAGGTGCAGGTTCGCCCACAGCGCCCCGCCGGACACGTGCCGCACCGCCGCCAGCATGTGGTGATGGTTGTTCCAGTAGATCCCCACGTACACGAAGCTCAGCACATAGCTGAGCAGCACCGGCCACAGCGGCGCCAGCGCCGCGAACGTCGCCTCGTGCGGCACCTTCAGCTCCAGCACCATGATCGTGATGATGATGGCGATGACGCCGTCGCTAAACGCCTCTAACCGCCCCTTATTCATTAGCCTTAGCTCGAATAGCCGTGGCTAGGAGAGAAATAAGGCCGCAGCTGCTTGAATTTGCCTCTTCACTGCTTCCGATTCACTCATCATCTTGAAATCGTCTGGCAGGAACTCTAGCGATTTAGCGACCTTTTGAAGCCAGAATTGAACTGCAGTGCGTTCGCTCTTCGTCAGATCATTGATTCGAGCCGAAACGAAGCCGAACATTCCTTCAAGCACGCGAACTGCGTAGGCTCTATGACTGGCATCGGCCAACATCGAATCGATCTGCTGAACTCCAAAAACGATTCGATCGATATTCGAGACAGGCTGACCGGAGGGTTCGTTGATAGCGCGCATTAGAGCGATTCGGAACGCTTGAGTATCAATCTGGTAAGTTTGAAACCCAGACAACTTAGCCGCCTTCCGATAAGCCGTTTCAATGAATTGCTCGGCCGCATCCAGCCTGGGAAGCTCCGCCATGACAATCGCATACTGGAGCCAATACAGAGGCTCTTCGTTTACTCGTTCGTCATAGCGAAGCCGCTCGTATATTCCAATAATAATTGGGTTTGCATCGCCTTTTTCACCCAGCATCCGGTGCAGATTGCTATATGCCATCATATTCGACATCAGCACTCGATATGGGCGGTCACTGCGCCGAGCTGCCGCAGCCAAGGTGACTTCGACGATGGCATCGGAAATCTCGCTAACTTCGACAAACTCATTAACAACAAACGAAGAAAATATTGCCGATCGCGCCCGAAACCCATCAGCTGAGACCTCGAATATCTCGCTGGAAAGATTTTCCATTGGCTTTAACGCGGTAAATGGATCCTCCCCGACCACCGATCGAATAAATGCAGTGCTTACGGCTCCCTGATGAGCCGCGATGAGCATTGTCATGACCAAAACTCGCCGTGTCGTTCGATCTGCAAACAGAGGCGACAAAGCGCCGCGCACTCGCTCTTTGATCGCCTTGTTCTTAAATACGTCCAGCAAAATGTCTCGCAGGTCAGCGGAGGAACTGCGCTCCGGGGAGCTGAGACCGGCGCTATCGCAAAGTTGCCGGAACGCTGAATGCTCCGAACGAGACATACCATTCAAACTGATTCGGTCAAATGGCTTTGGCAGCAAGCTATTCAACTCGTGAAATCGAACTTCAAATGTGCCAGACCGAACCTCCACCACGATGCGCGCACCAGGCAGAGCCTCTCGTAGCCCCTTCAGGGAGTCTTGCGCCGCAGAATATTGATCGACAAAAACAACCAACTGCTCGACATTGGTCAAAGCTGCAATTTCTTGCGCAATATCCGGATGCCCCGGCTTAAATAGGAAACACCTCCAGCCTCTCGCTGACAGCTCGAACGCCAGCAGATGAAGGAAGATCGTTTTTCCATTCCCGAGCCTGCCATCTACAACTAATGCAGACTTCTGCTCTATGACGTCGGCTGCGGTTTGGACACGATCGCTACGCGCGATTGCATAGTCCTCCGCAGGCTGAGCGCGCGCCAGTCGCGCCGGATCGAAATTTCCGTAGACCAGAAGATCGTACACTTCAGTTGCGGTTGGTCGGGCGCTGGAGTGCTTATCCCTGGTCGGCGCCAACGAACGAAATGAGCGAAGATTTCCTATGCTCGGCGTTACGCCCGTTGGCGCTTTTGACACTACACCTGCAAAACCCTCAACTCCTATGAAAGCCGTTCGACCGTACTGATATGTACGCCGGAAAAAGATTGGGTCAGGAGTCGGCGGCTGGATAAATGTGGTGCGCCCTGAAAGCGAAGGGTCCGCCATTAAAAGTGCAGCGATGTGATAGTCAGCCAGACTATACCCAACTATATATATCGCTTTAGCAAACGCCATGTCTCGTTGAAATTGATCATACCAAGGTGATCGAGTTACATATTGATTTACATATGATGCCTCCCCAAGAATGAGACTTTCGCGCAAATTTTCCGCTGTCACCAGCCTAATGCTGCCATGCAAGTGAATCACAGCCCCATGCGGCAGTTTATTTGGCACCGCTTCGGAAACATCGAAGGCACTGGGCGAGGCTTTTATCGAAAGGCGGTAGGACTCGACCACATCGTCATAGTTGGTAGTGTAAATGCGACGCCACGACTTCCCCAAAATTGTCTTTTGCGCATCGCTTAGTTTGGTGACGCGAAATATTTTGTAGAGTTCGTCTCTCAGTTTCTGTGCATCCGCCTCAGCAAACTCTTCCGTCAAAATCTGGAGGTCATACGCCGTATCTTCTGGAAGGCCAAGCTGTTGGATGAAATGGCGTTTCAGCCCAGACCCATTGGGAGGGCTTTTATGAGCAATATTCTCAGCCCCCATGCTAAAACCGGAGCCAAGAAAGAGAATGCTGGAACTGGGATCGAACCCATCAAAATTCATGGCGATATCTTCCACACTCCCTCCCACTAGCGTTCAAATTGCCATCGAAGGTCAGTAACCATGGTTGTCAATTCGGATGGAAGCATCAAAAAGGTTATCTGTTGACCATCGGAAGTTGCAGTCCAGCTTTCTCCGCACATTCTTCCGCGATGCTGTACCCCGCATCCGCATGGCGCATCACCCCGGTCCCCGGGTCATTCCACAGCACCCGCGCGATGCGGGCGTCGGCAGCCTCGCTGCCATCACACACGATTACCACGCCCGAGTGCTGCGAATACCCCATTCCCACGCCGCCTCCATGGTGTAACGAGACCCAGGTGGCGCCACCGGCCACGTTGAGCATAGCGTTGAGCAGCGGCCAGTCGCTAACGGCGTCGGAGCCGTCCTTCATCGCCTCGGTCTCGCGGTTCGGCGAGGCCACGGAGCCGGAGTCGAGGTGGTCGCGGCCGATCACGACCGGCGCCTTCAGCTCGCCGTTGCGGACCATCTCGTTGAAGGCCAGGCCGAGCTTGTGGCGCTGGCCCAGGCCGACCCAGCAGATGCGTGCCGGGAGCCCCTGGAACGAAATCCGCTCGCGCGCCATGTCCAGCCAGCGGTGCAGGTGCGGGTCGTCGGGGATCAATTCCTTGACCTTCGCGTCGGTCCTGTAGATGTCCTCGGGGTCGCCCGACAACGCCACCCAGCGGAACGGGCCGACGCCGCGGCAGAACAGCGGCCGCACGTAGGCGGGCACGAAGCCGGGGAAGTCGAACGCGTTCTTCAGGCCTTCGTCGAAGGCCATCTGGCGGATGTTGTTGCCGTAGTCGAAGGTCGGCACGCCCATCTGCTGGAACGCGAGCATCGCTTCGACGTGCACGCGCATGGACTTCTTGGCTTCGTCGCGCACGCGATCCGGGTTGGCTTGCTGCTCGGCCAGCCACTGCTCCACCGTCCAGCCGAGCGGCAGGTAGCCGTGCACGGGGTCGTGCGCGGAGGTCTGGTCGGTGACGGCATCCGGCCGCACGCCGCGGCGCACGAGCTCGGGCAGCACGTCGGCGGCGTTGCCGAGCAGCGCGATGGACTTCGCCTCGCCGGCCGCCGTGTACTTCGCGATGCGCGCCAAAGCATCATCGAGGTCGGTGGCTTGCTCGTCGACGTAGCGCGTCTTCAGCCGGAAGTCGATGCGCGACTGCTGGCACTCGATGTTCAGCGAGCACGCGCCGGCCAGCGACGCGGCCAGCGGCTGCGCGCCGCCCATGCCGCCGAGGCCGGCCGTCAGGATCCAGCGCCCCTTCAACTCCCCGCCGTAATGCTGCCGCCCCATCTCGACGAACGTCTCGTACGTGCCCTGCACGATGCCCTGCGAGCCGATGTAGATCCACGAGCCGGCCGTCATCTGGCCGTACATCATCAGGCCCTTGCGGTCGAGCTCGTTGAAGTGCTCCCAGGTCGCCCAGTGCGGCACCAGGTTGGAGTTGGCGATCAGGACGCGCGGCGCGTCGGCATGCGTCGGGAACACGCCGACCGGCTTGCCGGACTGCACCAGCAGCGTCTCGTTGTCGCCCAGCGTCTTGAGCGTGGCGATGATCGCGTCGTAGCACGCCCAGTTGCGCGCGGCGCGGCCGATGCCGCCATACACCACCAGCTCCGCGGGGTTCTCGGCGACTTCCGGGTCCAGGTTGTTCTGGAGCATGCGGAACGGGGCCTCGGTCAGCCACGACCGACAGCTGAGCTCGGTGCCGCGCGGGGCGCGGACGATGCGTGCGGGGTCGTTTCGGGACGGGTCCTTGCGGGAGGTGCTGGAAGACATGGCGGGCCGGTGGAGTGCGTGAAGGCCGATTATGGCACCGGCCCGCGGCCTGCCCCGGCGGACCGGTTTCGTCGCCGGAATCGGGGGCTTCGTCGCAAATCCATGGGGCACCCTGACTTTCCGCCGGGGCCAGCCGCGGGCGCCGCACGCTATCAATGTCCCATCCACGCCGGGGAAACACTCTTGGAACTGCACGTCCGAAACCTCTCGAAGACCTACGCCAACGGCGTCCACGCCCTGCGCGACGTGTCGTTGACCGTCCGGCCCGGCATGTTCGGCCTGCTCGGGCCCAACGGCGCCGGCAAGTCGACGCTGATGCGGACCATCGCGACGCTGCAGCAGCCCGACGCCGGCGAGATCCGGCTGGGCGACATCGACGTGCTGCGCGAGCCGGGCAAGGTGCGCGAGACCCTGGGCTACCTGCCGCAGGATTTCGGCGTCTACCCGCGGGTGACGGCCGAGAAGCTGCTGCACCACTTCGCCATCCTCGAGGGCGTCGCCGACCGGCGCGTCCGCAGCGACCTGGTCGACGCCCTCCTCCACCAGGTCAACCTGCACGGGGTGCGCAGGCAGAAGGTCAGCGGCTTCTCCGGCGGCATGCGCCAGCGCCTGGGCGTGGCGATCGCGCTGCTCGGCAACCCGAAGCTGATCATCGTCGACGAGCCGACCGCGGGCCTGGACCCGGCCGAACGCGTGCGCTTCCTCGACCTGCTGTCGGCCGTCGGCGAGAACGCCGTCGTGATCCTGTCCACGCACATCGTCGAGGACGTGGCCGAGCTGTGCAGCCGGATGGCGATCATCCGCGACGGCGGCATCCTGCTGGAAGCCGAGCCGCTGGCGGCGATGGCGGCGCTGCGCGGGCGCATCTGGCAGCGCGTGGTCGACCGCGATGCGCTCGACGCGCTCGGCCGCGACCATGCGGTGGTGTCCACGCGGATGATGGCCGGCCGCACGATCGCGCGCATCCACAGCGAGGCGGCGCCGGGCGAAGGTTTCGAGCCCGCCGAGCCGACCCTGGGCGACGTCTACTTCCGCACGATGGGTTCGGCGGTCGCATGAGGCTGAAGGAGACGTTCGCCTTCGCCTTCGGCTACCAGGCGAAGCAGGCCTGGCCGTGGATCTGCTTCGTCGCGCTGGCGGCGATCACCTGGCAGCTCGGCGGCCAGATGCAGGGCCACGCCGCGCTCGAGCACGGCTACTGGTTCAACTCGCCGTACGTGGTGGCCAACGTCACCCAGGTGATGGCCATGCTGTGGCTGCCGATGGCGGCCGCGCTCACCGGCAGCATCGTCGCGCGCGATTTCCAGTCGCGCGCCTTCGCCCTCGCCTGCGCGACGCCGGTCGGGCGCTTCGATTACCTGGCCGGGCATTTCCTCGCCGCGTTCGCGCTGAACGCGATCCTCGCGCTGGCGCTGCCGCTCGGCCTGCTGCTGTGCCTGCCGCTGCCGTGGCTGCAGCCGGTGATGGGCCCGTTCCGCATCGAGGCCTATCTCGCGCCCTACCTGCTGCTGTCGCTGCCGAACGCCTTCGTGGTCACGGCGATGTCGTTCGCGCTGGTGGCGTGGCGGCGCAAGGCGTCGGCGGCGTATCCGGCGGTGGGGCTGGTGCTGTTCCTCGGCCTGTTCGGCTCGCAGTACATCGCGCGCACGCTGGGCTACTGGGACACGGCGACGCTGTTCGACCCGATGGCGCTGACGATCGTCAGCAAGAGCTCCACGGCGTGGACCGACGCCGAGAAGAGCGTGCGGATCCTCGGCCTCGACGGCGTGACGTTCGCCAACCGCGCCATCTGGATCGGCGTGGCGCTGGCGCTGCTCGCGCTCACCTTCCGCCGCTTCCGCCTGGCCCAGCCCGACGGCGGCGCCAGGCGCGGCAGACGCCGCGCACCCCTCGCGATCGATGCGCCGGCGGCAGTGCCCGTGATGCCCCGGCGCATCGACGTGGCGTTCGGCCCGGCCACGCGACTGCGCCAGCTCGCCGCGCTGTCGGCCGACGCCTTCCGCCAGGCCGCGACCGGCTGGCCCGGCATCGTGCTGCTGCTCCTGGTCGCGGTCTTCGGCCTCGCCACGCCGGAGCTGATGGAAAGCGTCGGCATGCCGATCTGGCCGACCACCGGCACGATGGTCGAGCTGATGGCGCATTCGGAAGCCTTCTTCGTGCTGGTGCTGCCGCTCGTGCTGATGCTGGCCGCTGGCGAGCTCGCCTGGCGCGACCGCGACGCCGGCATCGCCGCGATCGCGGACGCCGCGCCGGTTCCGGACTGGATGCGCTTCTGCGGGCGCCTGGGCGGGCTCGCGCTGTTGGTACTCGCGCTGCAGCTGTTGCGGATCGCGGTGGCGATGGTGGTGCAGGCCTCGCTGGACTTCACCGCGTTCGATCCGATGCTCTACGCCCAGGCGCTGCTCGGCCTGCAGGCGGTCGACTGGCTGCTGCTCGTCGTGCTGGCGATGACGCTGCACGCGATCGTCGATCACCGGCACCTCGCGCAGCTGCTGGTCATCGCGGCGTTCCTCGGCATCGTCGGCGCGTCCGCGCTCGGCGTCGACGACCGCCTGTTCGTGTACGGCAGCGATACCGGCTGGACCTACAGCGACATGCGCGGCTTCGCCTGGGACCTCGTCCCGTGGGCCTGGTTCAAGGCGTACTGGGCCGGCTGGGCGGCGATGCTCGCGGTGCTGGCGATCCTGCTGCTGCCGCGCGGCTCGGGTTCGGGCCTGCGCGCGCGCTGGCGCGAGCTGCGCCTGCGGATGTCGCGCCCGCTGCTGGGCACCGCCGTCGCGGGGCTGGTGCTCGCGCTCGGCGCCGGCGGCGTCATCTTCCACGACACGCACGTGCTGCATCCGTTCGTCGACCGCGTCGAGGCCAAGGCGCGCGCCGCGCGCTACGAGAAGCTCTACGGCCAGTACGCCGACGCGCCGAAGCCGGTGCTCACCGACCTGCGCCTGCGCGTCGACCTGCACCCGGAGACCGGCACCGCGACCGTCGCCGGCACCTACCGCCTCGTCAACCAGTCGACGCAGCCGATCGCAACGCTCCACGTCGCCACCTCGCACGACGTGCGCATGCGCCTGCTGCAACCCGACCGGCCCGCGCGCCACGCGATCGCCGACGAAGACCTCGGCCAGCATGCCTTCATGCTCGCGCGGCCGCTGCAGCCGGGCGAGGCGATGCAGCTGCGCTTCGAGGTCGCGTTCGGTGGCGACGGCTTCACCCGGCACGGCATCGACCCGGCGATCGCCGCGAACGGCAGCCGCTTCCTGGCGGAGGACTGGCTGCCGCTGATCGGCTACCAGGCCTCGCGCGAACTCAACAACGCCGCCGACCGCCGCGAATTCGGCCTTGCGGCGCGGCCGGAAGTGCCGCTGCTCGACGACCCGAAGATCCCGTACACGGCAACGCGCGGCCAGCGCGTCTCGGTCGACACGGTGATCTCCACCGCCCCGGGCCAGACCGCGATCGCACCAGGCCTGCTGCGCAAGGCCTGGACCGAGGACGGACGGCCGCACTTCCGCTACGTGACGGAAGCGCCGATCCGCGGCGGCGACCTCGGCTTCTACTCCGCGCGTTACGCCGTGCGCCGGGCGCAGTGGCGCGACGTCGCCATCGAGGTCTACCACGATCCCGCGCAGGCCTGGAACGCGGAGCGCTTCGTGCGCGGCGCCACCGCGACGCTCGCGGCGATGAGCCGCGACTTCGGCCCCTACCCGCTGCGCCACCTGCGCTTCACCGAGCGGCCCGGCCCCGGCGGCCTGCACTCGGCGCCGGGCGACATCTCGTTCCAGGAAGGTTTCGCCCGCGCGCATCCCGAAGCCGACTGGCGCGACATCGATTTCGCGTTCGGCGTGGTCGCGCACGAGGTCGCGCACCAGTGGTGGGGCGGCGTGCTGACCTCCGCGCCGGTGGAAGGCGCGCCCCTGCTGAGCGAGAGCCTGGCGTGGTACTCGGCGCTGACGACGATGCGCGAGACCTTCGGCGAGGCGCACCTGCAGCGCATGCTCGCGGTGCTGCGCGAGTCCTACCTGACGCCGCGCGCGCAGGCCGGCAAGTCGCTGCTGCACGCCACCGACTGGGACGAGGCCTACCGCCGCGGCCCGTTCGCGATGTACGCGCTGGACGCGTACCTCGGCACCGAACGCATGAACGCCGGCCTGCGCAACCTGGTGCGCGCGCATGCCGACGCGAAGCCGCCGCTCGCGACCGCGCGCGACCTGTACCGCGCGCTGCAGGCCGTCACGCCGCCCGACCGGCAATGGCTGCTGCACGACCTGCTCGCCGCGAACACGTTCTGGGACCTCAAGACGACGACGGCTACGGTCCGTCCGATGGGCAGCGGACAATGGGAAGTCGCGATGGACGTGCAGGCGCGCAAGGTCACCGTCGACGAGCTCGGCGCGGAGACCGAAGTGCCGATGCACGACGCGGTCGAGATCGGCGTGCTCGGCGCAGGGAAGGACGACCAGCCCGGCCCCACCCTGTATCGCCGCATGCATCCCATCCATTCCGGCAGGCAGCGCATCGTGGTCCGCGTGCCGTCGCTGCCCGCCGAGGCCGGCATCGATCCGCGCCACCTGCTGCTGGACGTGCGGCCGGACAACAACCTGCTGCCGGTCTGCACCGAGGGCGATTGCGCTTTGCGTTGAAAAGTACTTGACGCACGCCCGCGGTGGGCCTATACCTGCGCTCCATGAGCAGACCCCTCCGCGTGGACCGTCCCGACACCCCCGTCTCGCTGCACGAACGCGCGATGGAGGACCTCCGCTTCATCCGCCGCACGATGGAGCGTTCCGGCTCCTTCACCGCGGTGCCCGGCTGGGGCGGCGTCGCGATCGGCGCCGTCGCCCTGCCCGCCGCGTGGATCGCATTGTTGCAGCCGACGCCGGGGCGCTGGCTCGCGGTCTGGATGGCGACCGCGGCCGTCGCTGCGGTCATCGCCGCGGTCACGCTGTCGCTGAAGGCGAAGCGCTTCGGCGCGCCGCTCGCCACCGGGCCCGGTCGCAAGTTCCTCATGAGCTTCCTGCCGCCGGTGGGCGTCGCCGTCGCGCTGACGTTCGCGTTGTTCCCGCACGGCGCGACGTCTTTCCTGCCCGGCCTGTGGATGCTCGCGTACGGCGCGGCCGTCATTTCCGCCGGCACGTTCTCGGTCGGCGCGGTGCCGCTGATGGGCATCGGCTTCATGTGGCTCGGCACGCTCGCGCTGGCGACGACGCCGGCGTGGGCGGATGCGTGGATGGCGGCGGGCTTCGGCGGGCTGCACATCGGCTTCGGCTACGTCATCGCGAGGCGCCACGGTGGCTAGGCCCGCGAAGCAAACCGCGGCAGCGCGCGCGCCGACCGCGACGAACGCGGAGGGCGGCGCGGCCATGCCCGCGAAGCGCCGCGCGGCCGCCGCCGCGACCGCGGCACGCAACGACGCGCAGTCGGCCGTCGACCTCGACCGCGTCATCCACGAGCGCGTGCGCCTGGCCATCGTCAGCGCCCTCGCCGGCGCGCCGGCGCTCACCTTCAACGAACTCAAGGCGCTGCTCGAGATCACCGACGGCAACCTGAGCGTGCACGCGCGCAAGCTCGAGGAAGCCGGCTTCGTCGCCTGCGACAAGACCTTCGTCGACCGCGTGCCGCGCACCGAGTACCGGCTCACCGCCGCGGGCCGCAAGGCGCTCGACGCCTACCTGCAACACATGGAAGCGCTGATCCAGCGCGTCCGCGAAAGCTGAGGACCCCCGCATGTTCACCCGTCTCTCCAGGCGCACCCTCGTCGCCCTCGCCGTCGGTGCCACCTGGTTCGCCGGCTGGTTCTTCGTCGGCGGCCTGCTCGAATTGACCGAGCCCGACCCGAACTTCATCGACGTGTGGCCGATGACGCTCGGCTTGCCGGCCTTCTTCGCCGGCGTGGTGTTCGCGATCGTGTTCGGCATCGCCGAGCGCGGCGGCGTCCTGCACCGGCTGTCGCTGGCGCGCATGGCCGGGCTCGGCGCGGGCAGCGGGCTGCTCGCGGGCACGCTCGCGCTCGGCGTGCTGTCGCTGATCGCGACGCCCACCGATCCGTCGGCGGTGCGCACCGAATCGGCGGTCATCCTCGCCGCGATGACGGTGATGAGCCTGCTGTCGGCGCCCGCATCGCTGCTGCTCGCGCGCACGTTGAAGCCCTGGGGCGGGCTGCTGCGCGCGCAGATGTCGATCCTGCTGCCGCGATGAACGGCGCCGACATGGACACGCCGCTCGCCTCCGACTTCCGCACCGCGCTCAGCGCCGCGATCGCGTACTGGGAACCGCGCCGCCTGCTCTACAACGGCTGGCTGCTCGCCGTGGTGGTCGCGACCTGGTGCCTGGATTCGCCGCGCGCGCCGCAGAGCCCGCCCTTCGAGCTCGCGCAACAACTGTTCCTGCTCGCGGTGCTGGCGAACGTCGCGTTCTGCGCGGCCTACCCCGTCGACGTGCTGGCGCAGCTGTCGGACTTCCGCGCCCGCTGGCTGCGCGTGCGCTGGGGACTGCTCACTGTCGGCCTGCTGTTCGCGGCGGTGCCGGCGCACTTCATTTCCCGCGGCCTGTTCGGAGGCTGACCAGGGCCGACCGCCCGTCGGCACCGTGCCGAAAGGCCCTGTCCCGGGCCTGCGCGAATCCTGCGATCATGGCCGCCCGGCAGCGCCCGCTGCCGCCCACGCCAGGAGTGCCGCCATGAAGAAGTGGATGCTTGCCCTCGCCGTCGGCCTCGCGATGTCGGCTCCGGCCGCCGCGCAGGACGCCGCGGCCGCCGCGCCCGCCGCGCTGCCCGCTAACATCGCCGCCGCCGGCGCCTCTCCGGCGCGCGCGGACGACGCGCAGAACGACGCGCGCCGCCACGGCGGCGACATCGTCGCCTTCGCCGGCGTGAAGCCCGGCGACACCGTGATCGAGCTGATCCCGGGCGGCGGCTATTTCACCCGCCTCTTCAGCAAGGCGGTCGGCGACGACGGCAAGGTCTATGCCGTGTGGCCGACCGAATACGACGAGAGCACGGACAAGCTGCAGGCGATCGCCGACGCCTACGGCAACATCGAGATCCTCAAGCAGTCCGCCGCGGCGTTGTCGGCGCCGGCCCAGGCCGACGTCGTGTTCACCTCGCAGAACTACCACGACTATCCGGACAAGTTCATGGGCCCGGTCGACCTGGCGACGTTCGACAAGCAGGTCTTCGACGCGCTGAAGCCGGGCGGCGTGTTCGTCGTGGTCGACCATGCGGCCGAAACGGGCTCGGGCCTGCGCGACACCGAGACCCTGCACCGCATCGATCCGGAGATCGTCAAGCAGCAGGTCGAGGCCGCCGGCTTCGAGTTCGTGGGCGAGAGCGAGGTGCTGCGCAATCCGGCCGACGACCACACGCTCAAGGTGTTCGACAAGACGATCCGCGGCCGCACCGACCAGTTCGTCTACAAGTTCCGCAAGCCCTGACCGGCCGGGCAGTCTCTCCGCGCCACGATCAGGTTCGCGATCTCGTCGGCGGTGGCCGGCTTCGGCACGTTGCCGCCACCGCCGTCGAACACGACCTGCCATTCGCCGTCCTCGCCGCGCAGCCAGGTCGAGACGAACCGGCCCTGACGATAGCGCTTGTCGGCCGGGGCGGACGGGTTCTCGATCCAGTACGGTCCGCGCGACAGCGCGACCGCGCCGTTGGCGCCGACGTCGACGGCATCCGGATACCAGCGCAGCACGATGTCCTTGCCGGCGATGAGGCCGGCCCACGACGCGGCGATGGCGTCGGCGCCGCGCGTCGCCGTGCCGCCCTCGACGAACACCGCATCCGGATGGAGGTAGCTGGCGAACGCGGCGGCGTCGTGGTCGGCGACCGACTGCGCGAAGCCGGATTCGCGCGCCCAGACCGCGCACGCGGCGGACGTCGCCGTCGCCGGCGCAGACCCGGCGTCTGCGGGGGCCGGCGTCTCCGGTGATGCGGGAGCGGGCGTCTCCTGCGCAGCCGCCAGCAGCGGGACGAGCAGCATCGACAAGGCAAGCATCTGGCGCATGGCGGGTCCCCCGTCCGGCAACGGCGGGAGCTTATCATCGGCGGATGCACAGCCCAGCCCCTGCGACCGATCGCCGGCCGATCCCGTACGCGGCACCGCTCGCCGCCCTCGCCCTCGCCTTCGCCCTCGCCACCCTCGGCGGCTGCGCTACCACGCCGGTCGCGACACCGGCCGCCGCATCGCCGGCGCCCGCGCTGCCGCCCGCGGTGCTGCTGGTCTCGATCGACGGCCTGCGCGCGGATGCCGTCGGCAGCGGTGTCATGCCGGCGCTCGATGCGCTCGCCGCGCACGGCGTGCACGCCGACTGGATGACCCCTTCGTATCCGTCGCTCACGTTCCCGAACCACTACACGTTGGTGACGGGGCTGCGTCCGGACCACCACGGGATCGTCAACAACACCATGCGCGACCCCGCGCTCGGCGCGTTCTCGCTGCACGACCGCACCGCGGTGGAGGACGCGCGCTGGTGGGGCGGCACGCCCGCGTGGGTGACGCTGCAGCGACGGGGCGGCCACGCCGCGACGATGTTCTGGCCCGGCACGGAAGCGGCGATCGCGGGCATGCATCCGGACCAGTGGCGGCGCTTCGACGCCGCCATGCCGGACGCCGCGCGCGTCGACACGGTGCTCGACTGGCTTGCGCGCACCGATGCCGCGCGACCCACGCTCGTGACGCTGTATTTCGACCAGGTGGACAGCCGGGAGCACGCGTACGGCCCGGGTTCGCCGCAGGCGCTGCAGGCCGAGGCCGACGTGGACGCCGCGCTCGCCCGCCTGCTCCGCGGCCTCGACGCGCGCGGGCTGCGCGATCGCGTCGACCTGATCGTCGTGTCCGATCATGGCATGGCGCGGGTGCCCCCGGGGCAGCGCGAATACCTCGACGATTTCCTCGCGGCGAAGGGCCTGCCGGCGACCGCGATCGACGTCGCCAGCCGCGGCACCTCGGTCGGACTCGCGCCGGCGCCGGGCGCGGACGTGGTGGCGGTCGACGCGGCGATCCTCGGCCGGCATCCGCATTCGGAATGCTGGCGCAAGACAGACGTTCCCGCGCGCTGGCACTACGGCGCGAATCCGCGCGTGCCCGCCATCGTGTGCCAGGCCGACGTCGGCTGGATCCTGACGATGCGCCCGCCCGCCGGCGCGGGCGCCGGCATGCGCGACGACGACGAGGGTGGCGGCCACGCGACCGGCGCCCATGGCTACGCGCCGGAATCGCCCGAGATGCGCGCCGTCTTCGTCGCCGACGGCCCGCGCTTCGCCGACGGCAAGCGCCTGCCGCCGTTCGACAACGTCGACGTCTATCCGCTGCTGATGCGCCTGCTCGGCGTGCCGGCGGAGCCGAACGACGGCGATCCGGCGACGCTCCTGCCGGCGCTCGAACCGGGGCGCTGAACGGCCCGGGCATCGATGTCCGAATCCGGCGAGTCGGGCGCCGGCACCGGTGCTAGCCTGCATCCATGGACTCCCTCCCCCCGCCCGAAGTCTGCGAGCGCGCCCGCCTGAGCCGCGACGCCCGCTTCGACGGGCTGTTCTTCACCGCGGTGAAAAGCACCGGCATCTACTGCCGCCCGGTGTGCCCCGCGCCGACGCCGAAGCGCGCGAACGTGTCCTACTTCGGCAACGCCGCCGCCGCGGAAGCCGCCGGCTATCGCCCGTGCCTGCGCTGCCGCCCGGAACTGTCGCCCGGCGACGGTGCCTGGCGTCGCGGCGATGCGGCCGTGGCGCGCGCGCTGAAGCTGATCGACGACGGCCTGCTCGCGGAGCAACCGCTGTCCGCGCTGGCCGAACGCGTGCACCTGGGCGAACGCCAGCTGCGGCGCCTGTTCGTCGAGCGCCTCGGCGCGCCGCCGATCGGCGTCCACGGCACGCGCCGCCTGCTGTTCGCGAAGCAGCTGCTCACCGAGACGTCGCTGCCGATCACCGACATCGCGCTGGCCGCGGGCTTCGGCAGCCTGCGCCGCTTCAACACGACCTTCCGCGACGCCTATCGCATGGCGCCGCGCGACCTCCGCAAGCGCCCGGCCGCGCGCGAGGCGGACGAGGGCCTGGTGCTGCGGCTCGGCTACCGGCCGCCGTACGACTTCGCCGCGCTGCTCGCCTTCATGCGCGGGCGTGCGTTGCCGGGCATCGAGCACGTCGACGAGGCGAGCTATGCGCGCGCCGTGCTGCCCGACGACGACGCCCCGGCGGGCGCCGCCGCGTCGTGGTTGCGGGTCTCCGAATGGCCGGGCGGCGAGCACGCGCTCAAGCTCGAGCTGCACGGCGTGCCGCCGGCGCGCCTGATCGGGATCGTGAACCGCGTGCGCCGCATGTTCGACCTCGATGCGGATCCGCAGGCGATCGGCGCGGTGCTGTCGCGTTCGCCGCGCCTCGCGCCGGTGCTCGCCGCGCACCCGGGCGTGCGCGTGCCGAGCAGCTGGGACGGCTTCGAGGCGGCGGTGCGCGCGATCGTCGGCCAGCAGGTCAGCACGACCGCGGCCCGCACCATCGCCAGGCGGCTCGCGGAGCGCTTCGGCGCGCCGCTGGCGACGCCGTTCCCGGCGGGCACGGGACATCCGGCGCTCACGCACCGCTTCCCCACGCCCGCGGTGCTGGCCGACGCCGACCTGTCCGGCATCGGGCTGACCGGCTCGCGCGCGGAAACACTGCGCACCGTCGCGCGCGCCCTGCTCGACGGCGCGGTCGACTTCCGGCCCGAGCGCACGCTCGACGACTTCGTCGCGCGCTGGACCACGCTGCGCGGCATCGGGCCATGGACCGCGCAATACCTCGCATTGCGCGCGCTCGGACACCCGGACGCGTTCCCCGCGGAAGACCTGATGCTGCAGCGCGCGTTCCCGCAGGAAGCGCCGCGCCTGTCGGCGAAGGCGCTCATCGCACGCGCCGAAGCCTGGCGGCCATGGCGCGCCTACGCGGTGATGCTGCTCTGGCGCGACCTCATGCCTGCACCGCGCGCGACGAAATCCGGAGGAAAATCGAAATGAACGCCGCAATGAACGCTGCAGGGACACCCGCCATGGCCCGGACGGACCAGGAGCCCGCCATCCGCTACACCGTCATCGACAGCCCGGTCGGACCGCTGCTGCTCGCCGCCGACGACGCGCACCTGCAGGTGCTGGAGTTCGAGACGCCCGCGCACCCGGTCAGGCGCGGCGTCCACTGGCGCGAGGGCCGCAATGCGGTCATCGATGCCGCGCACGCGCAGTTGGACGACTATTTCGCCGGCAGGCGCCGCGACTTCGACCTGCCGCTCGCGCCGCAGGGCACCGAATTCCAGCGCGGCGTGTGGTGGGCGCTGGCCGACATCCCGTACGGGAAGACGATCAGCTACGCCGACCTCGCCAACCGCATCGGCAAGCCGACCGCCACCCGCGCGGTGGGCGCGGCGAACGGCCGCAACCCGCTGTCCATCGTGCTGCCCTGCCATCGCGTGATCGGCGCCGACGGCAGCCTCACCGGCTACGGCGGCGGCCTGCCGATCAAGACTTTCCTGCTCACCCTCGAAGGCGCCCTGCCCGCGGCGCCGGCGCTTCTGTAGCGCCGCGCCTACGCGAGGAGCGTCACGACGGCGGCGCGATAGCGCGCGGCGATGGCGTCGCGATCGCGGTGCCGGCCGTCGGCGACCACGCGCTCGCCGGCGAGGCGGACTTCGCGCACCAGCGGGCGGTTGCCGCTGAAGATCCAGCGATCGGCGACATCCGCCGCCGTCGCGCCGGCGAACTGCGGCGCGTCCGCGTCGAGCACGACGACGTCGCCGGACGCATCGAGCCCGGTCGCATTGCCCGCGCTCGCGTGCACGGCCTCCAGCAGCGTCTCGCCGACGCTCGGCGAGCCCGCGCGCACGGCGATGTTGCGGTGGTGCGTCGCCAGCCGCTGCCCGTACTCGAGCCACCGCAGCTCCTCCACCGGCGACACCGACACCTGCGAATCCGAACCGATGCCGATCGCCCCGCCGGCGTCGAGGTACGCGCGCAGGGGAAACAGTCCGTCGCCGAGGTTGGCCTCGGTGGTGGGGCAGATCGCGACGGTCGCGCCGCTGCGCGCGATGCCTTGGACTTCGGCGGGTTCGAGATGCGTGGCGTGCACCAGCGTCCAGCGCGCGTCGACCTCCGCGTTGCCCAGCAGCCATTCCACCGGGCGAGCGCCGCGCAGCGCCAGGCTGTCCTGGACCTCGCCCAGCTGCTCGGCGATGTGGATGTGCACCGGCATGTCGCGCGGCAGCGCAGCCAGCACCGCGCGCATCGCATCCGCGGGCACGGCGCGCAGGCTGTGCAGCGCGCAGCCCACGCGCAGCGATGCATCTTCGTCGCCGCGCAGCGCTTGGATCAGCGCGAGGAACGCGTCGACATCGTGGCCGAAGCGGCGCTGCCGCTCGGCGAGCGGCCGCCCGTCGAAGCCGCCCGTCATGTACAGCACCGGCAACAGCGTCAGCCGGATCCCGGACTCGCGCGCGGCGCGCAGCAGCGCGCGCGACATCGCGGCGGGATCGGCGTACGGCGTGCCGTCCGGCCGGTGGTGCAGGTAGTGGAACTCGCAGACCGTCGTGTAGCCGGATTCGAGCATCTCCGCGTACAGCTGCGAAGCCACCGCATGCAGCGTGTCGGGGTCGAAGCGCCCGGCCATGCGGTACATCGTCTCGCGCCAGGTCCAGAAGCTGTCGCCGGGATCGGTCTGGCGCTCGGCGAGCCCCGCCATCGCGCGCTGGAACGCGTGCGAATGCAGGTTGGCGATGCCGCGGCGGGCGAAGGGGTCTGTTTCCGGTCGCATCGCCGCATTCTCCCCCCGCCGGGGCCGCAATGCGACAATCGCCGCATGGACGCCGTACCGAGGGAAGAGGACGCCGACCTGGACCTGCTGTCCGGCGCCGGCTGGAAGCGCCGAGCCGCGTTGTGGGGCGGCGCCGTGGCGGTGGCGCTCGCTGCGATCCTGTTCGCGAAGGCCAGCGACCTGGCGTTCTCGCTGTTCCGCCGCCTGCTGGCGATCTCGCCGTACTGGGCGTTCGCCGCGACGCCGGTCGTGTTCGCGACGCTGGCATGGGCGACCGGCCGCGGCCTGCAGGCGACCCGCGGCAGCGGCATCCCGCAGGTGATCGCGGCGTTGCAGACCCCGCGCGACTGGGCGAACCGGCACCTGTCGATGCGCGTGGCCGCCGCGAAGATGGCGCTCACGGTCGGCGGCCTGCTCGGCGGCGCGTCCATCGGCCGCGAAGGCCCGACGGTGCACGTGGGTGCCGCGATCATGCGCGCGGTCGGCGCGCGCTTCGGCTTCGCCGGCGATCGCCAGTCGGCGCGCTTCCTGCTCGCCGGCGGCGCGGCCGGCATCGCCGCCGCGTTCAACACGCCGCTGGCCGGCGTGGTGTTCGCGATCGAGGAACTCAGCGGCGCGTTCGAGCATCGCTTCTCCGGCACGCTGCTGACGGCGGTGATCGTCGGCGGCATCGTTTCGCTCGCCGTGCTCGGCAACTACACCTACTTCGGCAGCATGTCGGGATCGCTGCCGCTCGGCCGCGGCTGGCTGGCCGTGCTCGCATGCGGGACGTTGTGCGGGCTCGCGGGCGGCCTCTTCAGCCGGCTGCTGCTGGCCGCCGGCAGCAGCGGCCACCGCTGGGCGCACTGGCGCCAGCGCCATCCGGTCGTGGTCGCCGCCGCATGCGGCCTGCTGCTCGCGGTGATGGGCACCTGGGTGAGCGCCGGCGCGTTCGGCACCGGCTACGAGCAGGCGCGCACGCTGCTGCAGGGCGAGGGCCACGTCGGCCCGGCCTTCGGCGCGCTGAAGTTCGCGGCGAACCTGGTCTCCTACGCGGCCGGCATCCCCGGCGGCCTCTTCTCGCCGGCGCTCGCGGTGGGCGCCGGCCTGGGGGACAACCTGTCCGCCCTTCTGCCGGGCGTCGAGCCGACCGCGGTCGTCCTGCTGGGCATGTGCGGCTATCTTGCCGGCGTGACCCAGGCTCCGCTCACCTCGGCGGTGATCACGATGGAAATGACCGACAACAACGGGATGCTGCTGCCGATCCTCGCGACCGTGCTGCTCGCGCGCGGCGCGTCGGCGCTGGTGTGCAGGCAGCCGGTCTACAAGGCGCTGGCGATGCGGCTCCTCGCCGCGGCCGATCGCGAAACGGCGGCGGCAGTCGCGGCGGTCGATCCGGCGGTCGATCCGGCGGATGCGCCCGCGCGGAGGCCGCGGTGAACCGTTTCGACGGCATCGCGACCGGCGCGTCGATCGCGACGCTCGACGGCGAGGGCTACGGCGCGATCGCCGACGGCGCCCTGGCCTGGCGCGACGGCCGCATCGCCTGGATCGGGCCGCGCAGCGCCTTGCCCGACGGCGCCAGCGCCGATGAAGAGCTGGATTTCGGCGGCGGCTGGATCACGCCCGGCCTGGTCGACTGCCACACCCACGTCGTGTTCGCGGGCGACCGCGCCGGCGAATTCGAGATGCGCCTGGAGGGCGCGAGCTACGAGGCGATCGCGCGCGCCGGCGGCGGCATCCTGTCGACGGTGCAGGCCGTGCGCGCCGCGGACGAGGCGTCGCTGCTCGCGCAATCGCTGCCGCGCGCCCGCGCGCTCCTGCGCGACGGCGTCACCACGCTCGAGGTCAAGTCGGGCTACGGGCTCGACTACCCGTCGGAACGGAAGATGCTGCGCGTCGCGCGCCGCCTCGGCGAGGAGCTCGGCATCGGCGTGCGCACCACCTACCTCGGCGCGCACGCGCTGCCGCCCGAATTCGCCGGCGACGCGCACGGCTACGTCGCGGCGGCGATCGAATGGCTGGTGGCGCTGCACGAGGAGCGGCTGGTCGACGCGGTCGACGCGTTCTGCGAGGGCATCGGCTTCACCCCGGCGCAGACGCGGCGCATGTTCGAGGCGGCCTCCGCGCTCGGCCTGCCGGTGAAGCTGCACGCCGACCAGCTCAGCGACCTCGGCGGCGCCGCGCTGGTGGCCGAATACGGCGGGCTGTCCGCCGACCACATCGAGCACACCGACGAAGCGGGCGTGCGCGCGATGGCCGCGGCCGGCACCGTCGCGGTGCTGCTGCCGGGCGCCTTCCACGTGCTGCGCGAAACGAAGCTGCCGCCGCTCGACGCGCTGCGCGCGCACGGCGTGCCGATGGCGATCGCCACCGACTGCAATCCGGGCACCTCGCCGCTGCTGTCGCTGCGCCAGGCGATGCAGCTGGCGTGCGCGCACTTCCGCTTGACGCCGGAGGAAGCGCTGCGCGGCGCGACCGTCAACGGCGCGCGCGCGCTGGGCCTCGGCGATCGCGGCATCCTGCGCGCGGGCATGCGCGCCGACTTCGTGCACTGGCGGATTTCCCGGCCGGCGGAGCTCTGCTACTGGCTGGGCGGGGATCTCGCCGGCGCCGCGTATTCCGGCGGCCGGCGGGTGGCCTGACACGACGACGGCCGCGGATCCGCGGCCTTCGCTGGTTCGATGCGGCGGGCGCGGGCCCGCGCGATGATCGCGGGATTACTTGGCCGCGGTCTTCTTCGCGACGGCCTTCTTCGCCGGCGCCTTGGTCACGCTCTTGGTCGCGGCCTTCTTCGCCACGGGCGCGGCGGTGGTGCCGGCCGCCTTCGCCGCGGCGCGCGGACGCGCGTTGCCGTAGCTGGCGTTGTAACGCTTGCCCTTCGCCGTCTTCCTGTCGCCCTTGCCCATTTCGTGCTCCTGTCCGGTGTCATGCGGCCACGGAAACGGGCCGAAGGCGGCGATTTTAACCTGTATCAGGCAGCCGGGAATCCTTCCTGCGTCAAGCGGGTTCCTGCCGCGCGTGGCGACGCGCCGGATGGGAACCGCAAGCGGGATCCGTCCCTGCGCGATTGAGCCGCAGGTTGGCCAGGTGGGCGAGCCCGACCAGGGTGCCGCCGAGGGTCATGATCACCGCGTGCGCCACCACCGCGTGGTGGAGCGGCTCGTATCCGGTGCCGAGCCACAGCGCCGCCAGCCCGGGGAGCAGCAGCCAGAGCGCGCGCACGGCACGGTGCCGGCGGTAGCCCCAGACCAGGGTGAACAGGCCCAGCAGGGTCGCGAACGCCACGAAGCCGCGCTCGAAGCCGTCGTCCAGCCATGCCGCGATGCCCAGCGAGGGCAGCAGCGCGATCAGCGCCGGCAGCAGCGCGCAGTGGATCGCGCAGAGCAGCGAGCCGGTGGCGCCGAGGCGGTCGAGCAGCGAGGACTGGCGGACGTTCATTGCGTTACATTGTAACAGTCCGGGGTGTCCGCCGGATGAAGGCCTGGGCCAGCAGGGCCACCGCCGCCAGGGTCCAGACGATCATCGCGCCGCTCGGCAGGTCGAGCACCGCCGACAGCACCAGCCCGAGCACGTAGCCGGCCACGCCGATGCCGTAGGCCAGGCCGAGCCGGCCCCTGCCCTGCATCGCGACGGTGGCCAGCGCCGGCACGATCAGGCTGGCGAACACCAGGTACACGCCGACCAGCTGCACCGACACGGTGATCGCCAGCGCGAACAGGCCGTAGAACCAGACGCCGGACAGCTGCCCGCGGCGCCACGCGAGCACGCCCAGCAGCGCCGCCGACAGCAGCGCCGGGAACACCAGCTGCGGATAGCTCACCCACAGGATCTGCCCGACCAGCAGGTCCTTGAGGTGCTCGCCGCCCTGCGGGTTGTTCGCGAGCAGCAGCAGGCCGCCGGTCGCGGCGAGCACGAACAGCGTGCCGATCAGCGGCTCCTGCCGCTCCGGCCAGCGCTTGTCGGTCCACGCGAGCAGCCCCGCGCCCAGCAGCGCCGCGACTGTGGCCGCCGCCTGCGCGCCGTAGCCATGCTCGTCGATGCCGAGGTACTGCGCGAGGCTCACCCCACGCCCCGCGATCTGCGCGATCGCGAGGTCGATGAAGATGATGCCGCGCGACAGCACCTGCCGCCCGAGCGGCACGTGCGTGGAGAGCACGATCAGGCCGGCCACGCAGGCCGGGCCGAGGATCGCGACGTCGAGGCCGTCCCAGTTGAGCGTCACTTGGCCACCGCCAGCAGCTTCGAGATCGTGGAATCGAACATGCCGAACAGGTCCTTCGACTGCGCGTCGCCGCCGACGGTGAACGGCAGCGTCACCGCCGGCACGCCGGTGCGCTCGCTGAGCCAGTCGGCCGGCTTCGGATCCTGGTAGGCCGCGCGGACGATCGCCAGCGTGTCCGCCGACCTGGTCAGCGCGATCAGCTGCGACATGTGCGCGACCGTCGGCGGCACCGCCGGCTTCGGCTCGAGCGCGCCGATCTGCTGCATGCCCAGCCAGTCCCACAGGTACACCCAGGCGATGTGGTGGACGACGATCTTGCGGCCCTTCAGCGGCGCGGCCTCGGCCTTCCACTTCGTCATCGCGGCCAGCCAGCGCTTCTCGAAGTCGGCGCCGCGCTGCCTGTACGTGGCGGCGTTCGCGGGATCGAGCTCGGCGAGCCGGTCGTCGAGGCGGCGCGCGATGATCAGCACGCGGCGCGGATCCAGCTGCACGTGCGGGTTGCCGTCGGGGTGCACGTCGCCGTTGGCGCGGTCGAGCGCGCTCGGCTTCTCGAGCGTCTTGACCTGCGCGGCGGCCATGAACGAACCCGGGCCCGACGCGATCGTGGTGTTGCCGGACTGGCGCACGAGCTGCGGCAGCCAGCCCACTTCCAGCTCGGCGCCGGTGCACACGGCGAGGTCGGCGCTGCGCGCCTTGGCGATCAGGCTCGGCTTCGCCTCGATGACGTGCACGTCCTGGAGCGCGGTGGTGGCGACGTCGAGGTCGACCTTGTCGCCGGCGAGCTCGGTCACCAGCGAGCCCCATTCGGGCTCGCAGGCGAAGACCTTCAGCTTGCCGGCCTGCGCCGGCGCGGACGCGAGCGCGGCGACGGCGAGCAGGAGAACGGATGCGGTGGCGTGGAGCTTCATGCGTGATCCTCAGAACTTGTGGGCGCCGTGCGCGCCGAGGCTGGTCTGGTATTGCAGGACGATGGCGTTGTCGGTCGCGTCGGCACTGGGCTTCTCGCGGCTGAGCTGCAGGCGGACGAGGCTGAACTCGCTGTTGCGCCAGGTGGCTTCGAGGCTGTGGCGGTACGGATCGAACGAGCTGGCGAACGGGCCGGTGTCGTCGGCACGCAACCTGTCGTAGCGATAGCCGAAGTCCCAGGTGCGGTTGAGGCGGTACACGCCCTCGACGTAGCCGCCGCGGCGCTTGCCGATCCACGGGATCGCGGCGCCGACGCCTTCCGGGTCGACGTACATGCCGTCGCGGTCGTCGACGAGGTATTCGCTTCGGAACGTGACGCCGCCGTCCTTGAAGTTGCCCTGCGGCGCCCACTTCCAGGTCGCATCGGCCACGTACACGGTGGCGTCGCCGTCGAAGCCGTCCTCGCCTCCGGCGGTGCGCGTCTTCAGCATCGACACGCCGGCGAGCCATTCGTTCTCCGCGCCGGCGTCGCCGCCGGCGTGCGCGAACAGCGTGCGCGTGCCGAGCCCGCCGCGCTGCGCGCCGCCGGACGGAAACGACTGGCCGCGGAACACCTCGCCGCCGAGTTCCAGGAACGTCGACGTCGGCGCGACCCAGCGCAGCTGCACGCCGTCGTCGCCGTACTGGCCGCCGAGGAACGCCTGGTAGGCCAGCGGCCGGTCGAAGAAGCTGTCGGTGTGCGCGTGGTGGCTGTTGAGGTAGCCGATGTTGGAGAAGAAGCGGCCGACCCGCGCCGACAGTCCGTTCGGCAGCGCGGTGGTGTCGACGTACGCCTCCTCGACGCCGAGGTGGTCCTCGCCGTCCTCGTTCTCGACCGACAGCGTCAGCTGGCCGTAGAACTTGTCGTCGATGTTGGCGGCGAACGACACCTCGCTTTCGCCGAGCGAGAAGCCGCGCTCGCCCGGACCGGCCTCGCCCGCGAGCGGGAAACCGCTGCGCTCGAACGCGGCCGGATCCAGCGAGTGGTGCGCGAGGCTGCCGTTGAGGATGATCGCGATCGCGGGGTTGAACGCATTCGCGCCGCTCCCGCTGGCGCCGCCGGCATCGGCGGGCGCCTCGAGCGTCGCGTTCTCCGTCGCGGCGATGGCCGGCGCGGCGACGTCGCCGGCCGCGGCGGCATCGTCGCCCGGCTCGGCGGCGAGCGCTTCGAGGTCATCGCCAGCGTCCGTCGCAGCGGTCGAAGCCGCCGCGTTCCCGGTGGTCACGGTGGCGGTCGACCCGACCAGCGTGCCCGCGCGCGTGCCGGAACCGCCGGGGCGCAGCGCCCGGAGCTCGGCCTCCAGCGCCGCGATCCGCGCCTCGAGCGCCGAAATCCGCACGTCTTCGGGCGATTGCGCCGGCTGCGCCGCGGCCGCGCCGGGGTTGGCGGCGGAGCCCGGATCGCCGGCCGGGGCCGACTGGGCCAGGGCGGGGACGGACGGAAGGGCTGCCAGCAGGGCTAGGCCGAGCGCGGTTCGCTTCATGGGGGAGGCAGTGGCTGACCGGGAAGGTTATAACATAACAATCCAGCGGGCCCGGTCAAGCATGACCGATGGCATGGCCCGTCCCAGGCCGGCCTTCCCCGCCCGCCCGTGGGAACGTTGATCCGGTTGCGGGCGTCAGCCGCTGCAGCGGGCGCAGAGCCCGTGCACTTCCAGCGTCTGCGCCTGCGGCATGAAGCCCAGTGCGCGCGCGCGTTCGTCCAGCGCCGCGACCACCGCCTCGTCCTCCAGCTCCACCGCCGAATGGCAGCGGTCGCAGATCAGGAACGGCACCGAGTGCTGCTCGGTGTTCGGGTGGTGGCAGGCGACGAACGCGTTCACCGATTCCAGCTTGTGGATGAAGCCGTTGGCGAGCAGGAAGTCGAGCGCGCGATACACCGTCGGCGGCGCCGCCGCGCCGACGCCGTCGTCGTGGCCCGCGGCCGGCTTGAGCATCTCCAGCAGGTCGTAGGCCTTCACCGGCCTGCCCGCGTCGGCGATCAGGCCGAGTACGCGCGCGCGCACCGGCGTCAGCCGCAGGCCGCGCGCGTGGCACGCGGCCTCGACCGCGGCGACGAAGTCGGCGGCGCCGTGGACGTGGTGCTTCGGATCGGTGCAGGCGGGCTTGCGCATGGTGTCGATGATGGTGGCGGCGGCCGCGCGGCTCAAGCCCGCGCGCCGGCCGCCGCGTTCAGGCCGCGGGGATCCGCGCCAGCGCGGCGTCGATGCGGGCCAGCGCCTCGTCGCGGCCGCACAGGTACACGGTCTGGCCGATGTCCGGGCTGACCTGGGTGCCGGTGATCGCGACCCGCATCGGCTGGGCGATCTTGCCCATGCCCAGGCCCGCGGCTTCGGCGGCGGCCTTCAGCGCTTCTCCGATCGCCTCGGGGGTCCAGTCCGGCAGCGCCGCGAGCCGCGCGCGCGCGTCGGCCAGCGGGCCGCGCGCCTCGGGCTTCAGGTGCTTGGCGACGGCGGCCTCGTCGTAGTCCGTCAACGGCTGGAACCACACGGCCGACTTCTCCGCCATTTCCTTCAGCGTCTGCGCGCGCTCGCGCAGCGCGACCACGAGGTCGGCGGGCTTCGGGCCCCTCGACAGGTCGTAGCCGGCCGCGCGCAGGTGCCATTCCAGATGCTTCGCAACGTCTTCAGGCGCGTCGTTCTTAAGGTACTGCTGGTTGAGCCAGCCGAGCTTCGCCGGATCCAGGCGCGAGGCCTTCGCGTTGACGTCCTTCAGGTCGAACAGCGACTGCATTTCCGGGATCGTGAAGATCTCCTGGTCGCCGTGCGACCAGCCGAGCCGCACCAGGTAGTTGAGCAGCGCGTGCGGCAGGTAGCCGGCGTCGCGGTACTGCATCACGTCGGCGGCGCCGGTGCGCTTGCTGAGCTTGGCGCCGTGCTCGTCGAGGATCATCGGCAGGTGCGCGAACGCGGGCACGTCCGCCCCGAGCGCCTTGTAGATGTTGATCTGCCGCGGCGTGTTGTTGACGTGGTCGTCGCCGCGCACCACGTCGGTGATGCGCATGTCGATGTCGTCCACGACCACCGCGAAGTTGTAGGTCGCGTAGCCGTCGGAGCGGTAGATCACGAGGTCGTCGAGCTCGCTGTTGGCGATCTCGATGCGGCCCTTGACCTTGTCGTCCCACGCCACCGTGCCGTCGAGCGGATTGCGGAAGCGGATGACGCGGTTGGGGTCGTCACGGAAGCCGGCGTTCGCATCGCGGTATGCGCCGTTGTAGCGAGGCTTCTCGTTCGCAGCCATGGCCTTCTCGCGCATCGCCTCGAGTTCTTCCTTCGTCTCGTAGGCGTAGTACGCGTGGCCGGAGGCGACGAGCTGCTCCGCGACTTCCTTGTAGCGCTCCAGGCGATGGGTCTGGTAGATCGGGCCTTCGTCGTAATCGAGGCCGAGCCAGTCCATCGCTTCGAGGATCGCGTCGATCGCGGCCTGCGTGCTGCGCTCGCGGTCGGTGTCCTCGATGCGCAGGATGAACTGGCCGCCGCGCCGGCGCGCCTCCAGCCAGCAGTACAGCGCGGTGCGCGCGCCGCCGATGTGCAGGTAGCCGGTCGGGCTGGGGGCGAAGCGGGTGCGGCAGGGCGAGGTCTGTGACATCCGGCGATTTTACCCGACCCACCCCGATACAATGACCCCATGACCACGCTGTTCGTCTCCGACCTGCACCTGGACCCCGAGCGGCCGGCGATCACCGAGCTGTTCGGGCGCTTCCTCGACGAGGAAGCCCGCGGCGCGGAAGCGCTGTACATCCTCGGCGACCTGTTCGAAGCCTGGGTGGGCGACGACGATCCATCCGAAGCGGGCGCGCGCGTCGCCGGGAAGCTGCGCGCGCTGCGCGACGCCGGCGTGCCGGTGCGCTTCATCCGCGGCAACCGCGACTTCCTGCTCGGCGAGGACTACGCGCGGCGCGCCGGCATGGAGATCCTGCCCGACCCCGCCGTCGTGATGCTGCACGGGAAGCCGACGCTGGTGATGCACGGCGACCTGCTGTGCAGCGACGACACCGCCTACCAGGCGTTCCGCGCGCAGGCCCGCGATCCGCGCTGGCAGGCGCAGTTCCTGGCGCAGCCGCTGCAGGCGCGCCTCGCGTTCGCGCAGCAGGCGCGCGCTGCGAGCCAGGCGCACCAGTCGGGCCTGCAGGCGCAGGGCGCGATGGAGGCGATCACCGACGCGACGCCGGCGACCGTGGCCGACACGTTCTCGCGCTACGGCATCGACCGCATCATCCACGGCCACACGCATCGCCCGAAGGTGCACGAGGAAGCCGGTGGCACCCGCATCGTCCTCGGCGACTGGTACGAGCAGGGCTCGGTGCTGCGCGTCGATCCGGACCGCTTCGAGCTCGCCGCGCTCTGAAAAAACCGCTGGAACGGGCGGCGCGCTCTACGCCGCGGTTTCGTTGTTGCGCGCGCCGCGCAGGTTCAACGCGAACAGGCCGACCTGCAGGCCGATCAGCGCCCAGGCGTGGTCGTGCCAGCCCCAGGCGATCCAGAGCAGGTTGCTGGCGATGAAACACCAGAACCCCCACTCGCGCCGCCCCTTCCGCTTCGAAGCCACCAGCCAGGCCGCGACCAGGGTCACGACCATGGCGGGCCACTGCAGCAGGTCCAGCATCAGCGCGCCTCGACCGGTTCCGCGCAGCCCTTGTAGGTGATGCCGCCGTAGATGAAGGTCGAGGCGAAATCGTAGCTGCGGTCGGACATGCCGTCGCTGCACTTCCCGGGCGTGACGCCGAGATGGAATTCGCCCTTCGGCCCGCTGCCGAGGATCACCGTGCCCACCAGCGACGGCACGCGACGTCCGAGCAGGGTCACGCCGTCCTGGTCGTCCGGCGTCGTGAACACCAGCGTGCCGCCGCGGGCCTGCACGCTCCAGAACGGTTCGTTGCCGAAGGCGTGCCAGCCGGCGCCGGGCGCCGGATTCCTCGGGCCTCCCGGGGCGTCGGGCGCCGGTTCGCCGACGCGGATCCCCTGCGCCTGCCCCGGCGCGTCGGAGCCGTCCGCCGGCGCGTCCTGGCGCGGTGGCGACGTGGTGCCGGCCGGGCGCGGTTCCGAGGCGTCCGCAGGCGCCGGCGTGGCCGCCGCATCTGTCGTGACGGCGGCGGGCTCCGCGGCCGGCGAGCCGGCCTGCGCGGTGGTCGCGGCCGCGGCCGGATCCGTCGCGTCCGCGGAACGGGCGCATCCGGCGACGGCGATCAGCAGCAGCATCGGGATCATGGTCTTCGCCTGCATGGCGGCTCCTCCTCGGGCTTCGCGCGACGGTAGGCGCCGCGGCGTCAGGATGCGGTGAGCGCCTCGGCCTCCAGTCCGGCCAGTTCCTCCGCGTCGAAACCCGCGGCGAGGCGCGCGTCGACGTTGAAGGGCCCGTGCAGCACGCCGCCCGCGTATTCGCGCAGCAGCGCGCGGAACCGCGCCGCCGGCTCGACGCCGGCGCGCTCGCAATGCCAGCGGTACCAGCGCGAGCCCGCGGCGACGTGCGCGACTTCCTCGCGCAGGATCAGCTCGAGGATCGCGGCGGTGGCGCCGTCGCCGAGCTGGCGCAGCTTCACGATCATGCCCGGCGTCACGTCGAGCCCGCGCGCCTCGAGCACGCGCGGCACCAGCGCCATCCGCGCCAGGCCGTCGTGCGCGGTCTTCTCCGCCATCTCCCACAGCCCGTTGTGCGCGTCGAAGTCGCCGTAGTCGCGGCCGTGCTCCCGCAGCCGCGCGCGCAGCAGGCCGAAGTGGCGCGCCTCGTCGGCGGCGACGCCGACCCAGTCCGCGTAGTAGTCCCCCGGCATCCCGCGGAAGCGGTACGCGGCGTCCCAGGCCAGGTCGATCGCGTTGAACTCGATGTGGGCGACGGCGTGGATGAAGGCGGCGCGTCCCTCCTCGCTGCCGAAGCCGCGACGCGGCAGCTCGCGCGGATGCACCAGCCGCGGCCGCGCGGGGCGGCCCGGCATCGCGATCGGTCGCGGCGGCGGCACGTCGGTCGGCAGGTCCAGCGCACCGCGCGCGAAGGCGTCCGCGGCGGCGAAGGTGGCTTCGAGCTTGGCGTCCGGCGTCGCCGCGTCGAGGCAGGCGCGTGCGGCGTCGAAGAGCGACGTCATCGCGTCAGGACGCGCGGCGCGACTTCTTGGCGTCGTCGGAACGCAGCTGGCGGATGCGCTCGAAGTAGCCCGGCTCGACGCCGGTGACGTAGTCGCCGTCGAAGCAGGACGAATCGAAATCCGTGACCTTGCGCTTCGGCCCCGACACCGCCTCTTCGAGGTCGGCCAGGTCCTGGTAGATCAGCCAGTCGACGCCGAGCAGCGACTGCACCTCGTCGTCGCTGCGGTCGTGCGCGACCAGTTCCTCCGCCGACGGCATGTCGATGCCGTACACGTTCGGATGGCGCACCGGGGGCGCGGCCGACGCGAGGTAGACCTTGCGCGCGCCCGCGTCGCGGGCCAGCTGCACGATCTGCTTCGAAGTGGTGCCGCGCACGATCGAATCGTCCACCAGCAGCACGACCCGGTCCTTGAACTCGAGCGGGATCGTGTTGAGCTTGCGGCGCACCGACTTCGCGCGCTCGCCCTGCCCCGGCATGATGAAGGTGCGGCCGACGTAGCGGTTCTTGACGAAGCCCTCGCGGTACTTCACGCCGAGCACGTTGGCGATCTCCATCGCGGAATCGCGCGAGGTGTCCGGGATCGGGATCACCACGTCGATGTCGTGGTCCGGGCGCAGGCGCTGGATCTTCTCGCCGAGCTTGACGCCCATGCGCATCCGCGCCTTGTGCACCGAGATGTCGTCCATCATCGAGTCGGGACGCGCGAAATACACGAATTCGAAGATGCACGGGGTGTGCTTCTGCGGCTCGGCGCAGCGCCGCGCGTGCAGCTCGCCGCGCGCGGTGACGACCACCGCCTCGCCCGGCGCGACGTCGCGCAGGCGCTCGAAGCCGAGGATGTCCAGCGCCACCGATTCGGACGCCACCGCGTATTCGTCGCCGCCCGCGCCCCTGCGCACGCCGAGCACCAGCGGCCGGATCCCGTTCGGGTCGCGGAACGCGACCAGGCCGAGGCCCAGCACCATGGTGACCACCGCATACCCTCCGCGCGCGCGGCGGTTCACGCCCTCGACCGCGCGGAACGCCGCTTCCGGCGTCAGCGCCTTCTGCGTGTCCAGCTCGTGCGCGAACACGTTCAGCAGCACTTCCGAATCGGATTCGGTGTTGACGTTGCGCCGATCCTGCTCGAACACCTCGCGGCGCAGCGCGTCGGTGTTCACGAGGTTGCCGTTGTGCGCGAGCGCGATGCCGTAGGGCGAATTCACGTAGAAAGGCTGGGCTTCGTCGTTGCCCTCGCTGCCGGCCGTCGGATAGCGGCAGTGCGCGATGCCGAACCGGCCCTCGAGCAGGCGCATCGACTTCGCGTCGAAGACGTCGCGGGCCAGGCCGTTGCCCTTGTGCACGTGCAGGTGCGAACCGTCGGCGGTGGCGATGCCCGCGGCGTCCTGGCCGCGGTGCTGCAGCACGGTCAGTCCGTCGTAGAGCTGGGCCGCGACGTCCTGGTTGGCGACGATGCCGATGATGCCGCACATGGCGATGACTCCGTGGGCCCGTCAGGCGCCCGGTTGCGGCAACGCGAGCGCGTCGCCGGGAACGATGGAATTGGTGCGCGAAGGCCCGAAATCAACCCGCCGCGCCGCCCACGGTGGCAGCAGGCCGCGCATCAGCTGCGCGCCGGGCAACAGCATCGGCACCACCTCCGATTCGCGCCAGCCCGGCTCGCGCGGCATCGTGGTGAAGCCCATCAGCAGGACCAGCAGGCAGGCGACGAAACCGCCGCGCACCGCCCCGAGCGCCAGCCCGAGCACGCGGTCGACGCCGGACAGGCCCACCGCCTTCACCAGCTTGCGCACCAGCCAGCCGACGACGCCGACCACCAGCAAAACGCACAGGAAGCTCAGGCCGTAGCCCGCGAACAGCTGGCCCGCGCTCGGCGCCCCGTGGCCGCCGGCCAGCATCAGCGCGATGCGCGCGCCGAAGTGGAACGACGCCCAGCCCGCGAGCAGCCACGCCAGCAGCGACACGACGACGCCGACGAAGCCGCGCATCAGCCCGAACAGCATCGAGAGCCCGATCACCGCCAGCAGCACGAGGTCGGTGGCGGTCATCGCGATCTCAGGGATGCGGGCGGACCGCGCCCGCGATGCCGAGTTTCGCCTGCGCCTGCGCCTGCAGGCGCTCGGCTTCGGCGCGCGTCGCGACTGGACCGAGGCGCACGCGGCTCAGCGTGCCCTTGTCGGTCGTCACGGCTTCGACGAAGGCGCTGAAGCCCGCGGCGCGCGCGCGATCGCGCAGCGCGTTGGCGTCGGCCGCCTTGCTGAACGCGGCGAGCTGCACGGCGAAACCGGTGTCCGCGGCCGCGGGCGCCGGCGCGGCAGGCGTCGCCGCCGGCTTCGCAGCCGCGACGGGTGTCTTCGCCGGCGCGACGGAGGTTTTCGCCGGCGCCGGCGCGGTCGCACCCGAAGGCTTCGGCGCTTCGACCGGTGCCGACGTCGCGGGCGCGACCTCCGCGACCGGGGAAGCGACCGCCGCCGTCGGCGCATCGAGCACGACGACCTGCAGGCTGCCGCGGCCGCCGGCCTGGCTGGCGCGCAGGCGCGCGGATTCGGCGTCGGGACGGGTCGCGAACGGACCGATGCGCACGCGCTGCACGGCCTGCCCGTTCACGTTGGTCGCCGCCTCGCGGTAACCCGGCAGGTGCGACGCGCGCAGCGACGCCACCGCGGCGTCGGCGAGCTGGACGCTCGGGAAATCGCCGAATTCGACCGCGTAGTCGCCGGCCGCGCTCGCCGCGGGATACATGTCGGCATTGTCGCCGGGCAGCGGCTGCGCCGCGTCCGCCGCATCCGTGGCGGCGGCATCGGGCGCCTGCATGCCGAGCGCGCCGCCCGCCGGCGTGGCGCCGGGCTCGACGAGCGGCAGTTCCTGGGTGTCGAAGTCGCCCTTCGGCGCGTCCGGCACCGACAGCGGGACGTTCGACGCGCCGCTGTCCGGCGCGGGGCCCTGCACGAGCATCGGCAGGAAGATCACCGCCAGCGCCACCAGGACGCCGGCGCCCACGAGGCGCTGTTTCAGTGCGGGTTCCATCGGCGCTCGCGGATTGCGGAGGGCGCGGAATTATACCGCCAGCGCCTGAATCGCCGCCGCCGCGGTGTGGAACGAGCCGAACACCAGGACCCGGTCGCCCGGCGCGGCCGCGGCCAGCGCGGCGGCCAGCGCGTCCCGGACCGTCGCGTGGCGCGCGCCGTCCGCCGCCAGCGTGCCCGCCAGGCGCGCCGCGAACGCATCCACGTCGAGGCCGCGCGGCCCCGCGTCCGCCAGTCCGGCGAGGTGCCAGGCATCGACGGCGCCGTCGAGCGCCGCCGCGACCCCGGCCGAATCCTTGTCGCCCAGCGCCGCGAACACCGCGACGGTGCGGCCCGCCACCGGTTCGCGCCGCAGCCAGCGCGCCAGCTCGCGCGCCGCCTGCGGGTTGTGGCCGACGTCGACGAGCACCGCGACGCCGTCGCGTTCGAAGCGCTGCAGGCGCCCGGCCACCCGCGCCCGCGCGACGCCGCGGCCGATCGCCTCCTCCGCGAGCGGCACGCGCAGCGCGCGCAGGGCCGCGATCGCGGTCGCCGCGTTGCGCAGCTGCACCGGCGCGGCGAGCGCGGGCAGCGGCAGCTCGTAGCGCCGCCCGACCTCGCGCCACTCCCAGCGCGCGCCGTCGCCGCGCGCATCGTCGAGCGGCGCGAAGAAGAAATCGCAGTTGGCGCGGATCGCCGACGCGCCGATCGCGTACGCGTGCCGCAGCACGCTCGCCGGCGGATCGTCGTCGCCCAGCACCAGCGGCTTCCACGGACGCGCGATCCCCGCCTTCTCGAAGCCGATCGCCTCGCGGTCGGCGCCCAGCCAGTCGACGTGGTCGATGTCGACCGTGGTGATCACCGACACGTCCGCGTCGACGATGTTCACCGCGTCCAGGCGGCCGCCGAGGCCGACTTCCAGCACCGCGAGGTCCAGCCCCTCGCGCGCGAAGCGCCACAACGCGCACAGCGTCCCGTACTCGAAATAGGTGAGCGGCACGTCGCCGCGCGCGGCTTCCACCGCCTCGAAGCCGGCGACCAGCGACGCATCGTCTGCGTCGCGCCCGTCGATGCGCACGCGCTCGTTGTAGGCGACCAGGTGCGGCGAGGTGTAGGCGCCGGTGCGCCAACCCGCGGCCCGCGCGATCGCCTCGATGAAGGCGACCGTCGAGCCCTTGCCGTTGGTGCCGCCGACGACGATGACCCGCTTCGCCGGCCTGCCCGGCGCCATGCGCCGCGCGACCTCGCGCACGCGCTCGAGGCCGAGCTCGATCGATCGCGGATGCTGGCGCTCGATCCGCTCGAGCCACTCCGGCAGGTCCATCGGCATCTACAGCGCGCGGTGGACGGCTTCGCCGAACAGCGCGGTGTGGTGCGCGCAGTCGTTCAGCCGCACCAGCTCGAACCGGTCGGGCGACGGCCCCTCGAGCAGGTTCAGCGTGGTCGGCGCCTGGCGGAAGCTCCACAGCCGCGGCAGCGGCAGGCCGAGCACGCGGCACAGCAGCACGCGGTTCACCGCGTCGTGGGCGACCACCAGCAGCGTGTCGCCGTCGCCGAGCCCGTCGCAGGCGCGCTCCAGCGCGGGCCACGCGCGGTCGAGCACGTGCTGCAGCGATTCGCCGCCCGGCATCAGCACTTCGTGCGGCGCCTCGCGCCAGGCGCGGGCGCGTTCCGGGTCGCGTTCCCGGATCTCGGCGGCGAGCAGCCCCTCCCACTCGCCGTGCGCGATCTCCATCAGCCCGGGATCGGTCGCGAGCATCGGCGTCCTCGCCTCGCCGAGCGCCAGTTCCGCGGTGCGCCGCGCGCGCTTCAGCGGCGACGCGACGGCACGGTCGATGCGCACGTCGCGCAGGCGCTCGCCCAGCGCGTGCGCCTGCGCCTCGCCGGTCGCCGACAGCGCGATGTCTTCCTGGCCCTGGTAGCGGCCTTCCGCGTTCCAGGGCGTCTCGCCGTGGCGCGCGAGCAGCAGGCGCATCAGGGCGTCTCCAGCGCCAGCACGCCGGCGATCCCGCGGAGCGCGACCAGCTGCGCTTCCGGCACCGGACGATCGACGGTGATCGCGGCGAGCGCCTCGCCGTCGCCGCGCGCGCCGAGCGAGAAGTTGACGATGTTGATCCCCGCCGCCCCGAGGTGCGAGCCGACCAGGCCGATGATCCCGGGGCGGTCGGCGTTGCGCATCAGCAGGATGTGCGCGCCCGGATCGAAGTCGAGCTCGACGCCGTCCAGGCGCACGACGCGCGGGCCGCGATGCAGCGTCGCCTCGAGCTCGCGCGCGTGGCCCGCCTCGTCCTCGATGCGCAGGCGCAGCAGCCGGTCGAAGCCGTCGCCGTCGCCGCCGACCGTTTCCGCGACCACGAGCCCGCGCGCGGCGGCTTCCTGCAGCGCGTTCACCGGCGTCACCCGCGTCGACGCGCCGCCGAGCAGCGAAGCGACCAGCAGGCGCGTGAGCGGCCGCGGATCGAGCGCGTCGACGCGTCCCGCGTAGGTGAGGTGCAGCCGCACCGGCGCCGGCACCATGCGCGCGGCGAGCCGGCCGAGCGCGGACATCAGCGGCATCCACGGCCCGACCTCGCGCGCGGCTTCCGCGCTGAGCGGCGGCAGGTTCACGCAACCCGCGACCGCGCCGGTGTCGAAGTAGTCCAGCACCTCGCGCGCGAGGATCGTGCTGACGGCCTGCTGCGCCTCGCTGGTCGACGCGCCCAGGTGCGGCGTGAGCACCAGCTTCGGGTGCGCGCGCAGCGGCGAATCGGCCGGCAGCGGCTCGGTGGCGAACGTGTCGAGCGCCGCGCCGGCGAGCTGGCCGCCGTCGAGCGCTTCCAGCAGCGCGGCCTCGTCGACCAGGCCGCCGCGCGCCGCATTCACCAGGTACGCGCCGCGCTTCATGCGCGAGAGGGTGTCCGCGTTGAGCAGCCGCGTCGTTTCCCTGGTGCGCGGAATGTGCAGCGTGACCACGTCGGCCCACGCGAGCAGTTCGTCGAGCGATTTCAGCGGCACGCTGCCGTGCCCGGCCGCGGACGGCGGCAGGAAGGGATCGTAGGCGGCCACGTCCATGCCCAGCCCGCGCGCCTTGCGCGCCACCGTGCCGCCGATGCGGCCGAGGCCGACCACGCCGAGCTTCTTGCCCTCGAGCTCGAAGCCGGTCAGGCCCGCCTTCGGCCATTCGCCGGCCTTCATGCCGGCGTCGGCGCGCGGCACGTGCCGGGCGAGCGCGAACAGCAGCGACAGCGCGTGCTCGGCCGCGGCGAGCGTGTTGCCGTCGGGCGCGTTCATCACGGCGATGCCGCGCGCGGTGGCCGCGTCGACGTCGATGGTGTCCACGCCGGCGCCGGCGCGGCCGATCACCCGCAGGCGGTTGGCGCCGGCCAGCGCCTCGGCGGGCACCGGCGTCGCCGAGCGCACCAGCAGCGCGTCGACGCCTTCCAGCGCCGCGGCCAGCGCGACGGGATCCTTGATGGGAGCGGGCGCGACCTCGACCGTCCAGCCGGCGTCGCGGAAGAGTGACAGGCCATCCTCGTGGATGCCGTCGCAGGCAAGCAGCTTGTTTGTCATCGGAGACGGGGCCCTTCGGGCATGGGAATCCGGGACGGCCAGACTAGCAGCTTTTCGAGCCGGTCATTCCGCGGGGAGGTGCATCTCCGCGAGCAGGTTCGGCGCCGGGTAGACCTTGGCCAGCAGCCAGCGCAGGTAGCGGACGTCGACGTGGATCGCGCGCTTGTAGCGCGGGTCGTACATCCAGCTCGCGCTGACCGCTTCCCAGTTGCTGTCGAAGTTGAGGCCGACCAGATGGCCTTCCGCGTCGAGCACCGGCGAGCCGGAGTTGCCGCCGGTGGTGTCGAGGTTGGTCATGAAGACGACCGTCTGCGTCTTCAGCACCGGATCGGCGGTCGTGCCGAAGTCGCCCTTCGCGATCGCGTCGCGCAGCGGCTTCGGCGCGTCGAACGGCGCGACCCCGGTGTGCTTCTCGAGGATGCCCTGCACCGTCGTCAGCGGCGTGTAGTGCACGGCGTCGCGGGGGTCGAGCGAGCTGACCTTGCCGTAGCTCACCCGCAGCGTCGAATTCGCGTCGGGGTACACCGCCCTGCCCTGCGACTGGCGGAAGCCGTGCAGCGCCGCCATGTACGCCGGGCGCAGGCGCAGCAGGTCGCCGTCGCGCGCCTTGCCGGCCTCGTCCTCGCGCAGCACCGCGGGCAGCAGCTTCGCAGCCGCCTGCATCAGCGGATCGTCCGACGCCGCCACGTCGGCGGGCGCAGCGGCGAGCAGGCCCAGGCGCACGTCCTGGTCGCCGAGCTTCGTCCCGGCGTACAGGCGCGCGATCGCGGCCGCGGCGGACGCCTCATCCGTGCCGAACACGGCGTCCACCTCCGGGATGCGCTGGCCCGCGGGCAGCTGGCGATAACGCGCCAGCAGCTGCGCCAGCAGCGCCTGCTCGACCGCGGGATCGTAGCGGCGCTGCACCTGCTTCAGCGAACCTTCGAGCAGCGCCTCGTCGCGCTGCTGGTAGCCGCGCTCGCGCTGCGCGTCGGGCTTGCCGCGCTCGGCGGCCAGCCGCTGCAGCTGCATCGCCGACTTCAGAAGCTGCGTCTGCGAGAGCATCACCCCGAACAGCTGGTCGCGCTCGCGGCTCGCGTGGCCCTCGGCCAGCAGCGCCTGGGCGGCGGCGATGTCGCGGCGCTGCGCGGCGGCGCCCGGCTGCTTCGCCAGCCACGCCATCATCGCCGCCTCGTCGGCCTGGCGCACGGCGATCGCGTCGCTGCGGCGCAGGCCCTCGAGCTCGCCCTGCGCGCGCTTGAGCCCGTTCTTCAGGCTCGCCACCTGCGAGGCGTAGCGCACCTGCGCGTCCTCGCTCGCGGCCGACGCCTGCGTGATCGTGCGGATCAGGTCCGAATACAGGTCCACGCGCGACGGCAGGCCGTTCTCGATCTGGTCGGCGAATTCCATCGCCATGCGGTTGCGGTAGGTGGTGCCCGGATAGCCGGCGAGCATCGCGAAGTCGCCCTCCTTCAACGGCGCCGTCGACACGGTGAGCCAGGACGGCGGCGCGTACGGCACGTTGTCCGCCGAGAACGCCGCCGGCTTGCCGTCCCTGCCGACGTAGGCGCGGTAGAACGCGAAGTCGCCGCTGTGGCGCGGCCACATGAAGTTGTCGACCTCGTCGCCGTAGTTGCCGATCGATTCCGGCGGCGCGTAGACCAGGCGGATGTCCTGCAGCTCGAGCTGCTTCACCCGGTAGAAGTCGCTGCCGTAGTCCATGTTCGCGACGCTGCAGCGGTAGCCCGCCTCCTGCTCGCACTCGGCGACCATCGCCTTGGTCGCGGCGTCGATCGCCTCGTAGTACGCGCGCCCGGTCTTGCCGCGCGCGCCGGCGAGGATGCGGTCGGTGACCTTGTCGAAGCCGGTCGTCACCCAGATCCGCGCGGCCGGGCCGGCGGAGCGCTCGGCGGCGCGGTCGGCGGCGACGAAGCCGTTCTCGATCAGGTTGTCCTGCGGCGTCGAGTTCAGCTGGATCGCGCCCATCGCGCAGTGGTGGTTGGTCACCACCAGGCCTTCGGGCGACACGAAGCTGGCGGTGCAGCCGCCGAGCGAGACGACCGCGTTCATCGGCGCCTTCGACAGGTCGGCGAGCGCGGCCGGATCGCCCCGGTAGCCGGCGGCCTTGAGCTGGGCCGCGATCGAAGGCAACTGCGACGGCAGCCACATGCCTTCGTCGGCGCGGGCCGGGGCGCAGGCGGCGGCGACGGCGGCGGCGAGGCCCATGGCGGCCAGGACGGGACGGACTTGCATGGCGATCTCCGGGTTTTTCGGTGCAGCCGCTAGAATAGGCGACTTCCCCGCAAGCCCGGCACCCCGATGACGCAGACCATGAAGGCGCTGGTGAAGCGCGAACCCGGCAAGGGCATCTGGATGGAGGACGTCCCGGTCCCCGTGCCCGGCGCGAACGAGGTCCTGATCAAGGTCGAGAAGACCGCGATCTGCGGCACCGACCTGCACATCTACCTGTGGGACGAGTGGAGCCAGCGCACGATCCGGCCCGGCCTCGTCATCGGCCACGAGTTCGTCGGCCGCATCGCCGAGCTCGGCCCGGGCGTGTCCGGCTACAAGGTCGGCCAGCGCGTGTCGGCCGAAGGCCACATCGTCTGCGGCCACTGCCGCAACTGCCGCGGCGGCCGCCCGCACCTGTGCCCGAACACCGTCGGCATCGGCGTCAACCGCGACGGGGCCTTCGCCGAATACATCGTGATGCCGGCCAGCAATCTGTGGCCCATCCCCGACCAGATTCCGTCCGAGCTCGCCGCCTTCTTCGACCCCTACGGCAACGCCGCGCACTGCGCGCTGGAGTTCGACGTGGTCGGCGAGGACGTGCTGATCACCGGCGCCGGCCCCATCGGCATCATCGCCGCCGGCATCTGCAAGTTCATCGGCGCGCGCAACGTGGTCGTGACCGACGTCAACGACTACCGCCTGAAGCTGGCCGCCGACATGGGCGCCACCCGCGTCGTCAACGTCTCCCAGACCTCGGTGCGCGAAGTGATGGCCGACCTGCACATGGAAGGCTTCGACGTCGGCCTGGAGATGAGCGGCAACCCGCGCGCGTTCAACGACATGCTCGACTGCATGTACCACGGCGGCAAGGTCGCGATGCTCGGCATCCAGCCGAAGGGCGCCGGCATCGACTGGGACAAGGTGATCTTCAAGGGCCTGACGCTGCAGGGCATCTACGGCCGGAAGATGTACGAGACCTGGTACAAGATGACCCAGCTCGTGCTCAGCGGCTTCCCGCTCGGCAAGGCGCTCACCCACCAGCTGCCGATCGACCGCTTCCAGGAAGGCTTCGACCTGATGGAAGCCGGCAAGAGCGGCAAGATCGTGCTGAGCTGGAATTGAGGAAGCCGCGATGTCCCTGACCGACCGCTACGCCGGCACCCTCGACGAGATCCGCGACGCCGGGCTGTTCAAATCCGAGCGCGTCATCACCAGCCCGCAGGCGGCGGAGATCACGCTCGCCGACGGCCGCACGGTGCTGAACTTCTGCGCCAACAACTACCTCGGCCTCGCCGACCATCCCGCGATGATCGCCGCGGCCAAGGACGCGCTGGACACGCACGGCTTCGGCATGGCCTCGGTGCGCTTCATCTGCGGCACCCAGGACCTGCACAAGCAGCTGGAAGCGACGATCGCGGCCTTCTTCGGCACCGAGGACACGATCCTCTACGCCGCCTGCTTCGACGCCAACGGCGGCCTGTTCGAGCCGCTGCTCGGCGAAGAGGACGCGGTGATCAGCGACGCGCTCAACCACGCTTCGATCATCGACGGCGTGCGCCTGTGCAAGGCGAAGCGCTACCGCTACGCCAACTGCGACATGGCCGACCTGGAGAAGCAGCTGCAGCAGGCGCGCGCCGACGGCGCGAAGCAGATTCTGGTCACCAGCGACGGCGTGTTCTCGATGGACGGCTTCATCGCGCCGCTGGACGAGATCACCCGCCTGGCGAAGCAGTACGGCGCGATGGTGCACATCGACGAGTGCCACGCCACCGGCTTCATCGGCGCCACCGGGCGCGGCTCGGCCGAGGTCAAGGGCGTGCTCGACCGCATCGACATCTTCACCGGCACGCTCGGCAAGGCGATGGGCGGCGCCCTCGGCGGCTTCACCACCGCGAAGCGCGAGGTGGTCGAGCTGCTGCGCCAGCGTTCGCGTCCTTACCTGTTCTCGAATTCGCTGCCGCCGCACGTGGTGGCCGCGGGCATCAAGGCCTTCGAGATGCTGGCCGGCGCCGGCGAGCTGCGAGAGCGCCTCGCCGCGAACACCGCGCACTTCCGCGAGCGCATGGGCGCGGCCGGCTTCGACATCAAGCCGGGCGTGCATCCGATCTGCCCGGTGATGCTGTACGACGCGCCGCTGGCGCAGCGCTTCGCCGAGCGCCTGCTCGAGGAAGGCATCTACGCGATCGGCTTTTTCTTCCCGGTCGTGCCGCAGGGCCAGGCGCGGATCCGCACGCAGATCTCGGCGGCGCACACCCGCGAGCACCTCGACCGCGCCATCGACGCCTTCACCCGCATCGGCCGCGAGCTCGCCGTCATCGCCTGAAGAGCGTTTTTGCCACGGATTGGCACGGATAAACACGGATTGGATCCAGGCGACGTGCCGTCGGTCGCATGGACCCAATCCGTGTTTATCCGTGTTGATCCGTGGCTAAAGGCTTTTTGCCGGCGAGCGAGGCGATTTCCGCGGCGGTGAGGGGGCGCCAGGCGCCTTTCGCCAGGTCGCCGAGGGCGAGGTCGCCGATGCCCGTGCGCACCAGGCGCAGCACGCCGACGTCGAAGGCTTCGAGCAGCCGCCGGATGTGCCGGTTGCGGCCCTCGTCCAGCACGATCTCCAGCCAGGCGTTGCGCGTGCCCTCGCGCAGCAGCGTCGCCGACTTCGCGCGCAGCGGGCCTTCGCCTTCCCCCGCGTCGACGCCGGCGACCAGCGCCACGAGCAGCGCGGCGTCCGGGATCGCGTCCACCTGCACGTGGTAGGTCTTGTCCGGGCCGGTCGCCGGATCGGTGATGCGCGCCGCCCACGCGGGATCGTTGCTGAAGAGCAGCAGGCCCTCGCTCGCCTTGTCGAGCCGTCCCACCGGCGCGATCCATGGCAGGCCCGCGCCGTCGAAGCATCGGTAGACCGTGTCGCGGCCGCGCTCGTCGCTGGCCGTGGTGACCAGCCCGCGCGGCTTGTTCAGGGCGAGGTGGACGGGCGCCGCGTCGCGCAAGGGCTCGCCGTCGACGGCGATGCGCGCACCCGGCGCGACCGGGCGTTCCGGATCGCGCACCACGCGCCCGTCGACGGCGACCCGTCCTTCGGCGATCCAGCGCGCGGCGACGCTGCGTGAGCAGGCGCCGCGCCGCGACAGCGTGCGGGCAAGGCCGT
>JBQCJF010000002.1:0-23498 GCA_051953015.1 Luteimonas sp.
GGGCTGCTCCTAGTACGAGAGGACCGGAGTGGACGAACCTCTGGTGTTCCGGTTGTCACGCCAGTGGCATTGCCGGGTAGCTATGTTCGGAAGCGATAACCGCTGAAAGCATCTAAGCGGGAAGCGCGCCTCAAGATGAGATCTCCCGGGGCACAAGCCCCCTGAAGGAACCATCAAGACCAGGTGGTTGATAGGCAGGGTGTGTAAGCACGGCAACGTGTTGAGCTAACCTGTACTAATGATCCGTGTGGCTTGACCATATAACCTCAAGTTGCCTTGGCTTCGACGAACACGTCGACATTCGCAAGGACACTCGCTACGTCCCAACCTTATTCGCCGAACACGGGGAAAATCCCCGTGGGAAGCAACCGAGCGAGAGCGTGGCGCGACCATCATCGATGGACCGCGACCCTCCACCCTCTCCCTGGTGACAATAGCTGCGTGGAACCACCCGATCCCATCCCGAACTCGGAAGTGAAACGCGCACGCGCCGATGGTAGTGTGCATCTAGCATGCGAGAGTAGGTCATCGCCAGGGTCTTTATCCAAAACCCCGCAGCTCCGGCTGCGGGGTTTTTCTTTGCGCGGCGTCGCGGGCGCACGCAGGCGCGCGCCGCACCCATCGCGTGGAAACGCGGACGGGGACCCGCTTTCGGGCGGTTCGCCCTACAGGACGATCGGCGGTTCGCCGCCGACGATCACAACGTCGGCCGGGCGATGCGCGAACAGGCCGACGCTGACGACGCCGGGCATCTGGTTGATGGCGGTTTCCATCGCCTCCGGATCGCGGATGGCGAGGTTGTGCACGTCGAGGATCCAGTTGCCGTTGTCGGTGACGACGCCTTCGCGCCACACCGGTTGGCCGCCGGTCAGCCGCACGAGCTCGCGCGCGACCAGGCTGCGCGCCATCGGGATCACCTCGACCGGCAGCGGAAAGCGGCCGAGCACGTCGACGCGCTTGGATGGGTCCACGATGCAGACGAACTTCGCCGAGGCCTGGGCGATGATTTTCTCGCGGGTCAGCGCGGCGCCGCCGCCCTTGATCAGGCACTTGCGCGGGTCGCACTCGTCGGCGCCGTCGACGTAGAGGCCGAGCGGGCCGGTGTCGTTGAGTTCCAGCACGTCGATGCCGTGCGAGCGCAGCCGCTGGGTGCTCTGCTCCGAGCTCGAGACGGTGCCGGCGATGCGGTGCCGGATCCGCGCGAGCGCGTCGATGAAGAACGCGACGGTGGATCCGGTGCCGACGCCGACGATGCTGCCGTCCTCGACGAACTCGATGGCCTTTTCGCCGGCCAGGCGCTTGGCGTCGCTCACGGCTTCGACTTTTCCAGGGAAAGGAGCAGCTTCCACTGCGCGGCGGTCACCGGCAGCACCGACAGGCGGGAACCCTTGCGGATCAGCGCGAATTCCTCGCCGAGCGCGTCGGCATGCGCGCGGATCTCGTCCAGTGGCAGCGGCCGCTTCAGGTGGCGGTCGTAGCGCACGTCGACGAGGTCCCAGCGCGGCTGCTCGCGTGTCGACTTCTCGTCGAAATACTTCGATTTCGGGTCGAACTGGGTCTTGTCCGGGTATGGCGCGCTGGCGACCTCGCCCAGGCCGTAGATGCCGGGGACCTCGCAGTTGGAGTGGTAGAACAGCACGCCGTCGCCGACCTGCATCTGCCGCATGTAGTTGCGCGCCTGGTAGTTGCGCACGCCGGTCCACGGCTCGGTGCCGACCCGTTTCAGGTCGTCGATGGAGAAGTCTCCGGGTTCCGACTTCATCAGCCAGTAGCGCTTGCGTGCAGCCATGGTGCTCCGCGACCTCAGGGATCGAACAGGAAGGTGTCGCGCTCGGTGCAGACGGCGTCCAGCGCCACGTCCCAGGGCTCCGCGGCGAGCGCTTCGACCTGCTGCGAGGCGAACGCGGTTCCGACGAGCCAGGGCGGACGCGGCGCGGGGCCGCCGGACGCGCCGTTGCGATACGCGAAGGCGCGATCGTACCAGCCGCCTCCCATGCCGAGTCGCCGGCCGTCCGCATCGAAGCCGACCAGCGGCACCAGCACCAGCGCCATGCGCGCCGGCTCGACCAGGGCGTCCGCGCCGACGGCCGGCTCCGGGATGCCGAACCGGTTGGGCGCCAGCGGTTCGCCGGGGCGCCACGGCGCAAAACGCAGGCCGTCGTCGGTGAGCACCGGCAGGCACCAGCGCAGCCCGCGCGGAAGCCGCAACTGGAAGGCGTGAAGCGCGATCTCTCCGTCCATCGCCCAGTAGCCGGCGACGTCGCCGGCTCGCGGCAGGATCGTCAGCGCGAGCAGGCGCTCGGCGAGGCGCTCGGCGGCGGCGATTCGCGCCTGCGCGGGAATCGCGCGGCGGCGTTGCCGCAGTTCGCCGCGCAACGGCGCGCGCGCTTCGACGCTCATCGCGCCGTGCCCGCAGTCGGGGCCGCGCCGCCGGCGAAAAAAACGAAGCCCGCGCCTTGCGGGCGCGGGCGTCGGGTGGAACGCGTCAGTACATCCTCCGCCATGGCGATGCGTGCGAAACGACCTTGAACCCGGGGTTCAAGTGGGAATGCCTGGAAACCATCGGGCTTCCCGCTGCGTGGCGGACTTGCACACCCGGCTTCCGCTGCATCCCCGTGGTCGTCATTAAGGGACAAGGCGAATGTTTGCGCACGCCGTCGCACAGGGCAGAGGACGCGAGCGGAGTATAGCGGGGCGGCGGTGGCGCGCGCAGCCATTCGTCGGCGCGCGTTCACGCTGCATGCGGTTATCCGGCGCGCGGCATTCACACGCCGGCCGCGTCGAGGCGCCGGCGCAGCGCCTCGAGCGTGCGCGCCAATTCATCCGTGCGGCCCGCCGCGCCGTCGCGCAGCTGCTGCAGTTCGTGCGCCATGTTCAGCGCGGCGAGCACGGCGACGCGATCGACCGCGGCCATGCGGTTGGCGCCGCGCACTTCGCGCATCTTCGCCTCGAGCAGGCGCGCGGCGGCCATCAGGCTCTCGCGCTCGCCGGGTTCCACGCCGACCGTGTACTCGCGGTCGAGCAGGCGGATCGAGACCGGTTCGGAGGCGCCGCTCATGTGTGCTGCTCCAGCGACTTGAGGCGCGCGATCATCGCTTCCACGCGCGAGCGCGCCTGTTCGTTGCGCGCGAGCAGCTGCGAGCGTTCGCCCGACATCTGCTCCTGCTGCTGTCGCAGGCTGCGGTTCTCTTCGGCGAGTTGCTGCGTGCGCGCGGCGAGGGCGTCGACGCGGGCCGCCACGGCCTGCAACTGGGCGATCAGCGCGTCGGTATCCATGCGGGCACGATAGGCAGGCGGCCGGGGCCGGTCAAGGCGCGGTGCCGGCTCAGCCGGCGGGGGCGAGGTCGGCTTCGAGGCTGGGCCGATCGGTCTGCGGGCGCCAGCGGCGGATGAAGGCCGGGCACTCCGCGGCCTCGAGCGGCGGGGCCAGCCAGAAGCCCTGGATCTCGTCGCAGCGGTGCTCGCGCAGGAACCGCAGCTGGGCTTCCGTCTCCACGCCCTCGGCGACGACCTTCAGGCCCAGGGAGCGCGCCATCGCCAGCACCGTGGTCGTGATCGCCGCGTCTTCCGACCCCTGGGTCAGGTCGTCGACGAATTCCTTGTCGATCTTGAGCGTCGTGAACGGCAGGCGCCGCAGGTAGGCCAGCGACGAATAGCCGGTGCCGAAGTCGTCGATCGCCAGCGACACGCCCAGGTCGCGCAACGCGCGCAACTTGTCGGCGCTTTGCGGCGCGTTGGACATCACCACCGATTCGGTGAGTTCCAGCTCCAGCGATTCGGGCGGCAAGCCGGTTTCCTCGAGGACGCGGCCGACGACGCCGGGGAAATCGCCGCGCAGCAGCTGCAGCGCCGAAACGTTCACCGAGACGTTGAGCGACGGCAGGCCGAGGCGCTGCCACTTGGCGACCTTGAGGCAGGCTTCGCGCAAGGCCCACTCGCCGATCTCGAGGATGGTGCCGCTTTCCTCCGCCAGGGGAATGAATTCCGCCGGCGGGATGTCGCCGTCGGGGCCGTGCCAGCGCAGCAGCGCCTCGACACCCACGATGCGGGAGTTCGCGATTTGCAGCCGCGGCTGGAACACGAGCCGCAGCTCGCCGCGGTCCAGCACCTTGCGCAGCGCGCCGGAGACCGTCGCGCGCTGTCGCGCGGAGACGTCCATGGCCTCGGTGTAGCGCGCATAGGTGCGCCGGCCCGCGGCCTTGGCCTGGTACATCGCGGTGTCGGCCTGCTTCAGCAGCTCGGTCGGGACCTGGGCGTTGTCCGGATAGATGCTGATGCCGATCGACGGCGTGATCGCGATTTCCTGGCTGTCGTCCAGCAGCAGCGGCTGCTCGAACGCGGCGATGATGCCGCGCGCCTCGTCGTCGGCTTCCGGCGCCGCGGACAGGCCCTCGAGCACCACCGTGAATTCGTCGCCGCCGAGGCGGGCGACCGTCTGCCGCGGCCCCACGGTTTCCTGCAGGCGGCGCGCGGCCGCGCGCAGGATCCGGTCGCCGGCGGCATGGCCGAGCGAATCGTTGATGTCCTTGAACCGGTCCAGGTCGAGGAACAGCACCGCGATCCGGTCGCCCTGGCGCCGCGCGCGCACGATCGCGCGCGACAGGCGCTCGGCGAGCAGGGTGCGGTTGGGCAGGTTGGTGAGCGGATCGAAATTGGCGAGGTAGCGCAGCTCCTGCTCGGCGCGCTTCTGCTCGGTGATGTCGTTGAGTACCAGCACGTACAGCGCATGCTGGCCGCTGCCGTCGAGTACCGTGCTGCACTCGTACGCGCAGAGGAATTCCTCGCCGTCCTTGCGCAGCTGCCACATCTCGCCGGACCAGCGGCCCTGGTGCTGCAGGGTGTCGCGGATCTCGGTGTAGTACGAGGAGGTGTGCTGGGCACTGTCGAGCAGGCTGGCGTTGTTGCCGATCACCTCGGACTCGCCGTAGCCGGTCATGCGCGAGAAGGCGGGATTGACCGAGACGAAGTCGAAGCCGCGGTCGAGCACGCAGACTGCCTCGCTCATGCTCCGCAGCACCTCGGAAGCGATCCGGCGCTCGTGGACCGCGGCGCCGGCGCCGGGCGCGCCGCCCCAGCGCTCCAGTATGGCGAGGGCGAGCTTCACGCTGGCAGCGCGTAGCAGTCCGGTCACGGCGATGGCGTTCCCCGAGGCACCGCCGGTGGCGGATGTAGGCGAGTGTGCCCCCGAAGTGTCGGCAATGCCGGCCCGCGGCGCAAGTCGCTACACTGTGCCGATGCCAGCCGAGATGCCTGCCGCCAGCGAAATCACCGCCGCCGCGCGAGGCGCCGGGCTGGCCACCGATGCCGCGGAGTTGCACGGCGCCCTCTGCGGCTGGCTCGCCGGGGGCGGCGGCGCCGCGCCGGACTGGCTCGCGCGGGTCTTCGCGGATCCGGGTCTTCCGCCGGCCCAGGGGCCGCTCGCGGCGATGGCCGAAGCCACGGCGGCGCAATTCGGGGACCGGGATTTCGGCTTCGAGCTGCTGCTGCCGTCCCCCGACGCCTCCTTGCAGGAGCGCAGCGGCGCGCTGTTCGAATGGTGCCGCGGCTTCCTGGGCGGATTCGGCCTGGCCGCGGGCGCGGAGCCGCCCCTGTCCGAGGAAGGGCGCGAGGCGCTCGCCGACCTGGCCCGCCTCGCCGGCGCGCAGCCGCAGGACGACGGCGACGAGGAGGACGAGGACGCGCTCGCCGAGATCGAGGAGTTCGTGCGCGTCGCCGCCTTGCTGCTGCACGGCGATTGCGTGCTCGGCCCCGCGCATCGCCAGCGCCTGCACTGAAAGCCGCGGGCCCGCATTCAGCAGAATGGAACCGATGAAGACGCTCACCGGCATCGACGGCAAGGAATTCGCGCGCCGCAGGCGCCAGTTGATGCGGATGGCGGGCGACGACGCCATCCTCGTGCTGCCGGCGGCGCCCGAGCGCATCCGCAGCCGCGACACGCACTATCCGTACCGGCAGGATTCGGACCTCTGGTACCTCAGCGGCTTCCCGGAACCGGAGGCGGTGCTGGTGCTGGTGCCGGGCCGCGCGCACGGCGAGGCGATCCTGTTCTGCCGCGAGCGCGACCCCGAGCGCGAAGGCTGGGACGGCCCGCGCAGCGGACCCGAGGGCGCGGTGGACCGCTTCGGCCTGGACGACGCCTATCCGATCGAGGACCTGGACGAGATCCTGCCGGGCCTGCTCGAAGGGCGCAGCCGCGTCTACTACCACTTCGGCCGCGACACCGAATTCGACCTCAAGCTGATCGGCTGGCTGAACCGCGTGCGCGCGCAGGTGCGCAGCGGCGCGCAGCCGCCGCACGAGTTCCTGGAGCTGGGACACCTGCTCGACGAATTGCGGCTGTTCAAGTCGCCGGCCGAGCTGAAGCTGATGCAGCGCGCCGCCGACATCAGCATCGCGGCCCACCGGGCGGCGATGCGCGCGGCGCGCGCCGGGATCCGCGAGTACGAGCTGCAGGCCGAGATCGAGCGCGTGTTCCGCATGCACGACGCGGTGCCGGCGTACGGCAGCATCGTCGGCGCCGGTGCGAACGGCTGCGTGCTGCATTACGTGGCCAACGGCGCGCAGTCGAAGGACGGCGACCTGGTGCTGGTCGACGCCGGCGCCGAATACCGCAACTACGCCTCGGACATCACCCGCACGTTCCCGGTGAACGGCGCCTTCTCGAAGGAACAGCGCGCGCTGCACGACCTGGTCGGCGCCGCCCATGCGGCGGCGCTGGCGCAGGCACGCCCCGGCGTGCCCTACGAGGCGGGCCACGCGGCGGCGGTCGAAGTGCTCACCGACGGACTGCTGCGGCTGGGCCTGCTGAAGGGCACGCTGCGCAGGAACGTCGAAAGCGGCACGTACAAGCGCTTCTACCGCCACAAGACCGGCCACTGGATCGGCCTCGACGTGCACGACGTCGGCGATTACCGCATCGAGGGCGAATCGCGCCTGCTCGAGCCGGGCATGGTGTTCACCATCGAGCCGGGCCTGTACGTCGCGCCGGACGACACGACCGTCGCCGCGAAATGGCGCGGCATCGGCATCCGCACCGAGGACGACGTGCTGGTGACGAAGGACGGCGCGCGCATGATCACCGCGAAGCTGGCGCGCAGCGCGGACGAGATCGAAGCCTTCATGGCCGCCTAGCCGGCGGCGAAACCCTCGCGGGTGAGGTTGAGCGGCTCGCCGTCGGTGCAGGCCACGTCGTCCTCGATGCGGATGCCGCCGTAGGGGCGGAACGCGTCGACGCGCGCCCAGTCGACCTCGGCGGCGTGCGGGCCCTGCCGGACTTCGTCGAGCAGCATGTCGATGAAGTAGATGCCGGGCTCGATGGTCACCACCATGCCCGGCTCGAGCGTGCGGGTCAGGCGCAGGTAGGGATGGCCGTCGGGCTTCGGGATCGCGCCGCCCGCGTCGGACGCGGCGAAACCGGCGACGTCGTGCACCTGCAGGCCGATGCCGTGGCCGACGCCGTGCGGGAAGAACGCCGAGCTGACCCCGCTGTCCAGCGCCGCTTCCGGCGACATCCGGATCACCCCGAAGTCGCGCAGGATCGCGGCCAGCGCCAGGTGCGCATCCAGGTGCAGCTGCCGGTAATCGAAGCCGGCGCGGACCTGCGCGCACATCCGCTGCTGGGCGGCGTCGACCGCGTCGATCATCGCCTGGAACTCGCCGGCCGGATCCGCGGCGTAGGTGCGGGTGATGTCGCAGGCGTAGCCGCCGTGGCTGGCGCCGGCGTCGATCAGGAAGCTGCGCACCGGCTTCGGCGCGACGGTGCCGCGGTCCATGTAGTGCAGCACCGCCGCGTGCTCGTCGAGCGCGACGATGTTGCCGTAGGGCAGGGTGTCGCTGTCCTGGCCCGCGGCCTGGCAATAGGCCAGGTGGATGCCGAATTCGCTGGCGCCGGCGCGGAACGCGCGCTCCGCGGCGCGGTGGCCGCGCACGCCGCGCGCGGTCGCCGCGCGCATCATCGCGATCTCGTACGGCGTCTTGTACGCGCGGTGGTACTCGAGGTAGTTGACGACCTTCGGCGGGTTGTTCGGCGCGTAGGCGCCCAGCGTGGATTGCGGCTCGCCGAGGATCGCGCAGCGCGACGGATCCGGCGGCAGGTGCTGCAGCGCCTCCTCCGGCTCGCGGATCACCACCACGTCGAAGTGCTGCGTCCAGTAGCCCGACGGCGCCTGCGGCACGACGTGCCAGTAGTCGCGCGGCTGCAGGTACACCAGCTTCGGCTTCGCGCCCGGCGCGTAGACCAGCCAGCTGCCGGGATTGCGCGTCAGCGGCACCCACGCCTTGAACTGCGGATTGGTGGCGAACGGGTAGTCGCGATCGTCGAACAGCTGGTAGTGCAGGGTGCCGCTGGGCACCACCAGGGCATCGAGCCCTCCCCGGGCGAGCGCGGCCTCGGTGCGGCTTCGCACGATCTCGAGGTGCTGCCGATATAAGATGGGCCATTCGGCGGTTGTCATGGGGAATGTCCCTTGGGAGCTATGCCCGATTCTGACGGATTCCAGACGGCCCTGCAGGACGCTCCCACGCGGCCATCGCGCATCGTTCCCGCGGTCCCGCCGTGGGCGTGGAGCCTGCTTGCGCTGCTGCTGGGCCTCGCCTTGACGGCATGGGCGGCGTCGATGCAGCACCGGCGCGCGGTCGCCCAGCGCGACGCCGAATTCGTCCAGGCGGCGCGTGAAGGCGCCGACGCGGTGGGCAACGGCCTGCGGGCGTGCGGGCGGCTGCTGCGGGCGGTGCAGACCGTGTTCATCGCGTCCAACGACGTGGATGCGGTCGAGTTCGCGCACCTGTACGGCAACCTGCGCCCGCGCGGCGAGTTCCCGAGCCTGCAGGCGATCGCCTATTCGCCCCGCGAGGCGGTCGCGGGCGGCGAGCGCTACCGCAGCGCCCTGGTGGAGCCGCTGGCCGGGAACGAGCGCGTCGTCGGGCTGGATCTCGCGACCCAGCCGAACAACCTTGCCGCGGTCCTGGCCTCGCGCGATGCCGACCGGGTCGCGATGTCGGGCCCGTTCCGGCTGGTGCAGTCCGGCCTGCCGGGCATGGAAGGGCAGGGCGTCACCATGCGCCTGCCGGTCTACACCCCGGGACCGCCGCCGCTCACCGTGGCCGAGCGGCGCGCGCGCATGCGCGGTTCGCTGGCGGCGTCGTTCCTGGTCGAACGGCTGATCGCGCATGCGATCCCCGCCGACACGCTGGCACGGATGCGCATCGTCGTCACCGACGCGACCGGCGGCGGCCGGTCGCCGCTGTACGACTCCGGCGGCGCCGCGCAGGGGCGGGTGATCGAGCACGACATCGCCTACGGCGGGCGGGTCTGGCGCCTGGCGATGCAGCCGCACGCGGTGGCCGCGCCGATGCCGGAGTGGGCCCAGTCGACGCTGTGGCCGGGGCTGATCGCGAGCGTGCTGTTCGCGCTGCTGGCGTGGTCGGTCGCGAACACGCGCACGCGCGCGCTTGAGCTGGGCTGGCGCATGAGCCACCGCTTCCGCGAGAGCGAGCAGCGCTTCCGCGCGCTCAACGACCTGCTGCCGGCGCTCGTGCTGCTGGCGCGGCCCGCGGACGGCGTGGTGCTGTACGCGAACCTCGCCGCCAGCGCGAGGCTCGGCGACGGCGTGGTCGGCGTGGCGCTGGATGCGCTGTTCGAGGATCCGGCGCTGCGCCGCCGGCTGCGCGAGGAGGACGGATCGACGCGCTGGGACAACATCGAGGCGGTCCTCGTCTCGCTCGGCGGCGACCGCTTCTGGGTGTCGACCTCGATCGCCCGCGTCCGCGTCGGCGACGAGGAACGGATGCTGATGGTCGCGACCGACATCTCCGAGCAGCGCCAGCTCACCGAGCTGCTCAGCTACCAGGCCAGCCACGACAACCTGACCGAGCTGTACAACCGCCGCGAGTTCGAGCGCCACGTCCGCCGCGCGCTGCGGGCCGCCGGCGGCGGAGGCCCGGCCAGCGCGCTGCTCTACATCGACCTCGACCAGTTCAAGCTCATCAACGACACCTCCGGCCACCTCGCCGGCGACCAGCTGCTGAGCCAGCTTGCGCTGGTGATGTCCGAACTGGTCGCGCCGGGCGACATGCTCGCGCGCCTGGGCGGCGACGAATTCGGCGTGTTGATGCACGAAGCGGGCGAGGCCGGCGCGATGGCCAGCGCGGAGCGCCTGCGCACGCGCATCGAAGGCCACATCTACGCATGGGAGCAGCGCAGCTACACGATCAGCGCGAGCATCGGCGTGGTCATGCTCGACCAGCCCGGCCTCACGCTGCGCGAAGCGCTCGCGCAGGCGGACACCGCCTGCTATCTCGCGAAGGACCATGGCCGCAACCGCATCCACCTGTTCTCGGGTCACGACGCAGAAACCATCCGCCGCCGCGGCGAGATGGAATGGGCCAACCGGTTGCGCTGGGCGATCGACGAAGGCCGGCTGCTGCTCGACTACCAGGAAGTGCGGCCGCTGCGCGACGACGCGGGCGGCGATCCGCACCTGGAACTGCTGTTGCGCCTGCGCGACGAGGACGGGCGCGTCGTCGCGCCCGGCGCCTTCCTGCCGGCGGCGGAACGCTACGGCCTGGTGCCGCAGCTCGACCGCTGGGTGATCGCCGAGGCGATCGCGCACTTCGATCGCCTGCATGCCAGCGGCCGCGCGCCCGGGCGTTGCGCGCTCAACCTGTCGGCGGCGACGCTCGAGGACGAGAGCCTGGCCGACTACGTGCTCGACCTGATCCAGCGCCACGGCGTGCCGCCGTCGCGGATGTGCTTCGAGATCACCGAGACCGAGGCGGTGCGCAACCTGGCGCGCGCGGTGCGCTTCATCGAGCGCCTGCGCGGCTTCGGCTGCCTGGTGGCGCTGGACGACTTCGGCGCGGGCATGTCCTCGTTCGGCTACCTGAAGAACCTGCCCGTGGACATCATCAAGATCGACGGCAGCTTCATCCGCGACATCGAGGCCGATCCGATGAGCCGCTCGATCGTCGACGCGATCACCGAGATCGGCCACCAGCGCGGGCTCGAGGTCGTGGCCGAATGGGTGGGCGACGTGCGCACGATCGAGATCCTGCGATCGCTGCGCGTCGACTACGGCCAGGGCTTCGCGCTGCACCGGCCGGAGCCGGTGCTGTACCAGCGGGAGATGCGCGCGCGGCGCGGCTAGACCCGGCGTCAGAGGAACAGCGAAATCGCGTCGTTGGCGAAGCGCCGCCCCAGTTCGGTGGGCACGACGCGCTCGCCGTCACTGTCGATCCAGCCGCGCATGAACGCCTCTGCGAGCTGGCTGGAGATGGCCGAACGCGGCACGCCGGTGCGCGCCTCGAACGTCGACAGCGCGAAGCCCTCGTTGAGGCGCAGCGCGTTGAGCATGTAGTCGAACGGCCGCCGCGCCGGCTCGAGGAACTCGTCGCCGCCGACGGCCTGCGCGGTGCCGGCGGTCGCCAGCCAGGCGGAAGGATGCTTGACCTTCCAGCGCCGCAGGATCGTGCCTTCCGCCGGCGAGGTCAGCTTGCCGTGCGCGCCGGCGCCGATGCCGAGGTAGTCGCCGAAGCGCCAGTAGTTCAGGTTGTGCGCGCATTGCCGGCCCGGGCGCGCGTAGGCGCTGGTCTCGTATTGCGCGTAGCCCGCGCCGGCGAGGATCGCCTGGCAATGCTCCTGGATGTCGAAGGCGGCGTCGTGGTCGGGGATGCCTTCGGGCGGCCGCGCGGCGAACACCGTGTTCGGCTCGAGCGTGAGCTGGTAGTGCGACAGGTGCGTGGGCCCGAGCGCGATCGCGCGGCGCACGTCCTCCGCGGCCATCGCCAGGTCCTGCCCCGGCAGCGCGTACATCAGGTCGATGTTGAAATCGTCGAATCCGGCGTCGCGCGCCATCCGCACCGCGGCTTCGGCCTCGCGGCTGTCGTGGATGCGGCCGAGGCGCTGCAGGCACGCGTCGTCGAAGCTCTGGATGCCGAAGCTGAGCCGGTTCACGCCGGCGTCGCGATAGCCCTCGAAGCGGCCGTGCTCCGCGGTGCCCGGGTTGGTCTCGAGCGTGATCTCGGCCTCGGGCGCGATGCGCACGCGCGCGGACGCGCGCTGCAGGAAGTCGTCGATCGCCTCCGGCGGGAACAGCGACGGCGTGCCGCCGCCGAAGAACACGCTGTGCACCGTGCGGCCCCAGGCCAGCGGCAGGTCCTGCTCGAGGTCCGCGACCAGCGCGTCGACGTACGCGGCGAACGGGGGCGCGCCGGCGCCGCGATGTTCGTGCGAGTTGAAGTCGCAGTACGGGCACTTGCGCACGCACCACGGCAGGTGGACGTACAGCGACAGCGGCGGGTTGCGCAGTTCGGGCGCCATGCGGCTGGGCTGCTTCAAAGGGTCCCGGCGCCGAGCTCGGGCAGGCGCAGCCTGAGCGCGGCGAGGGCGCGGCCGCGATGGCTGATGGCGTTCTTGATCGCCGGTTCGAGTTCCGCGGCCGACACGCCGTTGTCCGGGTCCAGGAAGACCGGATCGTAGCCGAAGCCGCGGGCGCCGCGCGGCTCGCGCAGGATCCGGCCTTCCCAGCTGCCCTCGGCGAGGAGCGGGCGCGGATCGTCGGCCGAGCGCAGCAGCGCCAGCGCGCAATGGAAGCGCCCGGTGCGCGCGGCGTCGGGGACGTCGCGCAGCTCGCCGAGCAGGCGCTCGATGTTGCGCGCGGAATCGCCGTGGACGCCGCCGTAGCGCGCCGAGTACAGGCCCGGCGCGCCGCCGAGCGCGTCCACGCACAGGCCCGAATCGTCGGCGAGCGCCGGCAGCCCCGTCGCCGCGGCGGCGTGCCGCGCCTTGAGCAGCGCGTTCTCGACGAAGGTCAGGCCGGTTTCCTCGGCGTCGGCGATGCCGAATTCCGATTGCGCGCGCAGCACGTGGCCGGCGCCGGCGAGCAGCTCGCGCAGCTCGGCGAGCTTGCCCGCGTTGCCGCTCGCCAGGACGATCTCCACCGCGCCCGCCTCAGCCTGCGGCGAGCGCCGCGCGCTGCGCCTCGAACAGCGCGTCGCAGCCCTGGGCCGCGAGCGCCAGCATCGTGTCGAGCTCGTCGCGGCGGAACGCGTGGCCCTCCGCGGTGCCCTGCAGCTCGATGAAGCCGCCGCCGTCGTTCATCACCACGTTCATGTCGGTGTCGCAGTCGCAGTCCTCGGCGTAGTCGAGGTCGAGCACCGGCACGCCGCGGTAGACGCCGACCGACACCGCCGCGACCGCCCCGAACACCGGGTCGCGGCCGCCGCGCGCGGCGATCTCGCGCTTCGCCTGCAGCCAGCGCACCGCGTCGACCAGCGCGACGTAGGCGCCGGTGATCGCCGCCGTGCGGGTGCCGCCGTCGGCCTGCAGCACGTCGCAGTCGAGGGTGATCGTGCGCTCGCCGAGCGCGGCCCGGTCGACGCAGGCGCGCAGCGAGCGGCCGATCAGGCGCTGGATCTCGAGCGTGCGGCCACCCTGCTTGCCGCGCGCGGCCTCGCGGTCGCCGCGGGTGTGCGTGGCGCGCGGCAGCATGCCGTACTCGGCGGTGACCCAGCCTTCGCCCTTGCCGCGCAGGAACGCGGGAACGCGGTTCTCCACGCTCGCCGTGCACAGCACGCGGGTGTCGCCGAAGGACACCAGCACCGAGCCTTCGGCATGGCGGGTGTAGCCGCGGACGATCGAGACCTCGCGCAGCTGCGCGGGCGTGCGGCCACTGGGGCGGGAAAATTCGGGCATGCCAGGATTCCGGCGAGTCGGCGCGCGAGTTTAGCAGCCGGGCGGTAGCCGGCCCGTCCGGGGCGGTCCGGCGCCGGGGTGGCATACTCCCGTCCCGTGCCCAGCCGCGAGCCGCCCGCCGCATGATCCGTAGCATGACCGCCTTCGCCTCCGGCGAACGCGCCGGCCCCGACGGGACGCTGGGCTGCGAAGTGCGCGCCGTGAACCATCGCTTCCTGGAGGTCGGCGTGCGCCTGCCCGAGGAACTGCGCGCGCTGGAACCCGCGATCCGCGAGCGCGTCGCCGCGCGCACCAGCCGCGGCAAGGTGGACGTCACGCTGCGCCTGCGCGCGCCGGAAGCGGGCGAGGCGCTGACCGTGGACGAAGCGCTGGTCGGCAGGCTCGCCGCGCTGGCCCAGGGGCTGGACGCGAAATTCCCCGCGCTTCGCACCGACTTCGCCACGTTGCTGCAGTTTCCCGGCGTGCTCGCCGGCCGCGGCGCCGATCCGCAGGCGCTGCAAACCGCCGCGCTGTCGCTGCTCGACGAAGTGCTCGACGGCTTCGTCGCCGCGCGCGAGCGCGAAGGCGCCGCGCTGGCCGCCGCGATCGCGGAACGCGTGGACGGCATCGAACGCGTCGCCGCCGACGTGCGCGGCATGCTGCCCGCGATCCGCGCCGGCCAGCGCCAGAAGCTGGAGGCGCGGCTGGCGGAACTGCCGCACCCCGCCGATCCGGGCCGCGTCGAGCAGGAACTCGTGCTGTGGCTGCAGAAGCTCGACGTCGACGAGGAACTCGATCGCCTCGGCAGCCACGTCGCCGAGCTGCGCCGGGTGCTCGCGGCGGACACGCCGGTCGGCCGGCGCCTCGATTTCCTGCTGCAGGAATTCAACCGCGAGGCCAACACGCTCGGCTCCAAGTCGGTCGATGCGCGCACGTCCGCCGCGTCCGTCGAGCTCAAGGTGCTGATCGACCAGGTGCGCGAGCAGGCGCAGAACATCGAATGACGACGATGCGCGGAACCCTCTTCATCGTGGCCGCGCCGTCGGGCGCCGGGAAGTCGAGCATCGTCAACGCGTGCCTGGCGCGCGACCCCAACATCTGCCTGTCGATCTCGTTCACGTCGCGCGCGCCGCGTCCCGGCGAGCGCCACGCCGAACACTACAACTTCGTCAGCGCGCAGGAATTCGAGCGCATGGTCGCCGCCGGCGACTTCTTCGAGCATGCGCGCGTGCACGGCGACTGGAAGGGCACGGCGCGGCAGTCGGTCGAGCCGCAGCTGGCCGCCGGTCGCGACGTGCTGCTGGAGATCGACTGGCAGGGCGCGCGCCAGGTGCGCGAGCGGATCGACGGCGCGGTCAGCGTGTTCATCCTCCCGCCCTCGCGCGCGGCCCTGGAGCAGCGCATGCGCGCCCGCGGCCAGGACACCGACGAGGTCATCGCCCGCCGCCTCGCGGCGGCGCGCGAGGAGATGTCGCACTACGCGGAGTTCGACTACGTCATCGTGAACGAGGTCTTCGGGACCGCGGTCGACGAGATGTGCGCCGTGTTCCAGGCCAGCCGCCTGCGACGGCCGGAACAGGAAGCCCGGCACAGGGCCCTGATCGAGGCGCTGCTGCAGCCCGGGGATGACGCAAGCGGCTGATTTTGCTGGAAATGCTTGCGTTCCGCGGGCCCTTGCCCTAGAATCCGCGGTCCTCTCGCAACCCATACGGCCGGCCCAGCGCCGCCGGGAGCCCCAATGGCCCGCATTACCGTCGAAGACTGCCTGCAGGTGGTCGACAACCGCTTCGAGCTCGTGATGATGGCCGCCAAGCGGGCGCGCCAGCTGGCCAACGGCGTCGAGCCGCGGCTGGACAACACCGAAGCCAACGACAAGCCGACCGTGCTGGCGCTGCGCGAGATCGCCGCCCGCCAGATCGACACCGACTACATCGACGCGGTCGAGAAGTCCGAGCGCGAGCGCAAGGAGCGCGAGGCGCTGGAGTGGGCCGCCGCCGAGGTGGTCGCCGACGACGACATGTCGCGCAACGACGACTGAGGCCACCGAGCCCGCCGCCGCAAGGCGCCGACGACGGCCCCGGAAACGGGGCCGTTCGCGTTTCCGGACCCGCTGTCCCGGCGCGGCGTTCCTTCCCTGGTCCCCGTTCCCGCCGTAGGCTGGAGCCCATGACCCCGCCGGCCGACCCTGTCCATACCGCCACGCCCGCCGCCGCGCCCGACGCGGTGCCGGACTACGTGCGCGCGCTGGAGCAGGCGGCGTCCTACCTGCCCGGGGACCAGCGCGCGATCCTGCGTCGCGCCTGGGCGATCGGCGCGGCCGCCCACGCCGGGCAGAGCCGGCGCTCCGGCGAGCCCTACATCACCCATCCGGTCGCGGTGGCCGCCGCGCTGGCCGAGCAGCACGTGGACGTGGAGACGCTGGTCGCGGCGATCCTGCACGACACGCTCGAGGACACGCCGCTGTCGCGCGAGAGCATCGCGGGCGAGTTCGGCGAGACCGTGGCGGACCTGGTCGACGGCGTCACCAAGCTCGACAAGCTGCGCTTCGCCGACCGCCAGGAAGCGGCCGCCGAGAGCTTCCGCAAGATGCTGCTGGCGATGGCGCGCGACCTGCGCGTGATCATGATCAAGCTCGCCGACCGCCTGCACAACATGCGCACGCTCGGCGCGCAGACGCCGGAGGCGCGCCAGCGCATCGCCCGCGAGACGCTGGAGATCTACGCGCCGATCGCGCAGCGCCTCGGCATGAACCTGGTCAAGGCCGAGCTGCAGGACCTGGGCTTCCGCGCGCTGCATCCGTGGCGGCACGCTGTGCTGGAAAAGCGCATCCGCACCCAGCCGCTGGTCCGGCGCGAGGCCCTGTCGAAGATCGAGGCGCAGCTCGCGCAGCGGCTCACGCTGGAAGGGCTCGAGTATCGCCTCGTCGGCCGGGTGAAGTCGCCGTGGAGCATCTATTCGAAGATGCGCGCCGAGGGGAAGAGCTTCGACCAGGTGATGGACGTGTTCGGCTTCCGCATCGTGGTCGGCTCGGTGCCCGAGTGCTACCACGCGCTGGGCGTCGTGCATTCGGTGTACACGCCGCTGGACGGGCGCTTCCGCGACTTCATCGCGATCCCCAAGGCCAACGGCTACCAGTCGCTGCACACCGTGCTGTTCGGTCCCTACGGCTCGCCGATCGAGGTCCAGATCCGCACCCGCGAGATGGACCTGATCGCCGAGCGCGGCATCGCCGCGCACTGGATGTACAAGCACGGCGGCAGCGGCAACAGCGCGCACAGCCGCGCGCATTCCTGGATCGCGGGCCTGCTCGAAAGCCAGCAGGGCACGCGCTCGTCGCTGGAATTCCTGGAGAACGTGAAGGTCGACCTGTTCCCGGACGAGGTCTACCTGTTCACGCCCAAGGGCGACATCCTCGCGCTGCCGCGCAATTCGACCGCGCTCGATTTCGCCTACGCGGTGCACACCGACGTCGGCAACCACGCGGTCGCCGCGCGCGTCGACAAGAAGCTGGTGCCGCTGCGCACCAAGCTCGCGAGCGGGCAGAAGATCGAGGTGATCACCGCGAAGTCGGCGGCGCCGCAGCCGCAATGGCTCGAGTTCGTCGCCACCGGCAAGGCGCGCACCGCGATCCGCCACCAGCTCAAGCACCTCGAGCACGAGGATGCGGTGCAGCTCGGCCACCGCATGCTCGATCGCGCGCTGGAGCGGCTGGAAACATCGCTCGACCGGCTGCCGCCGGCGCGCCTGGACGCCTACCTCGCCGAGCATCGTTATCCGCGGCTGGAAGCGCTGCTGGCCGAGATCGCGCTCGGCAACCGGATGCCGGCGCAGGTCGCGCGCGCGCTCGCGGCGCGTCCGCCCTCCGCCGGCGGAAGCGACGCGGCCGACGCCGCGCACCGCCCGCACGACGAGGTCGGGGGCGCGCACGTGCCGGGCGACCGGATCCTGATCACCGGCAACGAGCGCGGCGTCATCACCTTCGCCAACTGCTGCCTGCCGATCCCGGGCGACGAGATCATGGGCTACCACACCACGGGCAAGGGCATCGTCGTGCACCGCCTCGATTGCCCGAACGTGGCGGACTACCGCAAGTCGCCGGAGCGCTGGGTCGCGATCGGCTGGGACCGCAACGTGTCGGGCGACTTCCACAGCGCGCTGTCGGTCGAGGTCGAGAACCGCCCCGGCGTGCTGGCGCAGGTCGCCGCCGCCATCGCCCAGGCCGACTCCAACATCGACGGCGTGGAATACCTGGAGCGCGACAGCAACGTCGCCTCGATCCGTTTCGCGATCGAGGTCCGCGACCGCAAGCACATCGCCGAAGTCATCCGGCGCGTGCGCCGCCTGGCCGTGGTCCATGGCGTGCAACGGCTGTAAGATCGCCGCATGCCAAGACAAGCCATCCACAGCGACCAGGCCCCCGCCGCCATCGGCCCGTACTCCCAGGCCACGCGCGCGGGCGACACCGTCTATTTCTCCGGCCAGATCCCGCTCGATCCGGCGACCGGCGAGCTCGTCGGCGGCGACATCGCCGCGCAGGCGCGACGCGCGTTCGACAACCTCGCGGCCGTGTGCGCGGCGGCCGGCGGCACGCTCGACGACATCGTCCGCGTGGGCCTCTACCTCACCGACCTCGGCCAGTTCGCGCAGGTCAACGCGGTGATGGCGGAGTACTTCCAGGCGCCGTATCCCGCGCGTTCGACGATCGGCGTGTCCGCGCTGCCCAAGGGCGCCGCGTTCGAGGTCGACGCGGTGATGGTCCTGCGCTGATGGCCGTGCGCTGACCCCGGCGGTGGCGCGCGCCGGCCGCCAGCGGGCTGCGCCGTCCCTCGCCGCGGCGGGTGCCGCGCCCGTGGCCTCGCTGCCCGGCGTCGGCCCGCGCATGGCGGAGAAGCTCGCGGCGCGCGGCCTGCTCGACGTGCAGGACCTCTGGTTGCTGCTGCCGCGCCAGTACGAGGACCGCACCCGGCTCACCGCGATCCGCGCGCTGCAGCCCGGCGTCGCGGCGCAGGTCGAAGGCACCGTCGCCGCGGTCGAACGCGGCTTCCGCTATCGCCCGTCGCTGCGCGTCGCCATCGTCGACGACTCGCGCGCGACGCTGGTGCTGCGCTTCTTCCATTTCCGCGGCGCCCAGGCCGCGCAATTCGTGCCGGGCACGCGCATCCGTTGCTACGGCAGCGTGCGGCCGGGCCAGCACGGCCTGGAGATGGCGCATCCGAGCTACCGCCTGTACGCGGGCGAGGAAGACGACGACGCGCTCGACGAACGGCTGTCCCCGGTCTATCCGGCGATCGAGGGCGTCGGGCCCGCGACCGTGCGGCGCCTCGTCGGGCTCGCGCTCGACCGGCTGCCGGACGAAGCCGCCCTCGAACTGCTGCCGGGCGATGCGCTCGCGGGCCTCGGCCTGCCGTCGCTGCGCGCGGCGCTGCTCGCGGTGCACCGACCCGCGCGGGATGCGGACGTCGCGGCGCTGCTCGAGGGCCGCGCGCCGGCGCAGCGGCGGCTCGCGTTCGAGGAGATGCTCGCGCACCACCTGAGCCTGCGCCGCCAGCGGATCGCGTTGCAGCGCCGCGCCGCGCCCGCGCTCGGCGGTCCGGCGCCGCTCGCGGATCGCCTGCGCGCATCGCTGCCGTTCGCGCTCACCAGTGCGCAGGTCCGCGTGTTCGAGCAGCTCCGCGGCGACCTCGCGCAGCCGACGCCGATGCTGCGGCTCGTGCAGGGCGATGTCGGCAGCGGCAAGACCGTGGTCGCCGCGCTGGCCGCGCTGGTCGCGATCGGGCACGGCCGGCAGGCCGCGCTGAGGGCGCCGACCGAGCTGCTGGCCGAGCAGCACCTCGCGAACCTGCGCGCCTGGCTGGAGCCGCTCGGCGTCCGCGTGGCGTGGCTGGCGGGCAAGGTCGCCGGCAAGGCGCGCGCGACGGCGCTGGCGGACATCGCCGGGGGTGGCGCGCAGCTGGTGGTGGGCACGCACGCGCTGATGCAGGAAGGCGTGGCGTTCCGCGACCTCGCCCTGGCGATCGTCGACGAGCAGCATCGCTTCGGCGTGCACCAGCGCCTCGCCCTGCGCGACAAGGGCGCGTCGGGCGAGGGCGTGCCGCACCAGCTGGTGATGACCGCGACGCCGATCCCGCGCACGCTGGCGATGGCCGCCTACGCGGACCTCGACGTGTCGGCGATCGACGAGCTGCCCCCGGGGCGCACGGCGGTGCAGACCGTCGCGCTGGCCGCCGAGCGCCGCCCGGAACTCGTCGAGCGCATCCGCGCCGCGTGCGCGGAAGGCCGCCAGGCGTACTGGGTGTGCACGCTGATCGAGGATTCCGACGAACTGGAAGCGCAGGCGGCGCAATCGACGCACGAGGCGCTGTCGAAGGCGCTGCCCGGGCTGCGCGTCGGCCTCGTGCACGGCCGCATGCCCGCGCGCGAGAAGCAGGCGACGATGCGCGCGTTCAAGGAAGGCGCGATCCAGCTGCTCGTGGCCACCACCGTGATCGAGGTCGGCGTGGACGTGCCGAACGCGTCGCTGATGATCATCGAGAACGCCGAGCGCCTCGGCCTGGCGCAGCTGCACCAGCTGCGCGGGCGGGTGGGGCGGGGCAGCGCCGCGTCGAGCTGCGTGCTGCTGTACCGCGCGCCGTTGTCGGCGCTGGCGAAGCAGCGCCTGGAAACGATGCGCGCCACCAGCGACGGCTTCGAGATCGCGGAGAAGGACCTCGCGCTGCGCGGGCCGGGCGAGCTGCTCGGCACCCGCCAGACCGGCCTGGCCGCGTTCCGCCTCGCGGACCTCGCCCGCGACGCCGACCTCCTGCCGCAGGTGCACGCGCTGGGCGATCGCCTGCTCGCAGCCGATCCGGCCGTCGCCGACCGGATCGTCGCGCGCTGGGTCGGCGGCGCCGCCCGCTAAGCGGCGGCCTGAAAAGGCGCCGAAGCGGCACTTCGGGCCTGAAACGGGTGTACCTTTGCTTGCCCGCCGCACCGGCGCGCATGAAAGCCCCTTCTTGATGGACCGCATTCCGCTGCTGATCGACACCGACCCGGGCGTCGACGACGCGCTCGCCCTGCTCATGGCCTTCGCCGACGAACGCCACGATGTCGTCGGCCTCACCATCGCCGCCGGCAACGTCGGCCTCGCCCACACCGTCTCCAACGCGCTCAAGCTCTGCGAAGTCGTCGGCCGCGACGACGTGCCGGTGTTCCCCGGCTGCGCCGAACCGCTGCTGCACGCCGCCGAGGACGCGTCCTACGTGCACGGGCGCGACGGCTTCGGCGACACCGGTTATGCCCCCGCCGCGCGCGCGGCCGAAGCCGAACATGCGGCGCTCGCGATCCTGCGCCTCTCGCACGAACACGCCGGCCGGCTGCTGCTGGTCGCGCTCGGCCCGCTGACCAACGTGGCGCTGGCGCTGAAGCTCGACCCCACGCTTCCGCAGCGGGTCGCGCGCTGCGTCGTGATGGGCGGGGCGGTCACCGGCCACGGCAACGTCACCCCGTCGGCCGAGTTCAACGCCTGGTTCGACCCGGAGGCGGCCGACATCGTGTTCTCCGGTTTCCCGCGGATCGAGCTGGCCGACTGGGAGGCCGTGGTCCGGCATGGCCTGGACCACGACCGGGCGGTGGAGTGGATGCGGGTCGGGACGCCGCGGGCGACCTTCTACGAGGCGATCTCGCGCCACACCCGGGAGTGGTCCCACGACCGCCGCGGCGCGGACTGGCACTGCGCCGACGCCCTGGCCATGGCCCTGGCGCTGGCGCCGGAGGGGGCTGCGCCGCTGGCGGAGCGCCCGCTGGCAGTCGAACTCGCCCATGGGCTGTGCCGGGGGGCCACCGTGGTGGACTGGGACCGGCGGCAGGCGGGGCGCCCGGACAATGTCGCGATCCTGATGGACTACGACCGGGCCCGGTTCGAGGCCCTGGTCCGCGCCGCGCTGGCGGTCCCCTGAACGGACGGCCGTCCGGCTTGCGCCGGCCCGGCCCTGGCGGCTAAAATACGCAGCTTACTCCGCTGAACGTGCCGATCCGCCATGAAGGCCGACATCCATCCCCAGTACCGCGAAGTCGTCTTCCAGGACGTCACTTCGGACTTCAAGTTCCTGACCCGCTCGACCATGGCCTCCAGGGAGACCATCAAGTGGGAGGACGGCAACGAGTACCCGCTGATCAAGATCGAAATCTCGTCGGCGACGCACCCGTTCTACACCGGCCAGAACAAGGTGATGGACACCAGCGGCCGCATCGACAAGTTCAAGAAGCGCTACGCCAAGTAAGCGCTTGCCGGCGCCGCATGGCGCCGCGCCATGACGGCCGCCCCCGGGCGGCCGTTCGCGTTTTCGGGATCGTGCGATAATGCCCGCTTTCCGATGACCCCCTTGCGCGTCGGCGAGCGAAGACCGGCGCGTCGCATCGAGGAGCGACAACCGTGTCCCAGCCTTCCCTCGACCAGGTGACCCTGGCCGCCGCCGACAAGTCCGTGGTCCTGCCGGTGCAGACCGGCACGCTCGGCAACCCGTGCATCGACATCGCGAAGCTGCCGAAGGAAACCGGCTGCTTCACCTACGACCCGGGCTTCACCGCCACCGCCGCCTGCAAGTCCGCGATCACCTACATCGACGGCGACGCCGGCGTGCTGCTGTACCGCGGCTACCCGATCGAGCAGCTCGCCAAGCAGTCGAACTTCCTCGAGGTCGCCTACCTGCTGATGAACGGCGAGCTGCCGTCGGCGGCGGAGTTCTCGAAGTTCGAGAACGAGGTCACGCATCACATGATGATGCACGAGGCCTTCAAGAGCTTCCTCGGCGGCTTCCGCCACGACGCGCACCCGATGGCGATGGCGGTCGGCATGCTCGGCTCGATGGCGAGTTTCTACCACAACACGCTCGACCTCGAGGATCCGGAGCAGCGCCGCCTGGCCGCGATCCGCCTGATCGCGAAGGTGCCGACGATCGCCGCCGCGTGCTATCGCCACTCGATCGGCTGGCCGCTGCGCTATCCGCGCAACAACCTCGAGTACGTCGACCGCTTCCTGCACATGATGTTCGAGGTGCCGAGCGAGCCGCTGGTGCTGAAGCCGGTGGCCGCGCGCGCGCTCGACCTGCTGTTCATCCTGCACGCCGACCACGAGCAGAACGCGTCGACCTCGACCGTGCGCCTTGTCGGCTCGACCGGCGCCAACCCGTACGCCTGCGTGGCCGCGGGCGTGGCCGCGCTGTGGGGCCCGGCGCACGGCGGCGCCAACGAGGCGGTGCTGAAGATGCTCGCCGAGATCGGCGACGCGAAGCATGTGCAGTCCGCGGTCGACAAGGCCAAGGACAAGGAATCGGGCTTCCGCCTGATGGGCTTCGGCCACCGCGTGTACAAGAATTTCGACCCGCGCGCGAAGATCATCCGCGAGATGTGCCACGAGGTGCTGGCCGAGCTCGGCGTCAACGATCCGCTGCTCGACGTCGCGATGAAGCTCGAGGAAGCCGCGTTGAAGGACGACTACTTCGTGCAGCGCAAGCTCTACCCGAACGTCGATTTCTACTCCGGCATCATCTACAAGGCGCTGGGCATCCCGACCGAGATGTTCACGGTGATGTTCGCGATCGCGCGCACCGCGGGCTGGGTGGCGCACTGGCTGGAGCAGCAGGAGGATCCGGAGGCGAAGATCGGGCGTCCGCGCCAGATCTACACCGGCCACGCCTCGCGCGACTACCTCCCCTCCGCGAAGCGCTGACTCCCGCGCGACGATGCATCATCGAAAAGCCGGCCTCGCGCCGGCTTTTTTTGTGGCTTCGGGCGGGGTCGCCGGGGATGCGAGGGGTCCGGTTCGGGGACCGCCGTGAATCCATCCATGGAG
>JBQCJF010000003.1:0-5084 GCA_051953015.1 Luteimonas sp.
CAAGCTCGGCGGCCAGGCGCAGGTGCCGGGTGTTGCCGGCACCTGGAAGGACCTCACCGAAAACGTCAATTCCATGGCCTCCAACCTCACCGGCCAGGTGCGCAACATCGCCGAGGTCACCACCGCCGTCGCCCGCGGCGACCTCTCGCGCAAGATCGCGGTGGACGTGCGCGGCGAGATCCTGCAGCTGAAGGAAACCATCAACACGATGGTCGACCAGCTCAACGGCTTCGCCTCGGAAGTGACGCGCGTGGCGCGCGAGGTCGGCACCGAGGGCAAGCTCGGCGGCCAGGCGCAGGTGCCCGGCGTCGCCGGCACCTGGAAGGACCTCACCGACAACGTCAACTCGCTCGCGTCGAACCTGACCTCGCAGGTCCGCAACATCGCCGAGGTCACGACCGCGGTGGCGAAGGGCGACCTGTCGCGCAAGATCGCCGTCGACGCGCAGGGCGAGATCGCGCAGCTCAAGGACACCATCAACACGATGGTGGACCAGCTCAACGGCTTCGCCGCCGAGGTGACGCGCGTGGCGCGCGAGGTCGGCACCGAGGGCAAGCTCGGCGGCCAGGCGCAGGTGCCCGGCGTCGCCGGCACCTGGAAGGACCTCACCGACAACGTCAACTCGATGGCGACCAACCTCACCGCCCAGGTGCGCGGCATCGCGCGCGTGGTGACGGCGGTGGCGAACGGCGACCTGCACAAGAAGCTGACGGTCGAGGCGAAGGGCGAGATCGCCGAGCTCGCCGACACCATCAACGCGATGACCGGCACGCTCGCGATCTTCGCCGACCAGGTGACGACGGTCGCGCGCGAGGTCGGCGTCGAGGGCCGCCTCGGCGGCCAGGCCAAGGTGCCCGGCACCGCGGGCATCTGGGAAGACCTCACCGCGAACGTGAACCAGCTCGCGGCGAACCTCACCACGCAGGTGCGCGCGATCGCCGAGGTCGCGACCGCCGTGACCCAGGGCGACCTGACGCGATCCATCACCGTGGACGTGCGCGGCGAACTGGCCGACCTGAAGGACAACATGAACTCGATGATCGGCACGCTGCGTGCCACCACCGAGTCCAATCGCGAGCAGGACTGGCTGAAGACCAACCTCGCGAAGTTCTCCGACATGATGCAGGGCCAGCGCGACCTGCTCACCCTCGGCCGCATGCTGCTGTCGGAGCTCGCGCCGCTGGTCGAGGCGCAGCAGGGCCTGATTTACGTCGTCGAGGAATACCCGGCGGCCGGCACGGGCGACGACGGCCGCCGCCTGCGCCAGCTCGCCGGCTACGCGGCCGCCGACCACTCGCCCGCCGCGCGCATGCTGCGCTTCGGCGAAGGCCTGGTCGGCCAGTGCGCCGAGCAGGCGCGGTTGATCCTGGTGGACGACGTGCCGCCGGGCACCGTGAACATCGAGTCCGGCCTGCTGAACGCCGTGCCGCGCAGCGTGATCGTGCTGCCGGTGCTGTTCGAGGACCAGGTCAAGGCGGTGATCGAGCTCGCCTCGCTGGGCGAGTTCACCGACGCGCAGCGGACCTTCCTGGAACAGCTGTCGGGCTCGATCGGCATCGTGCTGAACACGATCGAGGCGACGATGCGCACCGAGCACCTGCTGTCGCAGTCGCAGCAGCTCGCCCCCGAGCTGCAGTCGCAGCAGAAGGAGCTGCAGCAGACCAACGAGGACATCGCGCTCAAGGCCGCCCTGCTCGCCGAGCAGAAGGCCGAGGTGGAGCAGAAGAACCAGCAGATCGAGCACGCCCGCCGCGCGCTCGAGGAGAAGGCCGCGGAGCTCGCGCTCACCTCGCGCTACAAGTCCGAATTCCTCGCGAACATGTCGCACGAGCTGCGCACGCCGCTGAACTCGATCCTGATCCTGGGCCAGCAGCTCGCGGAGAACGCGGACACCAACCTGACCTCGCGCCAGGTCGAGTTCGCCAAGACCATCCACGCCGCCGGCACCGACCTGCTGCACCTGATCAGCGACATCCTCGACCTGTCCAAGATCGAGTCCGGCACCGTCACGGTGGACAGCGAGGACATTTCGTTCGCGCACCTGCGCGAGAACATGGACCGCGGCTTCCGCCACGAGGCCGAGCGCCGTCACCTCGAGTTCTCGGTGGACTTCGCGCCGGAGCTCGGCGCGGCGCTCAACTCGGATCCGAAGCGGCTGCAGCAGATCCTCAAGAACCTGCTGTCGAACGCGTTCAAGTTCACCGACCAGGGCAGCGTGCGGCTCGCGGCGCGCGTCGCCCGGAGCGGCTGGACACCGGGCCACCCGGTGCTCGACACCACGCCGACGGTGGTGGCGTTCGCGGTCACCGACACCGGCATCGGCATCTCCTCGGAGAAGCAGCGCATCGTGTTCGAGGCGTTCCAGCAGGCCGACGCCGGCACCTCGCGCAAGTACGGCGGCACCGGCCTGGGCCTGGCGATCAGCCGCGAGATCGCGGGCCTGCTCGGCGGCGAGCTGAAGCTCGAAAGCGCGCCGGGCAAGGGCAGCACGTTCACGCTGTACCTGCCGCTTCATTACATGGGCGCGGCCCCTGACGACGCGAGCGCGCGCCCGGCGCGACCGGCGCTGCCGATGCCGCGCGCGGAATCGATCCGCGAGCCCGCGGTCGAGGTCGAGGACGACCGTGCCGAGCTGGAGCCCGGCGATCCCTCGCTGCTGGTGGTCGAGGACGACGCCCGCTACGCCGCGGTGCTGCGCGACCACGCGCGCTCGCTCGGCTTCAAGGTCCTCGTGGCGGGCCGCGGCGCGGACGCGCTGCGCCTGGTGCGCGAGTACCGGCCGAGCGCGGTGACGCTCGACATCTTCCTGCCGGACATGCTCGGCTGGACCGTGCTCGCGCGCCTCAAGCAGGATCCGGCCACGCGCCACATCCCGGTGCAGGTGGTCACGGTCGAGGAGGAGCGCCACCACAGCATCGAGCGCGGCGCCTTCTCCTACCTCGCCAAGCCGTCCGACAACGAGTCGATCGCCGCGGCGCTGCAGCGGATCAAGGAGTACACGCTGCCGCGGGTCAAGAAGCTGCTGGTGGTCGAGGACGACGACGCCGAGCGGATGAGCATCGAGGAACTGATCCGGCACGACGACGTCGCCATCGACACCGTCGGCAGCGGCGAGGAAGCGCTGGAGAAGCTGCGCGAGGGCGGCTACGACTGCGCCGTGCTCGACCTGCGGCTGCCCGACATGACCGGCTTCGAGCTGCTCGACCGCATCCAGGAGCTGCCGCAGCTGCAGGACCTGCCGATCGTGGTGTTCACGGGCAAGGACCTCACCGCCGACGAGGACCGCAAGCTCAAGAAGGCGGCGAAGTCGGTGGTGATCAAGGGCGTGGAGTCGCCGGAACGCCTGCTCGACGAAACCGCGCTGTTCCTGCACCGCGTCGTCGCCGACCTGCCGCCGGCCAAGCGGCGCATGGTCCAGCGGCTGCACGAGTCGGACGAGACGCTGCGCGACAAGCGCGTGCTGGTCGTGGACGACGACGTGCGCAACATCTTCGCGCTGTCGAGCGTGCTGGAGCGCCACGGCATGGACGTGGTCACCGCCGGCACCGGCCAGGAGGCGATCGAGAAGGTCGCGGGCGACGACGCCATCGACCTGGTGCTCATGGACATCATGATGCCGGGCATGGACGGCTACGACACGATGCGCGCGATCCGCGAGGATCCCGACGCGCGGGCGCTGCCGATCGTCGCGCTCACCGCCAAGGCGATGAAGGGCGACCGGGAGAAGTGCCTCGAGGCCGGCGCGTCCGACTACCTGGCCAAGCCGGTCGTCACCGACCAGCTGCTCGGGGTGCTGCGCCAGTGGCTGCACCGTTGATCCCGCAGGAGGACGCCGCGACCGGCGCCGCGCCGGTCAACATCCTGCTGGTCGACGACCAGCCGGGCCGGCTGCTCACGTACCGCGCCATCCTCGAGCCGCTCGGCGAGCGCCTGGTCGAAGCGTCGTCCGGCGAGGAAGCGCTGAAGCTGCTGATGGAGGACGAGTACGCCGTCATCCTGCTCGACGTGAACATGCCGGGGCTCGACGGCTTCGAGACCGCGCACATGATCCACCAGCATCCGCGCTTCGAGAAGACGCCGATCATCTTCGTCACCGCGGTCAACGTCACCGACATGGACCGGCTGCGCGGCTACAAGCTCGGCGCCGTCGACTACGTGATGGTGCCTGTGATCCCGGAGATCCTGCGCAGCAAGGTCGTGGTCCTGGCCGAGCTGTACCGCAAGCGCCGCGAGCTGCGCCGCGCGAACGCCGCCCTCGAGGCCGAGAAGGCGCGCGAACTCGGCCAGCTCAACGAGTCGCTGCGCAGCGCCAACGCGGAACTCGCCGGGCTGGTCGAGCGACTGCGCGAGGCCGACCGCCGCAAGGACGAGTTCCTCGCCACCCTCGCCCACGAACTGCGCAATCCGCTCGCGCCGCTGCTCAACGCGGTGAACGTGCGCCGCCTTTCCGAGACCGCCGCCGCGGCCGATCCGCTGCAGGGCCTGATGGAACGCCAGCTGGCGCTGCTGGTGCGGATGATCGACGACCTGCTCGACGTCGCCCGCGTCACCCAGGACAAGCTCGAGCTGCGGCGCACGCCGACCACGCTGCGCGAGGTGCTCGATTCCGCGATCGAGACCGCGCACCCGGTGCTCCGCCACGGCCGGCACGAATTGCGTGTCGACCTGCCGGACGAGGCGCTGGTGCTGGACGGCGACGCCGCGCGCCTGTCGCAGGTGTTCGCCAACCTGCTGAACAACGCCGCCAAGTATTCCGACGCCGGCAGCCCGATCGCGGTCTGCGCGCGCGCCGACGGGGACGCGATCGAAGTCTTGGTCCGCGACCAGGGCATCGGCCTGGACGAGGCCCAGGCGCGCAGCATCTTCGAGATGTTCGTGCAGGCCCACGCCGCGGCCGACCGCGCGGGCGGCGGGCTCGGCATCGGCCTGACCCTCGTGCGCCAGCTGGTGGGCATGCACGGCGGCACCGTGGAGGCGCGCAGCGCCGGCCCGGGCCGCGGCAGCGAGTTCGTGGTGCGCCTGCCGCGGGCGCCCGACGGCACCGCCGCGCCGGCCGCGCCCGCGCGCGAGGTCGGCGCGCAGGC
>JBQCJF010000004.1:0-4649 GCA_051953015.1 Luteimonas sp.
CAGGCGGCGCGCCCGGGGCGCGCCACGGCGACCGCGGCCGGCGCGCGCGACGCGGGTTCGCGCGCCAGCAGCAGCGCGAACGCGAAATTGGCGACCACGCCCAGCGCCACGGTGCTGCCGATCGCGCGCAGCACCGGGATCGACGACAGCGCCAGCAGCACGAACACCAGCAGCGTGGTCAGGCTGCAGACGATCACCGCGTGCAGGGTGCGCAGCTGCTCGCCGCGGTCGTCGCCGGCGTGCTCGAAGAACAGCGCGTAGTCGAGGCCGAGGCCGGCGCCGAGCACCAGCGCGACGAGGTGGAACAGGTTCAGCTCGACGCCGCAGCCGCGCAGCACCGCCAGCACCAGCAGCGTCGACAGCGCCATCGGCACCAGCACGCGCAGCGCGCGCCGGCGGCTGCGCAACGCGATCCACACCGTCGCCGCGAGCAGCAGCGCGGCGGCGGCGAGCGCGAGCAGGACGCGGTCGCGGTAGGCCACCACCAGCGATTCGGAAGCCTGCTTCAGGTCGAGCAGCTGCGCGCCGTTCGCGCGCACGGTGCGCGCGACTTCGTCGGGCTGGGCGAGGCCGGTGAGCGAGACGAGCGCGGTCGCGTGGCCTTCGCGTTCCAGCAGCAGGCCGCCGACGCCGGCGGGGAGCGGCGTGCCGGCGAGGGCGCGCGCGGCCAGCGGCGGCGCCTTGCGCGCGGCGGCGACGTCGGCGATGAAAGGCTCGAACGCATCGGCGCGGAAGGGACTGCCGGCCAACGCCTGCGCGAGCGCGGCGCGCAGCGTCGCCTCGTCCGGCAGCGCCGCCTGGCGCGCGCGCTGCACGGCCGCGCTCGGCAGGTAGCGCGCGGCGCTGTCGTAGCCGGAAATCGCGCCGCGTTGCACCAGCGCGTCGAGCACCGGGCGCAGGCCTTCGGCGCGGCGCAGCGCGCCTTCCGCATCCGGCGCCTGCAGCGCGACGACGTAGCGCACGTCCGGCGAACCGAGCTCGCCGCGCAACTGGGTGTCGCGCCGCAGCGCCACGGCGGGCACCGGCGCGAGCTTCGACAGGTCGTTCTGCCAGGTCGCGCCGGGCGCCAACGCCACGACCGCCACGGCGAGCGCCGCGAACACGACGAGCGCGGCGGCGCGCGGACGCGGCAGGCGTTCGATCCGCGTCCACAGCCGGGCCAGCGCGCGCGATTCCGCCGCGTCGCGCGCCGGGACCGGATCGAGCAGCGCGGGCAGCAGGAAGCGCGTCGCCAGCGCCGCCGTCGCGAGGCCGCTGATCGTGAACACGGCGAGCTGCTGCAGGCCTTCGACGCCGGACGCGAGGAAGGTGACGTAGGCGATGCAGGTCGAGACCACGCCCGTCGCGAGCGTCGGCCACAGCAGGCGCGCGCCTTCGCGCGGCGCCAGGCCCGCGCGCTGGTGGCTGAAGAGGTGGATCGGATAGTCCTGCACGACGCCGATCAGGGTGAAGCCGAACGCGACGGTGATGCCGTGCACGCCGTCGAACAGCGCCGCCACCGCGCCGAGGCCGGCGAGGCCCGCGCTCGCCAGCGGCAGCACGCCGAGCAGCGGCGCCTTCCAGCTGCGGTACGCGAACCACAGCAGCAGCACCAGGCTGATCGTGTCGACGGTGCCGATCCAGCCGGCCTCGCGGCGCGTGCGCGAGGCGACTTCCACCGAGAACGGACCGGGCCCGGTCGCTTCCATGCGGCCTTGCGTCCCGGCGGACACCGCGGCGAACGCGGCGCGCAACGCGTCGAGCGCGGCCTGCTGCCCGTCCGGATCGAAGCCGGGCGCGCGGGTCTGCGCGAGCAGCAGCGCCTGCCGGCCGGCGCGGTCGAACCACACGCCGTACATGCGCTGCGGCGCGGCTGGCGGCTGCCAGGCTTCGGCGAGCTTGAGCGTTTCCAGCGTCGGGTCGGACGCGATCAATGGCTCGACGAGCGCGGCGGCCGGCGAGCCGAGATCCTCGACGCGCGACTGCAACGCGTCCGCCAGCGTCGCCGCGTCCAGCGGCGCGTGGTCGAGCGTGTCCGACAACAGGTAGCGGTACGGTCGCAGCCGTTCCGGAATCGCATCGAGCCCCGCGCCGCCGTTCTCCGCGACGGCGAACAGCGGCGACGACGCAAGCCGCGCGCGCAGCGCCTGCGACTGCTTCGCCAGCGTCGCCGGGTCCGCGCCCGACAGCGCGACCAGCAGCAGGCGCGAACCGGGGCCTTCGCCCATTTCCTCGATGAGCAGCTTCTGCGCCGGCGTACGCGGCGCGGGCATGAATTCGCGCAGGTCGCCGGTGACCTGCAGGCGCGCACCGATCCACGCGCCGGCGGCGAGCAGCAGCGCCAGCCAGGCCAGCGCGAGCAGCAGGCGCCGCGCTGCGCTCATTCCCCGCCGTCGCCGCAGAGCGCCGCGATCGCGGCCTCGTCGCCGGCGCTGGCGGCGTCGCGCGCGGCGCCGGCGAGCAGCGTGCGCTGGACCGCGGCGTCGCCCGCGGGCTCGGTCTCGATGCAGCGCAGTTCGGCGCCGCGGCCATGCAGCTCGATCCCGCGCACGCGCCGTGCGACCGCCGCGTCGAGCGGCGTCATCCGCAGCCGCCACGCCTCGCGGCGGCCCTCGCTCTCGATGCGGTAGTGGCGCCGCAGCGCCGTGGCGTCGCCGGCGAGCACGGCGCCGAACGTCGCCTGCAGGCCCGCGAGTTCCGGATAGCGCGCGAGCGACACGCGGCGCGGCGCCTTGCCGGGCCGCTCGATCGTCGCTTCGCCGGCGCGGATCGTCGTCGTCTCCGCATACGGCGCGCGCACCTCGCGCACCAGCGTGGCCGCATCCGGATGGCGGTATTCGCCCGAGATCCGCAGCGGCGACTTCAGCAGCTTCGATCCCCGCAGCTCGACGAAGGGCGTGCGGCTCGGCGCCGGCCGCGCGATCCGCGCCAGGATCCAGGCCGGATCGGGCGCCGCTGCGCCCTGCGCGGCGGCCGCAGCCGCGGCGCCCTCAGGACGCGCGGTCGCCGGCGCCGGCGCCGCCCGCGCCAACGACGTCCACACCAGGGCCGCCAACGTGGCCTTCGCGCGCGCCGCTGCCGCTTTCCCAATAGTCATAGAAATTGAACCAGTTGTAGGGGAATTGCCCGGCGAGATCTTCGAGCCGCGCGGCGTAACGGCGGATGAGCGCGGCCACGTGCGCCTGGCGCCGCGGCCGCGGGACCTGCTCGCCGTCCGCGAACGGCTCGAAGCGCAGATCGTAGCGGTTGCCGCCCCGGTAGAGCCCGAACGCCAGCACCACCGGCACCCCGAGCACCGTCGCCAGCTGCCAGGGCGCCAGCGGGAAGGGCGCCGGGGCGCCCATGAACGGCGCCTGCAGGGCCGGTTCGCCGGGCTGGGCGCGGTCCACCAGCAGGGCCACGATGTCGCCCTGCGCGAGCGCCTCGCCGATGGCCAGCAGCAGGTCGGTGCCGGGCTGGCCGGCGTCGATCACCGCGGCCGCCACCTGCGGGTTCAGCGCATCGAGCAGCTGGGTCATCGCCGGGTTGTGGCCCTTGTCGAGCACCACGCGTACGCCGAGCCCGGGCCGCGCGGCGGCCAGCGCGCGCAGGGCCTCGAAGCTGCCCAGGTGCGAGCCGAACAGCAGCACGCCCCGCCCCGACCGCAGCTGCGCGTCGAGTCCGGGCACGCCCTCGACGGCGATCGCGAAGCGCTGCAGCTCGCCGGACAGCAGGAAGATGCGGTCGAGGATCGTGGCCGCGAACGTGTGGATGTGGCGCGCCACGTCCAGCGCCGTCGCACGCCGGCCGAGCGCGCGCGACAGCCATGCGCGCGAGGCGCGGCGCTCGGGGCCGCGGCGCAGGAAGAAGTACAGCGTGATCGGATACAGGCAGGCGCGGCCGAGGCGGCGCCCGCCATGCCGCCCGATCGCGCGGATCAGGCGGATGGCGAACATCCCGCCGCCTTCCGGCCGCTGCTTCCAGCGCGCGCTCATGCCGCGGCGCTTCCCGCGGCGGCGAACTCGCCGGCGGCGAGCAGGACGTCGTCGGCCTCGCGCAGGACGCGGAAGCGCCAGCGTCCGCCGGCTTCCGCTGCGATGGATTCGAGCTCGATGCGCGCCGCCTCGCCCGGCAGCAGCGGGCGAACGAACTTCACCTGCGGCAGGCGCAACGCGCCGAGCGGGCCGTGCGCCGCCTCGATCGCCGCCTGCACCCGCGCCAGCAGCAGCACGCCCGGCACGATCGGGCGGCCGGGGAAGTGGCCGTCGAGCGCGGGATGTCCAGCATCGACGACGAAGCGCGCGGCGCTCACCGCAGCGCCTCGCGCCAGAACGCGGGGCCCAGCCGCGCCATGCGCCGCAGGAACGTCCAGAAGCCGTGCACGCGCTCCGGGAAGCGGTGCCGGCGCCAGGCGGACTCGGCGAGCATGAAGCCTCCGATCACGACGTAGTCGCCGACGTTCGCGAACCACGACCAGTGCGACTCGGCGACGGCGAACGGCGCGCGGACCCCGAGCTGGGCGAACAGCCCGCCGGGCACCGCGAACAGGGCGAGCACCAGGTCGACGGCCGCCAGCGCGGCCAGCAGCAGCGCCCATGCGAGGGTCACGCGGCGCGCGTAGTCGCGCGGCGCCGGCGGCAGCGCGTCCCAGCCGGAGCCGTCGAGCGTCGCCGCGATCCGGCCCACCAGCG
>JBQCJF010000005.1:0-15565 GCA_051953015.1 Luteimonas sp.
CGACCGCCGCCCGGCCCGCGTCCGGCGCACGGGCGTCGAGCACGACGATCGCCAGGTCGGCGCGTTCGAGTTCGGCGCGCGCGCGGCGCATGCCCTCGCGTTCGATCGCGTCGCCGCCGTCGCGCAGGCCGGCGGTGTCGACCAGGGTGAGCTCGACGCCGTCGCTGCGGATGGATTCGACGAGCAGGTCGCGGGTGGTCCCCGCGATGTCGGTGACGATGGCGCGCTCGCTGCCGGCCAGCGCGTTGAGCAGCGAGCTCTTGCCCGCGTTCGGCGGGCCGACGATCACCGCGTGCAGGCCGTCGCGCAGGCGCTGCCCGCGCGCGGCGGCGTCGAGCACCGCGTCGAGTTCCCCGGCGAGCGCCGCGAGGCGCGCGGCGACCGTGTCGAGGCCGAGCGCTTCGATCGGTTCGTCGCTGAAATCGATCGCGGCCTCGACGTGCACGCGCAGCGCGAGCAGGCCGTCGCCGAGCGCGTCGACGCGATCCGAGAACACGCCGTCGAGCGAGCGGCGGGCGGCGCGCGCGGCGGCCAGGTCGCCGGCGGCGATGAGGTCGGCGACCGCTTCGGCCTGGGCGAGGTCCAGGCGGCCGTTGCGGAAGGCGCGTTCACTGAATTCGCCGGGCCGCGCGGGGCGCGCGCCGAGCTCGCAGCAGCGCTCGACCAGGCGCTGCAGCAGGACGCGGCTGCCGTGCGCCTGCAGCTCGACCACGTCCTCGCCGGTGTAGCTGCGGGGCGCGTCGAAGCGCAGCGCGATGCCGTCGTCGATCGCTTCGCCGTCGGCATCGAGGAAGCGCGCGTGGTGCGCGTGCCGCGGGCGCAGCGCGCGACCGCACAGCGCCGCCGCGATCGCGTGGCTGCGCGGCCCGGACAGCCGCACGATGCCGACGCCCGCCGCGCCCGCCGCGGTGGCGACCGCGGCGATCGTGTCGGCCGCGTCCGTCGATTCCCCGCCGCTGGCGCCGACCGCGTCGATACCGCCTCCCGCGCCGCGCCGTCCGTCAGGCCGGCTTCGCCGTCCCGCCGTACTTGCGCGTCATCCACCACTGCTGCAGCAGGCCGAGGCTGCCGTTGGTGACCCAGTACAGCACCGTGCCCGCCGGGAAGAACGCGAACATCACGCCCATGGCCACCGGCATGATCTGCATCATCTTGCGCTGCATCGGGTCGGCGATCGTGGCGGGCGACAGCTTCTGCGTCGCCCACGTCACCGCGATGTTGATCACCGGCAGGATGAAGTACGGATCCGGCGCGGTGAGGTTGTGGATCCAGCCGATCCACGGCGCCTGGCGCAGCTCCACCGATTCCAGCAGCGTGTAGTACAGGGCGAGGAAGATCGGCATCTGCACCAGCAGCGGCAGGCAGCCGCCGACCGGGTTGATCTTCTCCTTCTTGTACAGCTCCATCATCGCCATCTGGAACTTCTGCTTGTCGTCGCCGTAGCGCTCCTTGAGCTGCTCGATGCGCGGCTGGAAGCGGCGCATCTTGGCCATCGACTTGTACTGCGCCGCCGACAACGGGAACATCAGCGCCTTGACGATCACGACCAGGCCGATGATCGCCCAGCCCCAGTTGCCGACCAGGCCGTGCACGAACGCGAGCACGGCGAACAGCAGCTCGGCGATCCACGCCAGCCACGCGTAGCTGCTGAAGTCGACGGCGCGCTCGAGGCCGGGCACGTGCTCCGCCTGGATCTGCTTCACCAGCTTCGGGCCGACCCACAGCCGCGCCGTCGTCTGCGCGCTCGCGCCCGGCGCCACCGACACGCCGGGGCCGACGTCGCGGATCACCGCGTGCATCGCGCCGCCGACGCGCGGCGCGGCCAGCGAGAACTTGCCCTGGTCCCTGTCGCCGGGAATCCACGCCGAGAAGAAGTGGTGCTGCAGCATCGCGATCCAGCCGCCGGTCACCGCGGCGTCGACGCTGCCGCCTTCCTCGTACTTCGCGAACTTCCGCTTCTCGAAACCGTCGCCGGCGCCGAACCACGCCGAACCGTGGAAGCTGTAGGACTCGGGATGGGTGAAGCCCGACTTCACCGCCGGCGGCACGCGCTCGAGCTGGCGGTAGACGAAGCCCTGCCACGGCTTGGCGCCCGCGTTGGCGACCTCGTCGCGCACCTGCACCGCGTAGCTGCCGCGGGTGAACACATAGGTGCGGCGGATGGTCACGCCGTCGGGGCCGGTCCATTGGAACGGCACCTCCACGCGCTCGGCGCCGGCGGGGAGCGCGTACGCGCGCTGGCCGCCGACGGGCAGGAAGCCCGCTTCGTGGCTCGGCGCCGCGTTCGTCGTGCTCACCCAGCCGCTCTGCGCCTGGTAGAAGTGCGCGGCGTCCGAAGCGAACAGCCGCACCGGCGCGGCGCCGGGGGTGGCCGTCTGCGGATAGGCGAGCAGGTCGGCCTCGCGGACCGCGCCGCCGTCGAGCACCACGCGCAGCACGTCGGTGGTGACCGTCACCGCCGGCGCCGAGGGCGCGGCCGCCGTGGCGGCGGGCGCCTGCATGGTCGGGGCGGCATGGCCCTGCGGAACGGTTCCGGCGGCGGATGCGGACGGGACGGTGCTGTCGGCGCCGCCTGCAACCGGCGCCGCGGCCTGGGTCGTCGCCGCGTCGGTCGCGGGGGGCCGGGGGGCCTTGTCGCTCTCCCACGCCATGAACAGCAGGGTCGCCACCATGAGCCAGGCGAAGATCAGGAAGGTGCGGGTCTGGTTCATTCGGAAGGCAACATGGGGGACGGCGAAGGACAGCCGGGCATTGTGCCGGCCGGGTCCGCGGGGGGCAACGCGCCGGCGCGCTGAAGCAGCGCGAGGAATGCGGCGCGAAGGGCGGGATTGGAGAGGGTGGCGGCGGGCGGGCGGGCGACCAGGACGTAGGCGCCGGGCGGCAGTGCGGCGCGCAGATGGCGGAACTGCTCGCGCAACTGGCGCTTGATGCGGTTGCGGCCGACCGCGTCGGGATCGACCTTGCGCGAGACGGCCAGGCCCAGGCGCGCCGGCTGCGCGTCACGCAGCCAGTGCAGGCTCAGGGCAGGCGCGGAATGACGCCGGCCGCCGTCGAAGACGCGGCCGTACTCGGCCGACGCGCGAACGCGCGCGGCGGGCGGGAAGCTGTGCTGGGAAGGCATCGGCCGGCGGCTGCGGCCGCGCGGATCAGGCGCAGAGGCGCTTGCGACCCTTGGCACGACGACGGGCCAGGACCTTGCGGCCATCGGCGGTCTTCATGCGGGCACGGAAGCCGTGGTCGCGCTTGCGCTTGAGGTTGCTGGGCTGGTAGGTGCGCTTGGTGGCCATGGCGGGCTCGAAGGGTTCAACCGACAGAAAAGACTGGAAATTTTAGCGGTCCGCAGGGGTGGGTGTCAACCGAAGCTTCCGCCGCGCGGACCCCGGTCGCGACCGGTCCATTCGTGCGTCCCCGGCCGCAGGGCCGCGATGATACGCTGCCCGTCTTCCGGCGAAACCCGCAATGCACCGCCCCAGGGTGGTGCGCAACGCGCTTCCGCCGGCCAGCCGACCGATCGCTCACCGGATTGATGCCCCCGTTTTCATGGATGCCTGGCCCCGCTGTCTCGAGCGCCTCGAAGCCGAACTCCCGGCGGAGGACGTCCACACCTGGCTGAAGCCGCTCCAGGCCAGCGCGCGCGACGACGGGTACGTGCTCTATGCGCCGAACGCCTTCGTCCGCGACGAGGTCCGCGACCGCTACCTGGCCCGGATCCGCGAGCTGCTCGCGCATTTCGCCGGCAGCAGCGAGGTGAGCCTGGAAATCGGCTCGCTGCGCCGCGCCGCACCCGCCCAGCCTGCCTCCACCTCCGCCGGCGCGGGTGTCGCCGAGCGCGCGGCCGCCGACGATTTCCAGGGCCACCTGGACAACCACTACACCTTCGAGAATTTCGTCGAGGGCCGCAGCAACCAGCTCGGCCGCGCCGCGGCCTGGCAGGCGGCGCAGAAGCCCGGCGACCGCGCGCACAACCCGCTGCTGCTGTACGGCGGCACCGGCCTGGGCAAGACCCACCTGATGTTCGCCGCCGGCAACGCGATGCGCGCGAACCGCCCCGGCATGCGCGTGATGTACATGCGCTCGGAGCAGTTCATGAGCGCCTTCACCAAGGCGCTGTACGACAAGACCAGCGGCGGCATGGAAGCGTTCAAGCGCCAGTTCCAGGGCATCGACGCGTTGCTGATCGACGACATCCAGTTCTTCGCCGGCAAGGACCGCACGCAGGAGGAGTTCTTCCATACCTTCAACGCGCTGTTCGACGGCAAGCAGCAGATCATCCTGACCTGCGACCGCTATCCGCGCGAAGTGGAAGGCCTGGAACCGCGGCTGAAATCGCGCCTGGGATGGGGCCTGTCGGTCGCGATCGATCCGCCGGATTTCGAGACGCGCGCGCAGATCGTGCTGTCGAAGGCGCGCGAGCGCGGCACCGTGATCCCCGACGACGTCGCCAACCTGATCGCGAAGAAGATGCGCTCGAACGTGCGCGACCTCGAGGGCGCGCTCAACACGCTGGCCGCGCGCGCGAACTTCACCGGCCGCGCGATCACCGCGGAGTTCGCGCAGGAGACGCTGCGCGACCTGTTGCGCGCGCAGCAGCAGGCGATCGGCATCGCCAACATCCAGAAGGTCGTGGCAGACTACTACGGCCTGCAGATCAAGGACTTGTTGTCGAAACGGCGGACGCGTTCGCTGGCCCGCCCGCGCCAGATGGCGATGGCGCTGGCCAAGGACCTGACCGAGCACCGCCTGCCCGAGATCGGCGATGCCTTCGCCGGTCGCGACCACACGACCGTGCTCCACGCCTGCCGCCAGGTGAAAAGCCTGCTGCAGACCGACGGCAAGCTGCGAGAAGATTGGGACAAGCTGGTCCGCAAGCTCAGCGAATGAGCCTGCGACCAGGCGGGACAAAGGGTTGGACGGCGCGGGGAAAACCTGTGGACAAACCGGCCCCGGGCATCGGGCACCGAAACTTGTCCACAGCTTGCGCAAGGCTTGCGGCGGCCTCCGCCCACAGCCGAAGCGCTCGTAAAAATCCAGTTACAACAATCGGTTAGGTGGCTTATCACCGGTTTTTTGCGACACAAGCTCCACCAATGTTCTTGATTTATCCATCCATTCAAAGCCTGGCACGCTCGTCGAAGGCACGCTCGTCAAACGCCAAGGGGTCCGCATGCGCTTCAGCCTGCAACGCGAAGTCTTCCTGAAACCGTTGGCGCAGGTCGTCAACGTCGTCGAGCGCCGGCAGGCGCTGCCCGTGCTCGCCAACCTGCTGGTGCAGGTCCAGGGCGGGCAACTCTCGCTCACCGGTACCGACCTCGAAGTCGAGATGGTCGCCCGGCAGGCGGTCGACGATGCCCAGGACGGCGAGACCACGATCCCGGCCCGCAAGCTGTTCGACATCGTTCGTGCCCTGCCCGACGGCAGCAAGGTCACGGTGTCGCAGTCCGGGGACAAGGTCACCGTGCAGGCCGGCCGCAGCCGCTTCACCCTGGCCAGCCTGCCCGCCCGCGACTTCCCGTCGGTGGACGAGGTCGAAGCGACCGAGCGCGTGCGCGTGCCGGAAGCCGCGCTCAAGGAGCTGATCGAGCGGACCGCGTTCGCGATGGCGCAGCAGGACGTTCGCTACTACCTCAACGGCCTGCTGTTCGACCTGCGCGACAAGGGCCTGCGCTGCGTGGCGACCGACGGCCACCGTCTGGCGCTGTGCGAGGCGGCGCTCGACGGCGGCGCGAACGCGAAGCGCCAGATCATCGTGCCCCGCAAGGGCGTGACCGAGCTGCAGCGCCTGCTGGAAGGCAGCGATCGGGAGCTGGAGCTCGAGGTCGGCCGCAGCCACATCCGGATCAAGCGCGACGATGTCACCTTCACCAGCAAGCTGATCGACGGGCGCTTCCCCGATTACGAGGCGGTGATCCCGATCGGTGCCGACCGCGAGGTGAAGATCGATCGCGAGGTGCTGCGTGCCGCCCTGCAGCGCGCGGCGATCCTGTCCAACGAGAAGTACCGCGGCGTCCGCGTCGAGGTCTCGCCGGGCCAGCTGAAGATCAGCGCCCACAACCCGGAACAGGAAGAGGCGCAGGAAGAGGTCGAGGCCGACACCAAGGTCGACAACCTGGCCATCGGCTTCAACGTGAATTACCTGCTCGACGCACTGACGGCCCTGCGCGAGGAGTTCGTGGTCCTGCAGCTGCGCGACGCCAATTCGTCCGCCCTGGTCCGCGAGGCCGGAAGCGAGCGCTGCCGGCACGTGGTGATGCCGCTACGGCTGTGACGGTTCGGTTCCACGTGGAACAGCATGGACGCCCGGTCGCTGCCGGGCGTCTTGCTTTGGGCGGCTCTGGCGGCGCCCGGCCCCTGGACGCGCTGCCGTGCACGTAACCCGGCTGGAGTTCTCCGGCCTGCGCTGCTTCGAGCGCGGCGAACTGGCACCCGCCCCGGGCCTCAACGTGGTCCATGGGCCCAATGGCAGCGGCAAGTCGAGCCTGCTCGAGGCGCTCCACCTCATGGCCTACGCCCGCAGCTTCCGCGGACGCGTGCGCGATGGCCTGGTGCGGGCGGGGGCGCCGGCGGTCGAGGTTTTCGTCGAATGGCAGGAAGCCACCGGCCGGACGCGCCGGGCCGGGCTGCGGCATACCGGCCCGCAGTGGGAGGGGCGGCTCGACGGGGCACCTCTCGGCCAGCTGGGCGACCTCTGCGCCTCCCTGGCGGTCGTCACTTTCGAACCCGGCAGCCATGCGCTGGTCATGGGGGGAGGGGAGGCGCGTCGCCGGTTCGTAGACTGGGGTCTGTTCCACGTGGAACCGGAGTTCCCGGGCTTGTGGCGCCGATACGCCCGCGCCCTCAAGCAGAGGAACGCGCTGCTGAAGGCCAGGCAGCGCGATGGCCAGCTCGACGCCTGGGAGCATGAGCTCCACCAGTCCGGGACGCCGCTGGGGCAGGCTCGGGAGCGCTACCTGCAGGCGTTGCAGCCTTTTCTCGAGGATGTCTCTTCCGGGGTCTTCCCCGAGGCGAGGGGCGCCCAGCTGCGCTACCTGCCCGGATGGCGCCAGGACGAGGTGTCCCTGGCCGATGCCCTGCTGCTGGCGCGGGACCGCGATCTGGCGGCCGGCTTCACCTCGGTCGGGCCGCATCGGGCCGACTGGCGCATCGACCACGGCGCCATTCCCGGCCGGGAAGCCCTGTCCCGGGGCCAGGCCAAGCTCACCGCGCTGGCGGCCCTGCTGGCGCAGGCGGAGCACCAGGCGGCCAGCCGTGGCGACTGGCCGGTGATCGCCCTCGACGACCTGGCGTCGGAGCTGGATCGCCAGCATCAGGGTTTCATCCTGCAACGGCTCGCCGGAACCGGTGCCCAGGTCATCGTCACGGGCACCGAACCGCTGGTCCTTCCGGAAATGCTCCGCGGCCAGCCCGCCGCGATGTTCCACGTGGAACACGGCCGGCTGCGGCCCGACGGCCGAGGCTGAAGCCGCGCACAAGCGCCGGGTCCCCGAAAAGGACAGCCTCCGCACGGATTGCTATACTTCGCGCATCCATAACTAGTGTGTCATCGGCGCGCAGGCCCAGGCGGCCCCGTGCGTCCTCGGAGCCTGCCAACGCATGTCGCAAGAACACGATTCGCCCGCCACCGAAAACGAAGCGGGCAACGCGTACGACTCCAGCCGCATCACCGTGCTTCGCGGGCTCGAAGCCGTCCGCAAGCGTCCCGGCATGTACATCGGCGACGTGCACGACGGCACCGGCCTGCACCACATGGTGTTCGAGGTCGTCGACAACTCGATCGACGAAGCGCTTGCCGGCCACGCGGACGACATCACCGTCACCATCCACGAGGACGGTTCGGTCTCGGTGTCGGACAACGGCCGCGGCATCCCGGTCGACATCCACAAGGAAGAGGGCGTGTCGGCGGCGCAGGTCATCATGACCCAGCTGCACGCGGGCGGTAAGTTCGACGACAACAGCTACAAGGTGTCGGGCGGCCTGCACGGCGTCGGCGTGTCGGTGGTCAATGCGCTGTCGCGCAAGCTGACGCTCGACATCTGGCGCGACGGCTACCACCACCACCAGGAATACGCGATGGGCGAGCCCGTCGCGCCGCTGGAGCGCCTGGAGCCTTCGTCGAAGCGCGGCACGCTGGTGCGCTTCTGGCCGTCGGCGGAAACCTTCACCGACATCGAGTTCCACTACGACATCCTCGCGCGCCGCCTGCGCGAGCTGAGCTTCCTCAACTCCGGCGTCAAGATCGTGCTCGTCGACGAGCGCGGCGAGGGCAGGCGCGACGTGTTCCAGTACGAGGGCGGCATCCGCTCCTTCGTCGAGCACCTGGCCCAGCTGAAGACGCCGCTGCACCCGAACGTGATCGCCGTCAGCGGCGAGCAGAACGGCATCACCGTGGACGTCGCCCTGCAATGGACCGACGCCTACCAGGAAACGATGTTCTGCTTCACCAACAACATCCCGCAGAAGGACGGCGGCACCCACCTGCAGGGCTTCCGCGCCGCGCTCACGCGCACGCTGACGAACTACATCGAGCAGAACGGCATCGCGAAGCAGGCGAAGGTGCAGCTGTCGGGCGACGACATGCGCGAGGGCATGATCGCGGTGCTCAGCGTGAAGGTGCCGGACCCGAGCTTCTCGAGCCAGACCAAGGAGAAGCTGGTCAGCTCGGAAGTGCGCCCGGTGGTCGAGCAGACCTTCGGCGCCAAGCTCGAGGAGTTCCTGCAGGAACATCCGGCGGAGGCCAAGGCGATCGCCGGCAAGATCGTCGACGCCGCCCGCGCCCGCGAGGCCGCGCGCAAGGCGCGCGACCTGACCCGCCGCAAGGGCGCGCTCGACATCGCCGGCCTGCCCGGCAAGCTCGCCGACTGCCAGGAGAAGGATCCCGCGCTCAGCGAGCTGTTCATCGTCGAGGGCGACTCGGCGGGCGGCTCGGCGAAGCAGGGCCGCAACCGCAAGAACCAGGCGGTGCTCCCGCTGCGCGGCAAGATCCTCAACGTCGAGCGCGCGCGCTTCGACCGGATGCTCTCGTCCGAGCAGGTCGGCACGCTGATCACCGCGCTGGGCACCGGCATCGGCCGCGACGAGTACAACCCCGACAAGCTGCGTTACCACCGCATCATCATCATGACCGACGCGGACGTGGACGGCGCGCACATCCGCACGCTGCTGCTCACGTTCTTCTACCGGCAGATGCCGGAGCTGCTCGAGCGCGGCCACGTCTACATCGGCCTGCCGCCGCTGTACAAGATCAAGCAGGGCAAGAACGAGCTGTACCTGAAGGACGACGCGGCGCTCGACGCCTACCTCGCCGGCAACGCGGTCGAGGGCGCGCAGCTGGTCCCGGCCGAAGGCGAGCCGCCGATCGGGGGCGAGGCGCTGGAGAAGCTGCTGCTGGCCTACGCCGGCGCGCGCGAGGCGATCGCGCGCAACACGCACCGCTTCGATCCGCGCGTGCTCGAGGCGCTCATCGACTTCTCCCCGCTCGACGCCGCGGCGCTGGCCAGCAACACCGACGAACGCCACGAGCTCGACGCGCTCGAGGCCCGGCTGAACCAGTCCGGCGCCGGCAAGCCGCGTTACCGTCTCGAGTTCCACCACGCGACGGACGCGCGTCCGGCGGCGTTGCTGGTGCATCGCGCGCACATGGGCGTGGAAGCGACCCAGGTGCTGCCGATGTCCGCGTTCGAGGGCGGCGACCTGCGCCCGCTGCGCGAAGCCGCGCAGCAGCTGCACGGCCTGGTGCGCGAAGGCGCGCAGATCGTCCGCGGCAACCGCGCGCAGCCCGTCGCGAGCTTCGCGCAGGCGCAGGCGTGGCTGCTCGAGGAGGCGAAGAAGGGCCGGCAGATCCAGCGCTTCAAGGGCCTGGGCGAGATGAACCCCGAACAGCTGTGGGACACCACGGTCAATCCGGAAACCCGCCGTCTGCTGCAGGTGAAGATCGAGGACGCGGTCGCCGCCGACCAGATCTTCTCCACGCTGATGGGCGACGTGGTGGAACCGCGCCGGGAGTTCATCGAGGAGAACGCGCTCAAGGTCGCGAACCTCGACGTGTAAGCCCGTTCGCGAACCAACGGAGACGCGGGCGCGGCATTCCCTGCCCGCGCCTGAACGCGCCACGGCGACTTGACGCTGCCTTCAGCGTGGCGCATCTACAACATCGGTTCCCAGGAAGGAGCCGCCCCGATGCGCAAGCTGCTGCTGTCCCTCGCCATCGCCGCCACCGTTTCGGCGTGCGCCACCACGACCTCGCCCACCGGCCGCACCCAGTACGTCGGCGCGGTGTCGCAGGCCGAGCTCGACCAGGCCGGCGCGCAGGCGTTCGCCGAAGTGAAGGCGAAGACGCCGCAGACGCGCGACGCGCGCCAGGCCGCCTATGTGCGTTGCGTGGTCAACGACATCGTCGCGGTGCTTCCGGCGCAGTGGCGCAGCACGGGCTGGGAGACCGCGGTGTTCGCCGACGACCAGGCCAACGCGTTCGCGCTGCCCGGCGGCAAGGTCGGCGTCTACACCGGCATCTTCAAGGTCGCGCGCAACCAGGACCAGCTCGCCGCGGTCGTCGCGCACGAGATCGGCCACGTCGTGTCGCACCACCACGAAGAGCGCATCACCCGCCAGGCGGGCGCGCAGGGCGCGCTGCAGGTCATCGGCTCGCTGCTCGGCTCGCGCTTCGGCGAAGGCGCCGCGAACGCGGCGGTGCAGGGCGGCAGCATCCTCGCCCAGACCGGCTTCCTGCTGCCGGGATCGCGCGCGCAGGAGACCGAGGCCGACGTCGTCGGCCAGCAGCTGATGGCGAGCGCCGGCTTCGATCCGCGCGCCGCGGTGAACCTGTGGGAGAACATGGCCGCGGCGGGCGGCAGCCGGCCGCCGGAATGGCTCTCGACCCACCCGGATCCGCAGAGCCGGCTGTCCGAGTTGCGTTCGCGCGCCGCGGGCCTGCTGCCGGCCTACGAGCAGGCGCGGGCGGCCGGCCGCCGGCCGAACTGTGGATGAGTTCACATTCCGGGCAGGTGCGTAACGGCGGCGTTTTCTGCTAGCGTTTCCGGTTCCCCCGTCGCCCAGCGGCGACGGACCCACGGAGACCGTCCCCCAATGACCACTCACCGTCACGCTCCCCTCGCCGCGGCACTCGCTGCCGTGCTTCTCGCCGCGACCGCCCTGCCGGGCGCCGCGATGGCCCAGGAGGTCGGCCAGGAGCAGGTCAAGACCGGCAACGCCGGCATGAGCATGCACGACAGGCGCGAGGCTGCGCGCCAGGCGAAGGAAGGGAAGAGCGCCAGGGAAGAGAAGAAGCCCGCGCTGTACCCGCTCGCCACCCGCGAGCAGCCGGAGGACACCGCGAGCCGTTCCGGCCTGAAGAAGCTGCAGAAGCTGCAGGAGACCTACCAGAAGCAGGACGACGACGGCACCATCGCCCAGGCGCTCGAGATCGGCGGCGATGCGTCGTCGAACGCGTACGAGAAGAGCTTCGCCTACCTGCTCGCCGGCACCGCCGCCGCGGACAAGGACGACCAGGCCGCCGCCGCCGACTACTTCTCCAAGGCGCTGGACGCCAACGGCCTGTCCAACGACGACTACTACACCGCGATGTTCAACCTCGCGGTGATCCAGTACGGCCTGGACCGCTACCCCGATGCGCTCGCCACGCTCGACCGCTTCCTCACCGAGACCAAGTCGGAGAAGCCCGAGGCGCTGAACCTCAAGGGCGGCATCCTGATGGCCATGGAGCGTTACGACGACGCGGCGACGCTGTTCACCGCCCAGCTCGCGGCGAAGCCCGACGACAAGGCGCTGCTGATGAACGCCGTCGCCGCCTACCAGTCGGCCGACAAGGCCGACAAGGCGATGGCGCTGCTGGCGGACGCCCAGGCGAAGGGCCTGCTGACCACCAAGGACGAATACCGCGCGCTCTACGTCAGCTACATCAACGCCGACCGCGACAAGGATGCCGTCAAGGTGATCGAGGACGGCGTGGCCAAGGGCATCATCCCGGCGAGCCCGGAGCTGGCGAAGGACTACATGGTCCTCGGGCAGAAGGCGTTCTACAACGAAGACGACGCCACGGCGATCGACATGTACAAGCGCGCCATGCCCATGGCCGACGACGGCGAGGCGGCGCTCAACCTGGCGAAGCTCTATGCCGCGCAGGGGAAGGGGGCGGAAGCCAGGGCCGCGGCCCAGCAGGCCCTGGAGAAGGGCGTCAAGGACGTGGCGGGTGCGAAGAAGCTCGCCGGGGTCAAGTAACCGGTAACACCTGCCGCGGAACCCATTGGTACCGGGGTTCCGGATTGGTATAAGCTTAGAGATTCCCGCGGCCGGAAACGGCCGCGGATCGACTTTTCCGGGTGGGAACGCCCGGCCCAATGACCCGAGCTTCCCCCGCATGACGCAAGACCTGCCGAGCGAAAACATCGATGGCGATCCCGGCCTGAACTGGCCGCGCATCGCGGGCCTGTCCTTCGTGATCGCGATCCACGCGGCGGCGCTCCTGCTGCTGCTGGCGCCGGTCACCCCTCCCGGCGCGGAAAAGGCCGACGAGGACGTGACCCGCGTCGTGATCATCGAGCCGCCGCCGCCGCCCCCCCCGCCGCCGCCGCCGCCGCCCGAGCAGCCGAAGCCGCAGGAGATCAAGCAGCTCGCCCCGCCGCAGCCGAGCCCGATCCCGCCGCCGCCGGAAGAGCCGCCGGTGGTGTTCGACGAGCCGTCGCCGGTGGACGTGCAGGCCCCGCCGCCCGCGCCGCCCGCGCCGCCGGCCCCGGTCGCCGACATCGGCGCCAGCGTCGACATCTCGTCCAAGAACATGAATCCCCCGCGCTACCCGCCGGAGGAGAACCGTCGCCACGTCGGCGGCACCGTGGTCCTGATCATCACCGTCGACGCCAACGGCAACGCCACCGACGTCGAGATCGAGAGTTCCAGCGGCAATCGCAACCTCGACCGCGAGGCGCAGAAGGCCGCCAGGCGCTGGCGCTTCAACCCGGGCGTGGCCGGTGGCAGGAAGGTCGGCGGGCGCGTCCGCGTCCCGGTGGTCTTCACCCCGTCCTGATGGGCCCTACGCAGAACCCGCGTTTTCGCACCACCCGCTCCACCCTCACCACCACTAAAACCCAAAGGTAAGCGTCATGCTGCAGGAAACCACCCAAGCCGCTGCTGCGACCGGAGGCAACGCCGCCTCCGCCCTTACGCAGATGGGCGTCGACCATCTGCTCACCGAAATGATCAACGATCCGGGCTCCTTCGCGGTGTCCTGGGCGGTGCTCATCACGCTGACCCTGATGTCGGCGATGTCGATCTACTGGATCGTCATCAACTTCTTCAAGAACCTGTCCCTGCGCCGTGGCGCAGACCGCGTCGTCAGCACGTTCTGGGAAACCCCGAACGCGCAGGACGCGATCCGCTACATGGAAGAGCAGCCGCGCAGCGAGCCGTTCTCCAAGATCGCGCTCGACGCCGCCCAGGCCGCCGCGCACCACCAGCGCCACGAGGGCTCGCGCCTGGTCGAGTCGCTGAACCGCTCCGAGTTCGTCGACCGCGCGCTGCGCCAAGGCGTGACCCGCGAGTCGATGCGCCTCGAGTCCGGCCTGACCGTGCTCGCCACCGTCGGTTCGACCCCGCCGTTCGTCGGCCTGCTCGGCACCGTGTGGGGCATCTACAGCGCGCTGATCAAGATCGGTGCCACCGGCCAGGCGTCCATCGACGCGGTCGCGGGCCCGGTCGGCGAGGCGCTGATCATGACCGCCCTCGGCCTGTTCACGGCGATCCCGGCGGTGCTCGCGTACAACTTCTTCGTGCGCCTGAACCGCGTGACGTACAACAAGTTCGACACCTTCGCGCACGACCTGCACGACTTCTTCGCCACCGGTGCCCGCGTCGGCGAAATGCCGTCCAAGCGCTAAGTTGACGAAACCACGGAGTCAGGCCCATGGCCTTCAGTTCAGGTAACCAGAGCGGCGCGCCGATGTCGGAGATCAACGTCACGCCCCTCGTGGACGTGATGCTGGTCCTGCTGATCATCTTCATGATCACGGCGCCCCTGATGTCGCACAAGATCAAGGTGGAGCTGCCGCAGGCCAACCTCGACCAGCGCGATGAAAAGGTTCCGCCGGCGCCGCCGGTGACGGTCACGGTGACCGACAACGGCAGCCTGTACTGGAACGACGAGCCGGTGACGCCCGCCATGCTCGAGAGCCAGCTCTCGGTCACGGCGCAGAAGACCCCGCAGCCCGCGGTCAACATCCGTGGCGACGACACGACCAAGTACCGGACCATTGCCGAGGTGGTGAACACCGCGCAGCGGCAGGGCATCCGCAAGGTCGGTTTCGTGGCCACGAAAGTCCGGCCGCGCTGAGGAGCAACGACAATGGCAATGAGTACTGGCGGTGCGGGCGGCGGCCCGATGTGCGACATCAACGTCACGCCCCTCGTGGACGTGATGCTGGTGCTGCTCATCATCTTCATGGTGACCGCCCCGATCCTGTCCTACCCGATCGACATCGACCTTCCGCAGAAGTCGCTGACGCCTCCGCCGGAGCAGAAGAACCCGCCGGAGCCGATCAACCTGCGGATCGACGCTGCGAACCAGGTCTACTGGAACGACAGCCCGGTCCCGATGTCGGCGCTGCGCAACATGATGGAAGCCGAGGTCGAGCGCGACCCGAACAACCAGCCCACGCTGCAGATCGACACCGCGGAAGACGCGGACTACGGCGTGCTGGCCCAGGTGCTGGCGAACGCCCGCAACGCGCAGATGCAGAAGATCGGCTTCGTCAAGAAGTAACCGCAATACCCGGCGCGCCGCGCGCGCCACGACGCTTACCAAGTTCCAACTTTCAGGCCGCCCTCCAGGGCGGCCTTTTTTTTCATCCGCCGTTAATGCGACCGGGCGCAGGAAGGAGGCGCGGGAATCGCCCGCGGCCGCAAGGGGAACGTACATGGCAGTCGCAATGGCGCAACCGGGGCAGGAAAGCATCGCGCAGATGAACATCACGCCCCTGGTCGACGTGATGCTGGTGCTGCTCGTGATCTTCATGATCGCGGCGCCCGCGGTCACGCAGCGGATCCCGTTGGACCTGCCCGGCCAGGCGCGCACGGCGCCGCCACCGGAGCGGCAGTCGATCGACCTGAGGATCGATGCGTCGGGCCAGGTGTCCTGGAACGGAAACGAGGTGCCGGCTTCCGCGTTGCGCAACATGATGGAAGCCGAGGTCGCCCGGGATCCGGACAACCAGCCGACGCTGCGGATCGATGCCGCCGGGGACGCCGACTACGGCGTGGTCGCAAAGATCCTGGCGGCCGCGCGCAACGCGGGCATGGAGCGGATCGGCTTCCTCAAGCAGTAGCGCGCGCGCCCTGGAGGATCGCGAGGTAGGCGCGGACCGTGGCGTCGAGGCCGGCGTAGAGGGCTTCGTCGACCAGGGCGTGGCCGATCGAGACTTCGAGCACGTTCGGTACGGTGGCGAGAAACGCGCCCAGGTTGGCCTGGCTGAGGTCGTGGCCCGCGTTGACGCCCAGGCCGGCGGCTGCCGCCCGCCGCGCGGTTCCGGCGCAGTCGGCCAGCGCGCCGCCCGCGGCGCCGGCC
>JBQCJF010000006.1:0-8717 GCA_051953015.1 Luteimonas sp.
CGCCGGCTGGCTGGGTGCCGCGGCCGCCGCGGCGCTGGCGCTGGTCGTCGCCTGGCCGCGGCACGACGCGAGTCCCGTCTTCCCCAAGCCGCGCGAGGCCGCGGCGTCCGCGGCCGTCGCGCCCGGCACCGTGGCGGCCACGACGCCTGCCGCGCAGCCGCGGGCGACCGCACCGGTCGACGCGGGCGCGATCGCCGCGGCGCGCAGGCCGCCGGCCGATCCGACCGCCATCGCGCTGCCGAAGGCGGTGCAGGCCGACCGCAAGCCGCGTGACGCCGCAGCCGCACGCGCGACGCCCGCGCGTACCGCGACGGCGCGCGCGGAAGCGGCGGCCGCGCGCCCGGGCGCTTCCGGCACCGCCGGCACGCTCGACGCGCTCTACGCCGAATCGGCGCGCCTCGAAGCCCTGCTCGACCTGGCCCGCGACGATCGCGTCGCCAGCGCCGGCGCCGCCCTGCTCGCCGTCGAGCTCGACGCGCAGGTCGCGGGCATCGACGCCCGCCTCGCCCAGCCCGGCCTGGACGGCGCGCAGCGCACCGCGCTGTGGCAGGCGCGCGTGGACGCGCTGCGCCAGGCGGCCGGATTCGAAAGCACCCAGCGCGTCCTCGCCTCGCAGGGCAACGGCGGCGCGCTGCTGGTGAGCGTGGACTGACCCCGACATGAGCCCCGACATGACCCCAGAGAGAGGTGAACGCATGAAACTGTCCCCCGCCCGTGCCGCGCTGTGGCTCGCGGTCGCCGTCGCGCTCGCGCTGCCCGTCGCGGCGCAGGAGCTCGCGACGCAGGAATGGACGATCGCGCCGGAAGCGAAGGCGCCGACCGCCGAGCAGCAGAAGCAGCTGGACGCGGCGCGCGCGCAACTCGACGACGCCGCCAAGCGTTACGGCGAGCTCGCGCGCCAGTACGGCGTCGACGCGCAGCGCTTCAAGATCGAGCGCAACCGATTGCTGCGCAAGCCGGTGATCGGTGTCGTGCTCGCGCCGGACGACGCCGCGGGCGTCCACATCGCCGGCGTCACGCCCGACAGCGCGGCCGCGGTGGCCGGCGTGAAGAGCGGCGACCGCATCGTCGCGATCGACGACGTCGCGATCACCGCGCCCGACCCGGACGTGCGCGTGGACATCGCGCGCGACGCGATCGCCAGCCACGACGAGAAATCGAAGGTGAAGCTGCGCCTCGTGCGCGACGGCAAGGAGAAGGTCGTCGACGTCACCCCGCGCCCGGGAGACCGCCTGATGTTCATCGGCGAGGACGGAGGCGCCTGGCAGGACGCGCGGCAGGCGCGCGCCGTCGCGGAGTTGGCCCGCAGCCAGGCGATGGCGGCGATCCCGGTCGCGCGCGAGGCCGCCGTGCAGGCGCGCATCGCCGCGATGGACGCCAGCCGCGTCGCCGCGATCGCGCCCGAGGTGCGCCGCGAGATCGTGCGCCTGGGTCCCGGCGGCGACTGCAAGGGCGAGCACTGCAAGCTACCGGTCATCGCCGATGCGCTGCGCTGGAACGGGTTGAACCTCGCGTCGGTCGACGACGGCCTCGGCCGCTACTTCGGTGCGGACGACGGCGTGCTGGTGCTCAGCACCGGCCCCGAACTCGAGGGCCTCGAGGCCGGCGACGTGATCCGCAGCGTCGACGGCAAGGCGGTGAAGTCGCCGCGCGACGTGATGGAAGCGCTGCGCGGCCGCGACGCCGGCAGCAAGGTCGCCGTCGCCTACCTGCGCGACCGCAAGGCGGGGACCGCGCAGGTCACGGTGCCGGAGCCGATGCTGTTCCGCGTCCCGGCGCCGCCCGCGCCGCCCGCGCCGCCCGCCGCGCCGATGCCGCCCCCGGCTCCCAGGGCCGCGCCGCCTGCGCCGCCCGCGGCGCCGATGGCGCCCGCGATGGGCGCGACGCCGAGGCCCGCGCCGCCGGCACCGCCGGCGCCTCCCGCCCCGCCTGCGCCGCCGGTCGACTGAGGCCGCGCGTCAGCGCGCGGTAGCGGCCTCGACGCGCTGCCAGGCCGCGGCATCGAGGCGCTCCGTCGCGGCGGGCGCCTCGAGGTTCTCGCGCAGCTGCTCGACGCGCGACGCGCCGAGCATCACCGTCGACACGTTCGGGTTGCGCAGGCACCAGGCGATGGCCAGCTGCGACGGCGCGACGCCGAGCTCGCGCGCCAGCAGGGTGAAGCGGCGCGCGCGCTCGATGCGGTGCTCCGCGGGGTCGCCGACCACCAGCTTCTGCAGCCAGCCGTAGCCTTCGCGCGCGAGGCGGCCGTCGCCGACGACGCCGCTGGCGTACTTGCCGGTGAGCAGCCCGGAGGCGAGCGGCGACCAGATCGTCGTGCCCATGCCGTATTCGGCGTACAGCGGCGCGTACTCGCGCTCCACGCGCTCGCGGTGCAGCAGGTTGTACTGCGGCTGCTCCATCGTCGGCGGCTGCAGGTTGCGCAGGCGCGCGATCTTGTGCGCCTCGCGGATCTGTCCCGCCGGCCATTCCGACGTGCCCCAGTACAGCACCTTGCCCTGCTGCACCAGCGAATCCATGGCGCGCACGGTTTCCTCGACCGGCACGTCCGGGTCGGGGCGGTGGCAGAAGTACAGGTCGAGGTAGTCGACGCGCAGCCGTTTCAGCGCGTCGTGGCAGGCGTCGACGACGTGCTTGCGCGACAGCCCCTTCTGCGTCGGCCCCGGCTCCTTCGCCGAGCCGAAGTACACCTTGCTCGAGACGCAGTAGCCGTCGCGCGGCAGGCGCAGGTCGGCGATCGCGTCGCCCATCACCCGCTCGGCCTCGCCGTTCGCGTAGCCCTCGGCGTTGTCGAAGAAGTTGACGCCGTGGTCCCAGGCCAGCGCGATCATCTCGCGCGCGGCGTTGCGGTCGACCTGGTTGCCGAAGGTGACCCACGCGCCGAACGACAGCGCCGAGAGCTGCAGGCCGGAGGATCCGAGGCGGCGGTATTGCATGTCGGAAACGGGCATCGCGGTGGGAGGCATCGAGTGGGCCGGAAGCCGAAGACCGGCGGACAGGTTACCCCGGCGTCTTTTCCCGGGCCATCGGCTTCAGAACCCGGAAACCAGGAAGTCGATGGCCGCGAGGATCGTGGTGCGTTCACCCGACAGGTCGCCCTCGAGAGGCCCGACATCCGCCAGCTCGACCGCGGTCAGCAATGGCGTCGCCATCACGTACGGTGTCCCGTCGAGCAGGAGTTGCGGCGCCAATGGCGGCCTGGCGGAGATCGCGTGCCCAGCGGCAATCAGCGGAACCACGACGCGGGTTCCCGTTTCGAAAATCAGGTCGCTCTGCACGTTGAGGAGCAACGGGTAGGCCGTACGCGTCGCGGCGTCGCGATTCCGATGAACCCCGAACTGGCGCATCAGCGCTTCCGGAACATCGGGCTGGGCACCCCGTGTTCGGCCACCCACGCGTTGTACCCGGCAATCCACTCCGGGTTTTCCGCGAGCCAATGCTCGCGCTTGCGCGCGCGCACCTCCTCCTCGAGCGCGCGCTCGAAGGTGGCCGAGAGGTTGATTTCGAGCGCCTTGGCCTGGTCGAGCAATTCGGCGTTGACGCTGAGGTTGGCGGCTCGCTTGAGGTAGCCGGCGCGTTCTTCCTTCAGGCGCATGGCAGGAGTCCTCATGATGGATGCGCATAGACAATGCGCGTCTGAATTGCGCGTGTCAAGCCGCTCGAAGGACACGCCGCCAAAAGAGAAGGCCGCTTCGGGAGCGGCCTTCCGGTACTGCCAGCGAACCTTGGCTCGGCTTTACGCGAGGCGCTTCGCGATCGCCGCGCCGAGGTCGCCCGGCGACTTCACCGTGGTGACGCCGGCCTTCTCCATCGCCGCGAACTTGCCTTCGGCCGTGCCGGCGCCGCCGGACGCGATCGCGCCCGCGTGGCCCATGCGCTTGCCCTTCGGCGCGGACGCGCCGGCGATGAAGCCGACGACCGGCTTGGTCACGTGCTTGGCGATGTACTCGGCCGCTTCCTCTTCGGCGCTGCCGCCGATCTCGCCGACCATGATGATGCCCTGGGTCTGCGCGTCGGCCTGGAACAGCTTCAGGCAGTCGATGAAGTTCAGGCCGTTGATCGGGTCGCCGCCGATGCCGATCACCGTCGACTGGCCGAGGCCGGCATCGGTGGTCTGCTTCACGGCTTCATAGGTCAGCGTGCCGGAGCGCGACACGATCGCGACCTTGCCCGGCATGTGGATGTGGCCCGGCATGATCCCGATCTTGCACTCGCCCGGGGTGATGATGCCCGGGCAGTTGGGGCCGACCAGCACGACGTCCGGATAGCCCTTCAGCGTGTTCTTGACGCGCAGCATGTCGAGCACCGGGATGCCCTCGGTGATCGCCACGATCACCTTGATGCCGGCATCGGCCGCCTCGAGGATCGCGTCGGCCGCGTACGGCGGCGGCACGTAGATGACGGAGGCATCGGCGCCGGTCGCGGCGACGGCCTGCGCGACGGTGTCGAACACCGGCAGGCCGAGATGCGTGGTGCCGCCCTTGCCGGGCGTGACGCCGCCGACGACCTGGGTGCCGTACTCGAGCATCTGCTCGGCGTGGAAGGTGCCCTGGGTGCCGGTGAAGCCCTGGACGATGACCTTGGTGTTCTTGTTGACCAAAACGCTCATGGGGAATTCGTGTCCTTGGCTCAGGCGGCGTTCTTGACGGCTTCGACGGCCTTCTTCGCGCCGTCGTTGATGTCGTCGGCGGGGATGATGGCGAGGCCGGAGTTCTTCAGCAGCGCCTTGCCCGCTTCCACGTTCGTGCCTTCCAGGCGCACGACCACCGGCACCTGCACGCCGACTTCCTTCACCGCGGCGATGATGCCCTCGGCGATCATGTCGCAGCGGACGATGCCGCCGAAGATGTTGACGAAGATCGCCTTCACCTTGTCGCTGGACAGGATCAGCTTGAACGCCTCGGTCACGCGCTCCTTGTTGGCGCCGCCGCCGACGTCGAGGAAGTTCGCGGGCTCGCCGCCTTCCAACTTGATCACGTCCATCGTCGCCATCGCCAGGCCCGCGCCGTTGACCATGCAGCCGATGTTGCCGTCCATGGTCACGTAGTTGAGGTCGTACTGGCTGGCGCGCACTTCCGTCTCGTCCTCCTGGCGGATGTCGCGCATCGCGGCCAGGTCGGGGTGGCGGAAGGTGGCGTTGTCGTCGGAGTTGACCTTGCCGTCGAGCACCGCGAGGTTGCCGTCGGTCATGATCGCGAGCGGGTTGAGCTCGACCAGCGACAGGTCCTTCTCGTTGAACAGCTTGAACAGGCCCAGCATGATCTTCGTCAGCTGGCCCACCTGCTTCGCCTTCAGGCCGAGGGCGAAGCCCATGTCGCGGCACTCGTAGGGCTGCAGGCCCTGCACGTAGTTCACGTGCAGCGTCTTGATCGCGTCCGGGTTCTCCTCGGCGGTCTTCTCGATCTCGACGCCGCCGTCGGACGAGGCGATGAAGGTGATGGACTTGCTCGAACGGTCCACCAGCACCGACAGGTACAGCTCCTTGGCGATGTCGGTGGCCTGGGTCACCAGCACGCTGTCGATCGGCAGCGCCACGCCGGCCGACTGGTAGGTCTCCATCTTCTTGCCGAGCATGCCCTTGGCGTACTCGCGCACCTCGTCGAGGGACTTCGAGTACTTCACGCCGCCGGCCTTGCCGCGGCCGCCGGCATGGATCTGCGCCTTGACCATCCAGGCCTCGCCGCCGATCGCCTTGGCCGCGTCCACGGCCTCCTCGGGAGTGCGGGCGACGCGCCCGGGCGGCACCGCGATGCCGTAGTCGTTGAAGAGCTGCTTGGCCTGGTATTCGTGGAAGTTCATCGATCGTCCGGCTGGAGTGGGGACCCGGCGGGTCTGGACAGACAACTGAGCCCGCCATTGTACGCCCCCGCGCCGGACCGGGTCCCCAGGTGGTACCGTCGAGCCGCTTCCAGGGGCCACGGGGCACAGAATGGGCGACACCGGCATCGCCGCGGCGCAGTACCGCGACCTCTACTTCTACAGCCTGTACCGGGTGCTGGAGGCCGGGCTGCTGGTCCTGATCCTGTTCGGCCCGATCCGCGAGCTGGTCCCGGAACCCGCCCACCCGTTCCTGGGCAAGGCCACCGCCGTGGCCTACCTGGTGCTGTCGCCGGTGCTGCTGTGGTGGGCGCTGCGCCGGGCCGCGCTGCGCTGGCAGGTGCTGGTCGGCATCCTGGTCGACGTCTCGGTGGCGATGCTGGCGATCCACGCCCTGCCCTCCGCCGCCTCGGGCGTGGCGCTGATGCTGGTCTTCAACGTGGGCGCGACCGCCATGCTGCTGCCGCTGCGTTACGGCCTGGCCGGCGGCGCGCTGGCCGGCGCGGCGATGATCGCCGAATACGTGTGGGGCTACCTCGGCAGCGATCCGGCGCAGGACCGGCCGATGGCCGAGCCGCTGATGTTCGCGGTGAGCTTCCTGTCGATCGCGATGCTCTGCTACCTGCTCGGACGCCAGCTGCGCGAGAGCCAGGCGCTGGCCGACCGCCGCGGCGGCGAGCTCGCGGACCTGGCCGCGGTCAACGAGCTGATCATCCGCCGCATGCGCACGGGCGTGCTGCTGGTCGACGGCGAGGGCAACATCCGCCTCGCCAACGAAGCCGCGCTGCTGCAGCTGGGGGACGGCGGCGGCGACCGCAGGCTCGCCAGCCTCTCGCCGGCGCTGGCCGAGCGCCTGGCCAGCTGGCGCCGCACCGGCAGCAGCGACGACACGCCGCTGGAAGTCGGCGCCGACCGGGTCGGCGTGCTGCCGCGCTTCGCCCGGCTGTTCGCGCACGACGACGCGGCGCTCGCGTTCCTGGACGACACGTCGCTGGTGTCGCGCCGCGCCGAATCGCTGACCCTGGCCACGCTCGGCCGCTTCTCCGCCAGCCTCGCCCACGAGATCCGCAACCCGCTGGCCGCCATCAACTACGCCACCCAGCTGCTGCAGGAATCCACCGAGATCGGCGAGGCCGACCAGCGCCTGCTGCAGATCATCCACGCGCAATGCCAGCGCACCAACGGCATCGTCGAGAGCGTGCTCGGCCTGGCGCGGCGGGAGCGCGCCAGCGCCGACAACGTCGACCTGGCCGCGTTCGTGCGCCGCTTCGTCGAGGACTACCGGCAGGTGCTGCCGCCCGAGTCCGGCCAGATCGAAGCCTCGGGCGCCGCGCGCATGCAGGCGCTCGTCGACCCCCGCCACCTGCAGCAGGTGCTGACCGTGCTGGTCCAGAACGCGCTCACCCACGGCCATCGCGCGGCCGAGCCCGCGCAGGTCACGGTGGTCGTCGGCGAGGCCGGCGGCAGGCCGGTCGTGGACGTCTGCGACGCCGGCCCGGGCATCCCCGAGGACGTGCGCGCGCAGCTGTTCCGGCCGTTCTTCACCACCTCCGAGTACGGCACCGGCCTGGGCCTCTACATCGCCCGCGAGCTGTGCGTGGCCAACGAGGCGACCCTGGAATACGTGCCGCGGGCCGAAGGCGGCTGTTTCCGCATCGCCCTGCCCGACGCGCACGCGATGCTGCCGGCATGAGCCGCCGCCGCGCGCACTGGGACGCACTTGGGCGCGGCGCGGCGCTGCGTTAAGGTTCGGCCATGAGCGAGCCCCGAGGTGCCAGCGCACAAGCGCCAAACGCACTCATCGTCGACGACGAGCACGACATCCGCGAGCTGCTGGTGCTCACCCTCGGCCGCATGGGCCTGCGCACCGACACCGCCGCCAACCTCGCCCAGGCGCGCACCCAGCTCGCCCGCAACCGCTACGACCTGTGCCTGACCGACATGCGCCTGCCGGACGGCTCGGGCATCGACCTGGTCGCCGAGATCGCCGCCAGCCACCCCGACACGCCGACCGCGATGATCACCGCCTACGGCAACGTCGAGGCCGCGGTCGAAGCGCTGAAGGCCGGCGCCTTCGACTTCGTCAGCAAGCCCGTGGACATCCACGTGCTGCGCCGGCTCGTCAGCCACGCGCTCGACCTGGGCCAGCGCCGCCGCGAGGCGCCGCCCGTGCTGGCCAGGCTGCACGGCGACTCGGCGGCGATGCAGGCGCTGCGCGCCACCGTCGCCAAGGTCGCGCGCAGCCAGGCGCCGGTCGCGATCGCCGGCGAGTCCGGCGTCGGCAAGGAACTGGTGGCCCGCACCATCCACGCCGAGGGCGGCCGCGCCAAGGGCCCGTTCGTGCCGGTCAACTGCGGCGCGATCCCCGCCGAGCTGATGGAGAGCGAGTTCTTCGGCCACAAGAAGGGCAGCTTCACCGGCGCCCACGCCGACAAGGCCGGCCTGTTCCAGGCGGCCGACGGCGGCACCCTGTTCCTCGACGAGATCGCCGAGCTGCCGCTGCCGATGCAGGTGAAGCTGCTGCGCGCGATCCAGGAGAAGTCGGTGCGCCCGGTCGGCGCGCACGGCGAAGTGCCGGTGGACGTGCGCATCCTCAGCGCGACCCACAAGGACCTCGGCGCGCTGGTTGCCGACGGCAGCTTCCGCCACGACCTGTACTACCGCATCAACGTGATCGGCCTGCGCGTGCCGCCGCTGCGCGAGCGCCGCGAGGACCTGCCGCAGCTGGCCGCCGACATCCTGACCCGGCTGTCGAAGGACCAGGGCCGCGCCGCGCCGGCGCGGCTGGGCGACGACGCGCTGGCCGCGCGGCGGGCGTATCCGTTCCCGGGCAACGTGCGGGAGCGGGAGCACATCCTGGAGCGGGCGCGGGCCAGGGCGGACGGGGATGCCATCGCGGCGGC
>JBQCJF010000007.1:0-16452 GCA_051953015.1 Luteimonas sp.
GACGCGCTGACGCCGCGCGTGCGGGCGCAGCTGCAGCAGCGCAGGCGCGCGGCCGTCGCGGCGGCGACCGCGCCGCACCCGCTGCATCGCCGGCACGGCTGGGCCTGGCTCGGCGCGCCCGCGCTCGCCCTGGCCCTGGCCTTCGGCGCGCCCTGGCGGACCGCGCACGAGCCGGCGCCGCCGGCGACGCTCGCCGCGTCCGTCGCCACCGCAAACGACGCCAGCGCCACTGCGCCGGCGACTCTCGAGCAGGATCCCGACTTCTACCTCTGGCTGGCGTCCGCGGACGCCGTCGCCCTCGCCTCGGAGTGATGCGATGAACACCTCGAACCGCCCTGCGTTCGCCGCGCCGGCGCTGGCCGCGCTGCTGCTGGCCGCTCCGCTGCTGGCCGCCGCGGGCGCCGCGCGCGCCCAGCAGGCCGCGCCGGCGCAGCCGGCCGCCCAACCGGCCGCGCAACCGGCCCTGCCGGCCTGGGAGCAGCCCACGCCCGCGCAGCGGGACCTGCTGGTGGCGCCGCTGCGTGAGCGCTGGGACGCCAGCCCCGGCGACCGGGCGCGCATGTACGACCACGCGCAGCGCTGGCGCGAGATGACGCCCGAGCAGCGCGTCCGCGCGCGCCGCGGACTCGGCCACTGGGAGCACATGGACCCGGCGCGCCGGCGCGAGATGCGCGCGCTGTTCGAGCAGATGCGGCACATGACGGAGGAACAGCGCACGGCGCTGCGCAACCGCTGGCACGGGATGACCCAGGCCGAGCGCGACGCATGGGTCCAGGCGCACGCCCCGAAGGATCCGCGCTAGCGCCCGCGATGTCCGGGCCGCGCCGGGGTCGCGCCGGCGAGGCCGGGCTCAGGCCCGCGCCGGCCACGCGGTGCGCGCGACCAGTTCGTCGTCCCAGTCGATCGCGAGGGTGCCGTCGCGCAGCATCGGCGCGACGAAGTTGTACGCGTTGCGCGCGTACATCTCGCTGGCGTGGAAAGCGCCGCTGCTGGCGAGCCCGAGCGGTCCGGAGATCGTCACGCCCGAATCCACGATCGTTTCGCCGGGGCGCGTGAGCTCGCAGTTGCCGCCGGTTTCGGCGGCCATGTCCACGATCACGCTGCCCGGCCGCATGCCGCGCACCATCTCCGCGCCCAGGATGCGCGGCGCCGGGCGCCCCGGCACCGCCGCGGTGCAGACCACGGTGTCCACGCCGCGCAGGTGCTCGCCGAGCCGGCGCTGCTGCTCCGCGCGTTCCTCGTCGGTGAGCTGGCGCGCGTAGCCGCCCTCGCCCGCCGCGCTGACGCCCAGGTCGAGGAACCTGCCGCCCAGCGATTCGATCTGCTCGCGCGTTTCCGGCCGCACGTCGAAGCCTTCGACCTGCGCGCCCAGGCGCTTCGCGGTCGCGATCGCCTGCAGGCCGGCCACGCCGGCGCCCACGACCAGGACCTTCGAGGGGCGGATCGTACCGGCGGCGGTGGTCAGCATCGGGAAGAAGCGCGGCGACAGCTGCGCCGCGAGCAGCACCGCCTTGTAGCCGGCCATGCCGGCCTGCGAGCTCAGGACGGCCATCGCCTGCGCGCGGGTCGTGCGCGGCAGCCGTTCCAGCGGGAACGCGAGGATGCCGCGCGCGCGCAGCGCATCGGCGCGGGCGGGATCGGCGTCGGGCTGCAGCATGCCGACGAGCACCGCGCCTTCATGCAGCGACTGCAGCGCCGCGGGCGCCGGGCATTGCACGCACAGCACGACGTCGGCGCCGTCGAACGCGGCCTGCGCGTCATCGACCAGCGCGGCGCCGGCGGCAGCGTAGTCCGCGTCGGCGAAGCCCGCGGCCTCGCCGAGGCCGCGCTCGACGCGCACGCGGGCGCCGGCGGCAGCGAGCTTCCTGCACGTTTCGGGGGTCAGCGCCACGCGTCGCTCGCCGGGAGCGCGCTCGCGTGCCGCCGCAACCGTCACCGTGTCCGTCATGCGCCGCTCCGCCGGGTCGTTGCCCGCATCCTAGCGAATGCCGGCGACGCGCGCCGGCCGCGGGGAACCGGCGCGGGGTCCCGCGGAAACCGGGGCAGGCTCAGGCCGCGCGGCTGGCCGAACGGCCGAGGCGCTGGCGGACGAGGCGCATCGCTTCGTCGAACGGAAGCTCGTCGGCTTCCGCGAACAGGTGGCCGCTGCGCACCAGCGCCGCGAGCTGCTCCGGCGAAGCGACCAGCTGCTTGACGCCCCGGCGGTTGACCAGGAGCAGGCGGCCGCTGAGCGGACTGATCCAGGCGACCTTCACAGGCGCCTCCTGGCCGTGTTCGTCGGTCAGGCGCATCCAGTCGCCGGCTTGCAGCGTGCGCATGCGCTCGGCCACAGCCGGATCGAATTCGAGCGCGGCGTGGCCGCCGACGACGCGCAGCACCGGCGCCTCGTCGGCCTCGGTTTCGGCGGCGTGCGCCTGCGGCGTGCGCGCCTCGCGCGGGGCGTCGGGGAACGCGACGGTGCGCGCCAGGCCCGCCATCCACTCGCCCGCGACCTGCTCGTCGAGGCCGGAGCTCGACAGCGCCTCGACCAGCGCCGGATGCAGCGCGAGCACGCGCGCGGCGACGTCGCGGCCGGCGCCCTGCGCCGCCGCCGCGTCGAGCGCGACCAGCTCGTCGGCCATCGCGAGCACGCGCGGGATGCGCGCGCTGTCCTCGCCTTCGCGCAGCAGCACCTGGACCAGGTGGTGCTGCCAGTGGCGCTCGAGGAAGTGGGCGATGGTCGGGGTGAGGGAGCGGCCGGCCATGCGTTCGGCCAGCGCGCGCGCGGCCTCCTCGCGGGCCCGCGCCAGGCGCTCGCGCCCGTGCGCCGTCTCGGCGCTGCGGCGCTCGGCGATGTCGGCGCGCCGGCGCTGCTGCTCGAGCAGCGCCTGCATCTCGCGCGCGCTGAGCTCGAAGATCGCCAGGTCCTCGTTGTATTCAGCGACCACGCGGTCGACCAGCTTGCCGGCGCGGTCGAGCAGTTCGCGGTCCTGCGCGGAGAGGCCGTCGTTGCCTTCGCAGCCGAGCGCGAGCGCATCGAGCAGGCGGCGCGCCGGGTGGTCGCCCTGCACGAACAGGCTGTCGTCGGTCAGCGCGACCTTGACGTAGGACATCACCAGGCGCGAGAACAGGCGCCGGGCTTCGCCGCCCATGCCGTTGCCGCGCAGCATCGACTCGAACAGCATGCCGGTGAGGTCGATCGCGTCTTCCTGCTGCGCGTCGAGGCGCGTGTGCGCCGTGTCGAGGCCGAGGCGCGCCGCGCCTTCGGCCAGCTCCTCGCGGATCGCCTGGTGCAGCGCGCACTTGCCGGCGAGCGCGGCCTCGAAATTGCGGGCGCCGTCGCGCTGCAGCAGCGAGGCGACGCTGACGACCTCCTGCAGGCGCAGTTCGCGGCGCGCCTCGGACGCCGCGCCGGCGGTCCCTGCCCCGGCACCGTGGCCGGCGTGGTGGGCCGGGTGGGCGCCGGCCTGGCCGCCGAGCACGCCTTCGCGCCAGAGATGCAGCATGTCGCGCAATTGCTGGTGCTGGACGCGCGCGGCCGGATCGCTGCGGAAGGCCTCGGCGCTGCCGGCCTGCGCCGCAGGCTGGCCGTAGCGCGGCGGCGGCACCGCGGAGATGGGTTGCCCGAATTCCGGGATCGGCGCGGGCGAAGCAGGCTGGCCGAAGCGTTGCGCGGGCGCGGAGGCCGGCTGGCCGAACGCGAACGGCGGCTGCGGCGACGGCACCGGTTCCGGCGCGATCCCGCCGATGCCAGCTTCGAGCCACGCGCCGGCCGCCTGCCGCGACGGCACGCCCGGAATTTCGTCCTGGCGCGGCGCGGTGACGGACGGCTGCGACGGCATCGCCGTCGCGGTGCCCGGCGCCGGCGCGCGGCGCGCGTCGGCATGGAAGCCGTGCGCGGCGAGCAGCGTGTTCAGGCGGCCGTACAGCTCGCCGAGCACCTTCGCCAGTTCCTGCTCGTACTGGCGGAACAGCAGCAGCCGCAGCGAGGGCGTGATGTCCGCGTCGCGGAACGTCTGCACGAACGCGTTGGCCAGCAGCGTCGCGCCGACCGGATTGGTGGTACCCGGCACGCGCATCGCCGCGGCGAGCGAATCGAAGCGCAGGCCGAGCATCTCGAGCGGGCGCTGGTAGCGGGTCGCGATCGATTCGGAGAGGCGCTGGCCGTCGAGGTGGAAGTCGAGTTCGTTCTCGCGCACCAGGCCCATCGGCGCGCCGTGGCCGCCGGGGAGCGTGCGTCCGCAGAATTCGTCGAAGGCGCGGCCGATCAGTTCGCGGAACTTCATCACGTAGCCGGAGCCGCGCTGGCGCAGCGACAGCACCGCCATCAGGTCCTTGCGCTGCGTGCCCTCCTGGCCGACGCGGAGGCTGTCGTGGAGCTGTTCCTCGATCGGGCGGTACAGGCCAGCCGGCACCGCGCCGAGCTGCTCGACGGCGATGCGCTTGAGCTCCTCGAGCAGGCGCTCGGGATCCCTTCCCGCGGGAACGCCCATTTCAGGATGCTGGATGGACACGCCTAGGCTCCCTGCCGGGCTCCCTGCCGCGGCACAAAGTGACCACTACTGAGCATAATGGCCGCAAGAGCGTCGTCCATTGCCGGCGCAAGGATATGTGATGCCCATCCCAGTGCGCGACGACAATTTTCCGCCGGGCGGGCTCACGTTCCTGAACAGGCGCCGGTCGGTTCCGGCCAAACAGCTGGAAAACCCGGGTCCGGACGCCGCCGCGCTGGAACGGATGCTGGCGGCGGCGGTGCGCGTCCCCGACCACGGAAAACGCGTGCCGTGGCGCTTCGTGCGCATCGCCGGTGACGCGCGCGACGCGCTCGGCGAAGCGCTGGTGGCGCGCGCGCTCGAGCGCGATCCGGACGCGGCCCAGGCGGTCCTCGACAAGGACCGGAGCCGTTTCCGGGCGCCGCTCGCGATCGCGGTGGTCGCCAGGCTCGGACCGGACGAAAAGATTCCCGAATCCGAACGCTTCGCCTCGGCCTGCTGCGTGTGCTTCGCGCTGCTGCTGGCGGCGCAGGCGGAAGGCTTCGGCGCGCAGTGGCTGACCGGCTGGCCCGCGTACGACGAAAAGATCCTGCGCCTGCTCGGCCTCGGCGACGACGAGCGCATCGCCGGTTTCATCCACGACGGCACGCCGAAGCTGGAAGCGCCCGAACGCGAGCGCCCCGACCCGCGCGCGCTGCTCACCGACTGGAGGCCGTCGTGAACGACGGCGGCGCGCCGCGCCCGGCGCTGTACCTGGTCGACGCGAGCATGTACGTGTTCCGCGCCTGGCACTCGATGCCGGACGAGTTCCACGACGCCGACGGCTGGCCGACCAACGCCGTGCACGGCTTCGCGCGCTTCGTGCTGGAGCTGCTGGAGCGCGCGCGCCCGCAGCACATCGCGGTGTGCTTCGACGAGGCGCTGGATTCCTGCTTCCGCAACGCGCTCTATCCCGCGTACAAGGCGAACCGCGATCCCGCCCCGGAAGAACTGAGGCGGCAGTTCGGGCACTGCAAGTCGCTGTGCATCGCGCTCGGGCTGGTCGTGCTCGCGCACGGCGAGTACGAAGCCGACGACCTGATCGGCAGCGCGCTCGCGCACGGCCGCGCGCAGGGCCAGCGCGGCGTGATCGTGTCCGCGGACAAGGACCTGTCGCAGCTGCTCGGCGAGTTCGACGAGCAGTGGGACTACGCGCGCAGCCAGCGCTGGCGCGCCGAGGGCGTGAAGGCGCGGCACGGCGTCGACGCGCACCAGATCGCGGACTACCTCGCGCTGTGCGGGGACGCGGTCGACAACATCCCGGGCGTGCCGGGCATCGGCGCGCGCACCGCGGCGGTGCTGCTGGCGCATTTCGGCAGCCTCGACGCGCTGCTCGAACGGATCGAGGAAGTGCCGTACCTGCGCGTGCGCGGCGCGGCGTCGATCGCGGGCAAGCTGCGCGCGCACCGCGAGCAGGCGCTGCTGTACCGGCGCCTCACCACCATCGCCTGCGACGCGCCGCTGTCGCACGACGCGGACTTCGCGCGCGGCGCGCCCGACGGCGCGCTGCTGCTGGCGCTGTGCGAGGCCCTGCGTTTCGGGCCGATGACCCGGCGCCGCCTGCACGACGCGGCCGGGTTGCCGATGGCGGCGCCCGCCGCGCCCGCCACGCCCGCCGCCGCGCCCGTCCCGGCCTGAACACAGCCGCGTGCCGCCGCGTTAGCATCGGCCCATGACCGACGCCGATGCCGACGCCCCCGCCGAGACCCTCTACGAAGGCCAGTGGCTGCGCCTGCGCCATCGCGGGCGCTGGGAATACGCCGAGCGCACCCACGGCGACGGCATGGCGGTGATCATCGTGGCCCGCACGCCCGAGGATCGCGTGCTGTTCGTCGAGCAGTACCGGATTCCGCTGGGCAGGCGGACGATCGAGATGCCGGCGGGGCTGGTCGGCGACCAGGAGGGCGAAGACACCCTCGAGGACGCGGCCCGGCGCGAGCTGGTCGAGGAAACCGGCTGGGAGCCGGCGAAGGTCGAGGTGTTGCTGGTCGGCCCGACGTCGTCGGGCATGAGCAACGAGCGCATCGCCTTCGTCCGCGCCACGGACCTGGTGCGCGTCGGCCCCGGCGGCGGCGACGAGACCGAGGAGATCGTGGTCCACGAAGTGCCGCGCGCCGAAGCGCCGGCCTGGCTGGTGCGCAAGCAGGCCGAGGGCTACGAGCTCGACCTCAAGCTGTGGGCGGGCTTGTGGATGCTGGAGCGGAACCCGGACGGTTCGCCGCTGGAATGAGCGTCGCGGCCTCCGCCGCGCCCGCGCCCGTGTCCCGCAGCGCGCCGCGCAGCGCGCGCAACGCGGGCAGCAACGTGGCGGGTTCCAGCAGCGCCTTGCGCGCGGCGCCGACGGCGCGCCGCGCTTCGGGCGGCGTCGTGCCGGATTCGATCAACGCCACCGCGCCCGCGCGGCATCCGCAGAGCGCGTCGATCCAGTCCGCCGTCTGCGGCTGGCGCCAGCGCGCGGTGGCGGCACGCAACGCGCGGAACGCGGGCGCGACGCGCGCGAGCTCGTCGAGCGCGGCAGCGAAGGCCGCGGGCGAGCGCTCCGGGTTCGCCGGATCCAGCGCGGCGGACAGCGCCGCCAGCGCATCCGCCATCCGCCGGCGCAGCACGCCGGTCGAGCGCACCGGCAACAGCCACCACGCGCAGGCGACGGCGATCGCGGCGCCGGCGACGATCTCGAGCATGCGCTGCGCCAGCAGCTGCGCCGCCGGCGCGTCGGAGAAGCCCTGCAGCAGCGCGAGCGCGATGGTCACGAACAGCGCCCACCAGCCGTAGCCGAGCGGGCGCAGCCAGACGCCGAGGAAGACGGCCGCGAGGATCAGCGCGGCGACGGCGGCGCCGTGGCCGCCGGCGTGGACATCCAGCAGCAGCGCGACGGCGGTGCCCGCGCCGGCGCCCGCGATGCGCAGCAGGCTCTTCCACGCGACGTCGAGCCGGCCGCGGTTGCCGCTGGCGACGATGTAGGCGGTCAGCACCAGCCAGGCCCAGTGTCCGGCGAAGAACGCATGGCCCACCGCGAACGAAACCGCCAGCGCGACGGCCATCTGCAGCGCCATGCGGGTGGCGGCGCCCGGCTTCAGGCGGGGTGCGCGGGCGTCGGCGTGCGCGGGCGGCGACGCGTGCGCGGGCGACGGCGCGGCCACGGGCGGCGCTGTTTCCAGCCAGCCCGCGCGCACCGCCAGCGCATGCGCGACGGAAGCCCACAGCGCGGCGAGCAGCGCGATCACGACCGGGAACAGCCAGGCCGGGAACGGCCCCGCGCGGACCGCGGCGCCGTGCGGCGCGACCAGCAGGGCCACGAAGGGCAGCGCGAGCAGCGATCCGATGCGCCTGGCGTCCTGCCCGAAGCGGCGCATCCAGATCGGCAGCGCCATGCCCGCGACGAACAGCGCCGCGCCGAGCCACGGCGCATCGCGCAGCAGCATCCCGACGCCGACCGCGGCCAGGCCCACCAGCGGCAGCACGATCGCCGACTCCCGGCGATGGCGGCGATCGTCGGCGAGCCGGCTGCGCGCCATCGACAGGCTCAGCACCACCGCGAGCACCGCCGACCCGGGCGCCGGCGCGAGCGCGAGCGTGCAGGCCAGGGTCGCGAGCGCGGCGCCCATGGCGACGACGGCGTCGCGGAACGCCGCGCGCACGCGATGCGGGGCCGGGCCGGCCATCGGCTGGGCGTCAGGCGGCGTAGCGGTCGGTCGCCTCGACCAGCGCGTGCACGTGCTCGGGCTCGAACGCCGAGTGTCCCGAGCCGGGATTGATCACCAGCTCCGAGCCCGGCCAGGCCTTGTGCAGTTCCCACGCGTTCTGGATCGGGCACACCACGTCGTAGCGGCCGTGCACGATCACGCCCGGGATGCCGGCGATGCGGTGCGCGTCGCGCAGCAGCTGGTCCTCGACCTCGAAGAAGCCGCCGTTGACGAAATAGTGGTTCTCGATGCGCGCGAACGCGAGCGCGAACTTCGCGTCCTCGTGGCCGGCGACGAAATCCTGGTCCACGTGCAGGAAGCTGGTGGCGCCTTCCCACACGCTCCAGGCGCGGGCCGCGGCGAGGCGCGTGGCTTCGTCGTCGGAGGTGAGGCGGCGATGGAACGCGGAGATCAGGTCGGCACGCTCCACTTCCGGGATCGCCGCGACGTAGTGCTCCCACGCGTCCGGGAACAGCCGCGACGCGCCTTCCTGGTAGAACCACTCGAGTTCCCAGCGGCGCAGCATGAAGATGCCGCGCAGCACCAGCTCGGTGACGCGTTCCGGATGGCTTTCGGCGTAGGCCAGCGCGAGCGTCGAGCCCCAGCTGCCGCCGAACACCTGCCAGCGGTCGATGCCGAGCTTCGCGCGCAGCTTCTCGATGTCGGCGACGAGGTCCCAGGTGGTGTTGTCGCGCAGGTCGGCGTGCGGCGTGGAACGGCCGCTGCCGCGCTGGTCGAACAGCACGATGCGGTACTTCGCCGGATCGTGGAAGCGGCGCATCTTCGCGCTGCAGCCCGCGCCCGGGCCGCCGTGCAGCAGCACGACCGGCTTGCCCTGCGGGTTGCCGCACTGCTCGTAGTACAGGCGGTGGCGCGCGTCGACCTCGAGCACGCCGGTGTCGTACGGTTCGATCTCTGGGTACAGCGTGCGCATGGCGGGCTCCGGCGGGCGTGCTTCGAACGTCACGATTGCCCGCGATTGTAGCGGCCGAGCGTGACCCGGTCGCGTTGCTCGAGGTCGCGCGCGGTGGCGACGTCGGCGTATCCCGTCGACGCGAGCAGCGCGCGCACGGCGGGGCCCTGGTCCAGCCCGTGCTCCAGCAGGAGCCAGCCGCCGGCGGCCAGGCAGGCCGGCGCGTCGCGCACGATGGCGCGGATCGCATCGAGGCCGTCGGCGCCGGAGGTCAGCGCCAGCGCGGGCTCGTGCCGGAGGTCGTCGAGATGCGGGTCGCCGAGCGCGATGTAGGGCGGGTTCGACGCGACCAGGTCGAAGGTCTCGCCGGCGAGCGGCCGCAGCCAGTCGCCCTCGCGGAATTCGACGTTGCCGATGCCGAGCGCGCGGGCGTTGCCGCGCGCCACCTCGAGCGCGGCGGCGCTGGCGTCCACCGCGACCACGCGCGCGGCCGGACGCTCGAGCGCGAGCGCCAGCGCGATCGCGCCGCTGCCGGTGCCGAGATCGGCGATGCGCAGCGGCTTCCCTTCGGGCAGGCGCTCGAGCGCGAGCTCGACCAGCAGCTCGGTTTCCGGGCGCGGCACCAGGGTGTCCGGCGTGACCCGCAGGTCGAAGCGCCAGAAGCCGCGGCGGCCGGTGATGTAGGCCACCGGCTCGCCCGCTTCGCGGCGCGCGACCAGGCGTTCGCACGCCTCCCGCGTCGCATCGTCCACCGCGTCGTCGCCGTGGGCGTACAGCCAGGTGCGCGGCCGGCCGAGCGCGTGCGCGACCAGCAGCGCCGCGTCGACCGGGTCGACGCGCGCTGCCGCGTCGCGCAGCAGCGTCGCGACGTCGGTCATCCGGCGGCCCCCGTCAGCGCTTCGGGAACTCGACCGGCTGCCCCTTGCGCGCCTCGACCTGCGCGGCGCACATCCGGATCGCCTCGACCGTCTGCTTCAGCTGGCGCGGACCGCCCTCGACGTCCTCCATGCGCGTCGCGAACCTGTCCTGCAGTGCGGCGGCCTCGGCGTCGCTGCACATGCCCGCCGAATACAGGTTGACCACCGCGGCGCCGGCCGGCGCGAGCTTCGCGACGAGTTCCGGGAAGTGCGCGTCGGTCCACTCGCGCAACGCCGGGCGCGTTTCCGCCTGCGCCATCTGGTTGCCCACCGCAGGGAACAGTTCGTTGCGGCGCAGGAGGCCCGGCTCGAAGACCAGCGCGCGGACGCGCTCGTTGAGCGCCGGATCGAGCGTGCCGCCCATGGCGCCGAGCAGCTGGCTGCGCAGCACCGCGTCCTGGCTGGCGCGGAAGGCCTTCTCGGCGGCGTCGAACGCCGCCTTGCCGCCTTCCTGCACCGCCACTTCGAGCGCCACGTCGCGCAGGTCCTGCGGCACCGCGTCGAGGTCGAGCTTGCCTGAAGCCGGGCCGCCGCCGTCCAGGCCGAGGACGGCACGGCCGGCCTTGTTCATTTCCGCGCGCACCGCCGGGTCCTCCAGGCGATGCGCGAAGAAGCCGACGAGGGCCGAACGCAGCAGGCCGTCGTCGTCCGGCTCGCCGGCCTTCGGCGCCATGCCCAGCTGCTGCAGGCGCGGGCGGTAGATGTCGGCGACCTGCGCGTGGAACGCGGCGCGCGCCTTGTCGTCGGGCAGCAGGTGCTCGGCGATCCATTCGGCGTTGCCCAGGCCGGCGGTCGCGGTCTGGCGCACGGGGGCGGAAGCGAACTGCGGCAGCGCCGCGAGGAACTGCGACACCGTCAGGTTGCCGGCGCCGTACGCGGCGTTGACGGAATCGGCGTAGACGCGCTGCTCGCGCTCGTCGAGCTGCGCGAAGGCACCGGACAGCGCCTCGTGCAGCTTCGGGGACAGCGCGAAGCGGTAGTAGCCGTTGCCGTGCGCGTTCGGCATCACCCACGCCGGGCAGCTGCCGGCGTCGGTCAGTTCCATGCGCCCCTCGGCGCCGGTGAACAGCATCTTCTGCGTGCGGATCCCGCTGCCGTCGGCGTAGCGCACGACCAGCGGGATGCCCCAGGTTTCCTTCGCGTCGGCGGTGGAGCCGATCGGCAGGTAGCGCTGCTGCGACAGCACCAGCGCGGGCTTCGCGCCGCTGCAGTCGAGGTCGACCTTGACGAAGGGCACGCCCGGCTGGTCGATGAAGCTGAAGAACGCCTTCGCGACCGCATCGGGCGCGTCGCTCTCGGCGGCCACGGCGTGGATCAGGTCGGCGCTGGTCGCGTTGCCGCGCGCGTGCGCCTTCAGGTACTTCCGGATGCCGGTGCGGAACTGCTCGGGCCCGATGTACTGCTCGAACATGTTCAGCGTGGCGCCGCCCTTCTGGTAGGTGATGCCGTCGAACGCGGACTGCACGTCGGTGAAGTCCTTGATCGGCTCGTGCACGCGGCGCGTGCTGGCGAGGCTGTCGGCGCCCATCGCGCCGATCGCGCCCTCGAGCAGGCCGCGGTCGGTGTGCGCCTCGGGCTGCAGCTGGCCGTGGATCTTGTTGCCCATCCAGGTGGCGAAGCCTTCGTTGAGCCAGATGTCGTCCCACCAACGCGTGGTGACGAGGTCGCCGAACCACTGGTGCGCGAGCTCGTGCGCGCTGACGCCCCAGAAGCCCTGGCGCCGGCTGACCGCCGAGGTTTCATCGGGGAACATCAGGCTGTCGCGGTACACGATCAGGCCCGCGTTCTCCATCGCGCCGGCCCAGAAGTCGGGCGCGGCGAGGTTGTCGAGCTTGGCGAACGGATACGGGATGCCGAAGTAGGTTTCGAGCGCGCGCACGATTTCCGGCGTGTGCGCGAGCGAGTACTTCATCTTCCCGCCCTGGTCCTTCGCCGCGACGCCGCGCAGCGGAATCGGGGTGGTGCGCTCGCCGTTCGGCGCGATGTCCGGGCCCTGCACGACGTCCCACGGGCCGACGGCGAAGGCGACGAGGTAGCTGGGCAGCGCCTCGGTCTTCGCGAACTGGACTTCCTTCATGGGGCCGTCGAGGTCGGTGGTCTTCACCTCCGGCGCATTGGCGACGACGACGTCGGCGTCCGGCACGGTGAACCACATGCGCCAGGGCTGCTTGAAGCTCGGCTCGTCGAAGCCGGGGAACGCGGTGCGCGCGCCGAGCGGCTCCATCTGCGTCATCACGTAGTCGTTGCCGTCGGGCTTGACCTTGTAGGCGCCCTGCAGCTGGCCGAACGGGGCGTCGTAGTCGATGGCGATCACGCCCTTGCCCGCGGCGATCGGCCGTGGCGCGGTCAGCCTGAGCACGCCGGAGACGTCGACCTCGGCGGCCGTGAGGTCCTGGTTGCGGCCGTTCTGCGGCATGTACACGGCCCTGGTGATGTTCAGGCCCTTGCCGTGCATCCAGATGGTGTCGCTGGCCTTCGCGACGTCGACGCTGATCTCGACGTGGCCGGAGAAGCGCGCCTGCGTCGGGTCGATGGTCAGGTGCAGGCCGACCTCGCTCGGCACGACGGTGCGCGGCAGCGGCCCGGTCGGGACGGCGCCGTTTTTCGGCAGCGGGCCGTCGGCGGCGGTGGCCAGGCCGGTGGCGGCCAGCAGGGCGGTAGCGAGCAGGGAGCGGCGCAGCATCATGTCGTCGTGCCTCCGGAAGGAAGTCCACGAGGGTAACGCCGGCCGGAACCCCCTGACCATGACGAAAGTCCCGGGTCCGGCTGGGAGCCACGGAACGCCGCTGGAGATCCGTCGCAGGAGCTGCGACGCGTGAATGCCAGTCTCGGCGCATGGCCGCGCAGTTCGCCCTTCGTTTCGGCATTCATCCGCGGCCCGGCGAAGGGCCGGATAATGCCGGCATGCCCGCTTCCGTTCCGAGCCCGGTCGACCCGACCGCCGGCTTCCATCCCGCCGTCGCCGGCTGGTTCGCGCGGGCCTTCCCGGGTGGTCCCACCGACGCCCAGCGCCAGGCCTGGCCGGCCATCGGCGGCGGCCGCCACGTGCTCGTGGCCGCGCCGACCGGCTCGGGCAAGACGCTCACCGCCTTCCTCTCGGCGATCGACGCGCTGGTCCGCCAGGGCCTCGCGGCCGGCGGGCTGCCGGACACCACGCAGGTCGTCTACGTCTCGCCGCTGAAGGCGCTCTCCAACGACATCCACCTGAACCTCGAGGCGCCGCTGGCCGGCATCCGCGAGCAACTCGCGCGCCTGGGCCTGCCCGACGTGGAGATCCGCACCGCGGTGCGCACCGGCGACACGCCGCAGGCCGAGCGCGCGGCCTTGCGGAAGAATCCGCCGCACATCCTGGTGACGACGCCCGAGTCGCTGTACGTGCTGCTCGGCTCCGAATCCGGGCGCGCGATGCTCGCGCCGACGCGCACCGTGATCGTCGACGAGATCCATGCCGTCGCGGCGAGCAAGCGCGGCAGCCATCTGTCGCTGTCGCTGGAGCGGCTGGAAGCGCTGTGCGGCGCGCCGCTGGCGCGCATCGGCCTGTCGGCGACGCAGAAGCCGATCGACGAGGTCGCGCGCTACCTGGTCGGCGCGGCGAACGTCGCCGGCGACGGCACGCCCGGCGACGGCACGTCCGGCGACGGCATGCCCGGCGACGGCATGCCCGATTGCGCGATCGTCGACATCGGCTATTCGCGGCAGCGCGACCTCGCGCTGGAGCTGCCGCCGGTGCCGCTGCAGCCGGTGATGTCGAACGAGCACTGGGAACTGGTCTACAAGCGGCTGGCGGAACTCGTCGAAACGCATCGCACGACGCTGGTGTTCGTGAACACCCGGCGCATGGCCGAGCGCGCCGCGCGCCACCTCGCCGACCTGCTCGGCAACGAGCACGTCGCCGCGCACCACGGCAGCCTCGCGAAGGAGCTGCGGCTGGACGCCGAGCAGCGGCTGAAGGCGGGTTCGCTGAAGGTGCTGGTGGCGACGGCATCGCTGGAACTCGGCATCGACATCGGCGACGTGGACCTGGTCTGCCAGCTCGGCTCGCCGCGCTCGATCGCGGCGTTCCTGCAGCGCGTCGGCCGCTCCGGGCATTTCGTCGGCGGCACGCCGAAGGGCCGGCTGTTCCCGACCTCGCGCGAGGACCTGGTCGAATGCGCCGCGCTGCTGGACTGCGTGCGCCGCGGCGAGCTCGACGCGCTGGTGATGCCGCAGGCGCCGCTGGACGTGCTCGCGCAGCAGATCGTGGCCGAAGTCGCCGCGACCGAATGGTCCGAGGACGCGCTGTACGACTGGATGCGCCGCGCCTGGCCGTATCGCGCCCTGGAGCGCGCGACCTGGGACCAGGTCGTGCGCATGCTCGCCGACGGCTACGCCACGCGCCGCGGCAACCGCGGCAGCTACCTGCACCGCGACGCCGTGCACGGCCGCCTGCGCGGGCGCGCCGGCGGGCGCATGACCGCGGTGATGTCCGGCGGCACGATCCCCGACACCGGCGACTACAGCGTGGTGATGGAACCGCAGTCGATCATGATCGGCACGGTCAACGAGGATTTCGCCATCGAATCGATGGCGGGCGACATCTTCCAGCTCGGCAATGCGAGTTACCGGATCCTGCGGGTCGAGGCCGGGCGCGTGCGCGTCGAGGACGCGCAGGGCCAGCCGCCGACGATCCCGTTCTGGCTGGGCGAGGCGCCCGGGCGCACGGACGAGATGTCGGTGGGCGTGTCGCGGCTGCGCGAGGAGATCGCGCAGCGCGTCGGCGGCAACCCGGAGGAACTCGTCGCCTGGCTGATGGAAGACGTCGGCCTGCCGGAGGAAGCGGCGCGCCAGCTCGCCGACTACTGCGCCAACCAGCAGGCCGCGCTCGGCGCGATGCCCACGCGCGACACCATCGTGCTCGAGCGCTTCTTCGACGAATCCGGCGGCACCCAGCTCGTCATCCACACGCCCTACGGCAGCCGCGTCAACCGCGCCTGGGGCCTGGCGCTGCGCAAGCGCTTCTGCCGCAAGTTCAACTTCGAGCTGCAGGCGGCGGCGACCGAGAACGCGATCGTGCTGTCGCTGTCGACCAGCCATTCGTTCCCGCTGATCGAAGTCGCCGGCTACCTGCACTCGAACACCGCCGAGCACATCCTGGTGCAGGCGCTGCTCGACGCCCCGCTGTTCGGCGTGCGCTGGCGCTGGAACGCGACCACCGCGCTCGCCCTGCCGCGCTTCATCGGCGGGAAGAAGGTCGCGCCGCAGCTCCAGCGGATGAAGTCGGAGGACCTGCTGGCGAGCGTGTTCCCCGACCAGGTCGCCTGCCTGGAGAACATCGTCGGCGAGCGCGAGGTCCCCGACCATCCGCTGGTCGCGCAGACGCTCGACGACTGCCTGCACGAGGCGATGGACACCGAGGGCTGGCTCGCGCTGCTGCGGCGGATCGAATCGGGCGAGGTCGAAGTGGTCGCGCGCGACGTCACCGCGCCCTCGCCCTTCGCCGCCGAGGCGCTGAGCGCCAAGCCCTACGCCTTCCTCGACGACGCGCCGCTGGAGGAACGCCGCACCCAGGCGGTGATGACCCGCGGCATTTCCGATCGCGGCGACGCCGGCGACCTCGCGCGGCTCGACGCGTCGGCGATCGCGGAAGTGCGCGAGCAGGCCTGGCCGCGGGCGCGCAACGCCGACGAAATGCACGACGCGCTGATGGCGCTGGGCTGCGTCACCGCGACCGAAGCCCTGGCGACGCCGGGCTGGCCGGACCTGCTGCGCCAGCTGGCGAACGACCATCGCGCCGCGCGCATCGAGGCCGGCGCGAGCCTGTGGGTCGCCGCCGAACGCCTGCCGATGGCGCGCGCGCTGCACCCGAACGCGGCCGTCGCGCCCGCGATCGAGGCGCCCGCCGAATACGCGCGCGAACCTTGGACCCGCGAGACCGCGCTGGTCGAAGTGCTGCGCGCGCGCCTGTCGGGCCTGGGCGTGGTCGCCGCCAGCACGCTCGCCGCGCAGCTTGCGCTGCCGCAGTACGAGATCGACATGGCGCTGGCCGGCCTCGAGGGCGAGGGTTATGCGATGCGCGGCCATTTCTCCGGCACGCCCGCGCTGGAATGGTGCGAGCGCCAGCTGCTGGCGCACATCCACCGCTACACCATCTCGCGGCTGCGCAAGGAGATCGAGCCCGTCGCCGCGCACGATTTCATGCGCTTCCTGTGCGAGTGGCAGCGCGTGTCGAAGGGCGCGCGCGGCAGCGGCCCGGAGGCGCTGGCGAACGTGCTGGCGCAGCTGGAGGGTTTCGAGGCGCCGGCCGCGGCATGGGAGGCGGAACTGCTCCCCGCGCGCATCGCCGATTATTCGCCGGCGGGGCTCGACGACGTGTCCCCCGCCGGCCGAATCGCGGGGGCGCGGCGGCGCGGCGCCAGCGCGCCGGCGGACGGCGGTGGTGGGAGTCGCGG
>JBQCJF010000008.1:0-11995 GCA_051953015.1 Luteimonas sp.
GCGACGACCGCGCCCGCGCCGCCCGTGGCCCCGGAGATCGCGGCCGAGCCGCTGGCCGGGGCGAGCGAGCCCGCCGCGCCGCTGGCGCCCGAAGCGGCGCCGGCCGCCACCGCCATCGACCGCCTCGTCGCCGCGCTGCCCCTCGCCTCCGCCGACGCCAGCGAACGCCCGCAGGACGCGACCTTCCAGCTCGCCACCTTCGCCGACCGCGGCAACGCCGAGCGCGCGCTCGCCAGCGTCAACGGCGCCGGCATCCCCGGCGCCCGCCTCGAGGACGGCTTCGCCGCCGGCCGCGCGGTCTGGCGCCTGCGCGTGGGCCCGGTCGCGGCCGCCAGCGCCGACGCGCTCGCCGCGCGCCTGCAGGGGCTCGGTTTCGGCGCGCCGCAGCGCGTGCCGTGAACGGTCGCGCCGATCCTGCGTGCGCGAAGCCGCGCGCGTAAACTCCACCTTCGCCCAGTGCCACGGAGCCACCGATCTTGAAGCGTATCGCCCGCCTTGCCCCTGCCGCGCTCGTCGCGTTCCTGGCTTCCGCCGCCTTCGGCCTCGCGCTCGCGCAGCAGCCCGTGCCGCAGCCGGCCGCGCAGCGCCCCGCGGCGCTCAGCGATTCGCTGCCGATCCCGCCGCCGCCGGCGCCGGAAACGTCCGCGGCGTGGGTGCTGATGGACTTCGCGAGCGGGCAGGTCCTGGCCGGCGAGAACATCGACCAGCGCCACGAGCCGGCGAGCATCACCAAGGTGATGACCTCCTACGTGATCGCCGCCGAGATGGCCGCGGGCAAGGTCCACGCCGGCGACCAGGTGATGATGAGCGAACATGCGTGGCGCGAGGGCGGCGCCGGCACCGAGGGCAGCTACAGCGGCTTCCCGGTCAACCAGACCGCGCCGCTGGTCGAGATGGAAAAGGGCATGGTCGTGCAGTCGGGCAACGATGCCGCGATCGCGCTCGCCGAGCACGTCGCCGGCAGCGAGCAGGCGTTCGCCTCGCTGATGAACGCGTACGCGCAGCGAATCGGCATGAAGAACTCGCACTTCGTGAATCCGCACGGCCTCAGCGCCGAAGGCCACTACTCGACGGCGCGCGACCTGGCGCTGCTCGGGCGCGCGCTGATCCGCGACTTCCCGGTCGCGTACTCGTACAACAAGATCAAGGAATTCACGGTCGGCCCGATCACACAGCCGAACCGCAACCTGCTGCTGTGGCGCGATCCGTCGGTCGACGGCATCAAGACCGGCCACACCTCCAACGCCGGCTATTGCCTGATGGCCTCGGCCCGGCGCGGCGACCAGCGCCTGATCGCGGTCGTGCTCGGCGACACCAGCGAGAACCAGCGTGCGGTGGATGCGCAGGCGCTGCTGAACTGGGGCTTCCGCTTCTACGAGACGCACGCGCTGTACGCGGCAGGCAAGGAAGTCGCCAAGCAGAAGGTGTGGAAGGGCGACGCCGACGTGGTCCGCCTCGGCGTGGCCGAGCCGCTGCTGGTGAGCCTCCCGCGCGGCAAGTACGCGCAGCTCAAGCCGTCGATGGACGTGCCGAAGCAGCTGGTCGCGCCGATCGCCAAGGGCCAGCGCATCGGCACCGTGAAGGTGACGCTCGACGGCAAGGTGGTCGCGCAGCGGCCGCTGGTCGCGCTCGACGCGGTGCCCGAGGGCGGCTTCTTCAAGCGCCTGTGGGACGAGTTCTGGATGTGGTGGGAGTCGGTCTGACGAGAGCCGGTCTGACCTAGACGTACCGCCGCAGCACGAACGGAGCCGCCTTCAGCGCGGCGCCGACCAGCACGATGGCCCAGGCGCTGGACACGAACCATGTGAAGGCGACCAGCCCCAGCCCGCACAGCAGCGGCACCGGCGCGCGCTGGCGCCGCCCGTAGACGATGTAGCCGGTGCCGATCGCGCCGAAGATCACGCCCCAGAGCAGGCTCGCGGTGTCCATCCGGCGATGCTACGCCGCATAATGGCCGCATGGACATCCATTCCGACAATCCGGAGCACGGCTTCCAGTTCCCGGGCGAGTTCGAGATCACCGCCATGGGCGCGGCCGGCAGCGGCCTGGAAGAGCAGATTCCCTCGCTGCTGGAGGCCGCGGGCCTGGCGGTGCTGCACGAGACTGTGGCCGTGCGCGAATCCAGCGGCGGCAAGTTCGTGTCGGTGAAGCTGACCTTCCGCGCCGAGTCCCGCGAACAGTACGAAGTCGCGCACGCGGTGCTGCGCGACCATCCCGAGGTGAAGTGGACGCTGTGAGCTGCGCCGGCGCGCCGGCGACGGCGCGCGACTGCCTGGTGCGCGATCTCGGCCGCCAGCCCTACGAACCGGTGTGGCGCGCGATGCAGGCCTTCACGGATGCGCGCGGCGACGACACGCCGGACGAGCTGTGGATGGTCGAGCACGATCCGGTGTTCACGCTCGGCCAGGCGGGCCGTCCCGAGCACGTACTAGCGCCCGGCGACATCCCCGTGATTCAGGTGGATCGCGGCGGCCAGGTGACCTACCACGGCCCGGGCCAGATCGTCGCCTATCCGCTGCTCGACCTGCGCCGGCTGAAGACCGGCGTGCGCGACTACGTCTGCCGCATCGAGCAGGCCGTGATCGACACGCTCGGCGAGTGGAACATCCACGGCGCGCGCCGCGAAGGCGCGCCGGGCGTGTACGTGGGCGGCGCCAAGGTCGCCGCGCTCGGGATCCGGGTGCGGCGCGGCTGCACCTTCCACGGGCTCGCGTTCAACATCGCGATGGACCTGGAACCGTTCCAGCGGATCAACCCCTGCGGCTACGCCGGGCTGGAGGTCGTGTCGATGCTCGACCTCGGCGGCCCGGCCGGCCCGGAGGCCGTGAAACCCGTGCTGCTGGCCGCGCTCGCGGACCGCCTCGGCCTGCGGCTGCGGGCCGCGGATGCGACAATGGCGGCATGAGCAGCGACGCCGCGACCCCCCGTTCCATTCCCATCGTGACCCTGCCATCCGGCGTCGAGCCGGCATCGCTGGAGCCGGGCGCGCGCCAGGTCGCGGGCGACAAGATCGCGCGCTCGCCGGTGCAGTTCGCCGACGCGCCGGTGCTGCGCAAGCCCTCGTGGATCCGCGTGCGCATCCCGTCCGGCAACTCGGTCGCGAAGCTGAAGGAGAAGCTGCGCGAGAACCGCCTCGTCACCGTGTGCGAGGAAGCCAGCTGCCCGAACATCCACGAGTGCTTCGGCCACGGCACCGCGACCTTCATGATCCTCGGCGAGGTGTGCACGCGCCGCTGCAGCTTCTGCGACGTCGCCCACGGCCGCCCGAAGCCGCCCGACGCGGCCGAGCCGCTGCGCCTGGCGCAGACCGTGAAGGACATGGGCCTGAAGTACGTGGTGGTCACCAGCGTCGACCGCGACGATCTGCGCGACGGCGGCGCGGCGCACTTCGTCGACTGCATCGCCGCGATCCGCGAATCCAGCCCCGGCACGAAGATCGAGATCCTCACGCCGGACTTCCGCGGCAAGGGCCGGATGGAGCGCGCGCTCGACATCCTTTCGGCGAACCCGCCCGACGTGTTCAACCACAACGTCGAAACCGTGCCGGACCTGTACCGCAACGTCCGTCCCGGCGCCGATTACCAGTGGTCGCTCACGCTGCTGCGCGAGTTCAAGGCGCGGCATCCCGGCGTGCCGACCAAGTCCGGGATCATGCTCGGCCTCGGCGAGACCCTCGAGCAGGTCCACGGCACCCTCCGCGACCTGCGCGCCCACGGCGTGGACATGGTCACGATCGGCCAGTACCTGCAGCCCAGCGCCCACCACCACCCGGTCCTGCGCTACTGGACCCCGGAGGAGTACGCGGCCCTGGAGGCGTTCGGCCTCCGTTTGGGTTTCGCTCACGTTGCGGCAGGCCCGCTCGTGCGATCCTCCTATCACGCCGACCGCCAGGCGGCCGAAGCTGCGCAACTTCCGGCACTGGCGGGCGGTCGAAGCTAGGCCGACCCTGCCCGGCAGCCAGACCCGGCCCCCCCGGTACCCCACCTGCGGCAGCCCGCCCGCGGAGCCCGAATGAAACTGCGACACACCCTGCTGGTCCTCGCCCTCGCCGCGCCCGTGGCGCTGCTGGCGCGGCCTTCCGCCGACAACGGCGCTGTCACCAATACGATCGCCGCCGGCCCCACCGCCGACCAGGCCACCACCGCGCGCCTCGTCTACGGCCTGCTGTCCGACAGCCGCTACGCCTATCGCCCGCGCGCGCTGGACGACGCGCTGTCGCAGGACATCTTCAAGCGCTACCTCGACGGGCTCGACCCGAGCAAGATGTTCTTCACCGCGGCCGACGTGGCGAAGTTCTCGCAGTACAAGTCGGGCCTCGACGACGCGATCAAGAGCGGCAAGCTCGAGCCCGCGTACGCGATCTTCGCGATGTACAAGCAGCGCGTCGCCGAACGCTCGGCGTATTCGCGCAACCTGCTGAAGCAGGACATCTTCTCGTTCACCGGCAACGACCGCTGGCAGTACGACCGCGACAAGGCGGCGTGGGCCGCTCCCGCCGACCTCGACACGCTGTGGAAGGCGTCGGTGCGCAACGACTGGCTGCGGCTCAAGCTCGCCGGCAAGAAGCCCGACGAGATCCGCAAGACCCTCGACAAGCGCTATGCGACGCTGGCGAACTCGATCTCCGAGCTCGATTCCACGGACGCGTTCAGCAGCTTCCTCAACGCCTACACCGCCGCGATCGACCCGCACACCGACTACCTCGACCCGCGCTCGGCCGAACGCTTCAACCAGCAGATGTCGCTGTCGCTGGAAGGCATCGGCGCGCAGCTGCAGAAGCAGGACGACGTGACCGTGATCCGCGAGGTGCTGCCCGGCGGCCCCGCCATCAAGAGCGGCCAGCTCGAGGCCGGCGACCGCATCGTCGCCGTCGGCCAGGGCGGCGACGCGTCCGGCAACAGCCGGCCGATGGAGGACGTGATCGGCTGGCGGCTCGACGACGTGGTCGAGAAGATCAAGGGTCCGAAGGGCACCCAGGTGCGCCTCGACGTGATCCCGCCGGAAGCGGGCATGGACAGCAAGCCGCGCCGCGTCGTGCTCGTGCGCGACAAGATCAAGCTCACCGAGGACGCCGCCAAGGCGAAGGTCATCGACATCCCCGCGCGCGGCGACCTGCCGGCGCGCCGCATCGGCGTGATCGAGCTGCCCGGCTTCTACCAGGACTTCAACGCGCGCCGCAGCAACGCCGACGGCGACTACGCCTCGGCCAGCCGCGACGTCGCGCGCCTGCTCGCGCAGTTCCGCACCCAGGGCGTGGACGGCGTGGTCATGGACCTGCGCAACAACGGCGGCGGCTCGCTCAGCGAGGCGATCGAGCTCACCGGCCTGTTCATCGACAAGGGCCCGGTGGTGCAGGTGCGCGAATCCGGCGGCCGCGTCAGCGTCGAGGACGACGAGGACGGCGGCGTGGCCTGGGACGGCCCGCTCGCGGTGCTGGTCAACCGCGGCTCGGCCTCCGCGTCGGAGATCTTCGCCGGCGCGATCCAGGACTACGGCCGCGGCCTGATCGTCGGCGAGCCGACCTACGGCAAGGGCACCGTGCAGAACATGGTGGACCTCGACCGCTGGCCGGCGAACGAGAAGCCGCGCTTCGGCCAGGTCAAGCTGACGATCGCCCAGTTCTTCCTGCCCGGCGGCAGCAGCACGCAGAACAAGGGCGTCGTTCCGGACATCGCTTTCCCGGTGACGGTGGACGCGACCGAGTTCGGCGAGAGCACCGCCGACAACGCGCTGCCGTGGACCCGCATCGCCGCGGTCCCGCACACGCGCTACGGCAACTTCACGCCGATGCTGGCGAAGCTCGACGCGCTGCACGACGCGCGCGTGGCGAAGAACAAGGAGTTCCAGTGGTGGTCGGAGGACGTCGCCCAGTTCCGCGCCCAGCGCGAGAAGGGCTACGTGTCGCTCAACGAGGCCGAGCGCCGCGCCGAACGCGACGCCGACCTGCAGAAGCAGAACGACCGCCAGGCGCTGCGCAAGCAGCTGGGGCTGAAGCTCGATCCGCTGGCGACCGCCACCGACGACGACGGCCTGCAGGCCAACGAGCGCGACGTGATCGCCGACGCCGCGCGCGAGAAGGCCGCCGAGGATCGTCCGGATCCGCTGCTGCGGGAAGCCGCGGCGATCCTGGCCGACGCGACCGCGCTGCTCTCCGACGACAAGCAGCTCGCCGCGACGGTGCTGCCGGAAACCGGGCGCGCGACGCACTGGGCCGAGTGACCCGGACGTCGTAGCGCCGCCCCGCCGGCGGCGTACAATCGAAGGAATCCGATAGCGGGCGCCCAGTGGCGCCCGCTACCGTCTCCGCCCCTGGAATCGCATCGGGAACCGGGCATGAAAGCCGCCGTCGCGCTGGCGCTCGCCGCGCTCTACCTCATCTGGGGTTCGACCTACCTCGGCATCCGCTTCGCCCTCGAGGGCGGCTGGCCGCCGCTGCTGATGGCCGGCAGCCGCTTCGTCGTCGCCGGCGGGCTGATGTACGCGGCGCTGCGCCTGCGCGGCGTGCCCGCGCCGACGCGCGCGCAGTGGCCGACGATCGCGGCGATGGGCGTGCTGCTGCTCGGGCTCGGCAACGGCATGGTGTGCGTCGCCGAGCAGACCGTGCCGTCCGGCCTGGCCGCGGTGGCGGTCGCGTCCGCGCCGCTGTGGATGGCGCTGTTCTCCGCGTTCCGCGGCGACCGGCCGGCGCGCCTGGAGCTGGTCGGGCTGGCCATCGGTTTCGCCGGCGTCGTCTGGCTCAACGCCGGCGGCAGCCTGGCGGCGTCGAAGGTCGGCCTCGTCGCGCTGGTCGTGGCGACGATCGCCTGGGCCTTCGGATCGATCTGGAGCCGCGGCCGCGACCTGCCGTCGCCGTTCATGACCGCCGCGGCGCAGATGCTGGTCGGCGGCGTGGTGATGCTGGTCGCGGGCTGGCTGCTCGGCGAACGCTTCGACGGCATGCCGACCCTGAAGGGCTGGCTGTCGGTCGCCTACCTTGCGGGCTTCGGTTCGATCGTCGCGTTCAGCGCCTACATCTGGCTGCTGCACAACGTGCGCCCGGTGCTGGCCGGCAGCTATGCCTACGTCAATCCGGCGATCGCGGTGCTGCTCGGCGCTTGGCTCGCGCGCGAGCGCTTCGGCGCCAGCGAGCTCGGCGCGATGGGCGTGATCCTGCTCGGCGTGGTCGCGATCACGCTCGCCAAGGCGACGAAGTCGAAGCCGAAGGCGTCGCGCGCCGCCGGTGCCGACGTGCTGCCCGCTTCCGAAGGAGACGCCTGAGCATGGCGACCGATCGGCTCGATCGCCGCGGCGTCTGGGTCGCCGTCGGCTCCTACGTGCTGTGGGGCGTGATGCCGCTTTACTGGCATCTGCTCAAGGCGGTGCCGTCGATGCAGATCATCGTGCACCGCATCGTGTGGAGCACGGTGCTGGTGTGCGGATGGCTCGGCTGGAAGTACGGCCGCGGCTGGCTGCGCGAAACGCTCGCGCTCCCGCGCGCAGCGTGGATGCTGGCGCTGAGCGGCACGCTGATCGCCTTCAACTGGAGCCTGTACATCTGGGCCGTCAACGCCGGCCACGTCGTCGAGACCAGCCTGGGCTACTTCATCAACCCGCTGCTCAACGTGGTGCTGGGCGTGGCGCTGCTGCACGAGCGCCTGAACCGCGTGCAGTGGACCGCCGTCGCGATCGCGCCGGCCGGCGTGCTCTGGCTCACCTTCAACTACGGCGACTTCCCGTGGATCGCGCTCGCGCTGGCCGCGTCGTTCGGCGCCTACGGCCTGGTCCGCAAGCTCGTCGGCGTGCCGCCGGTGCGCGGGCTCGGCGTGGAGAGCCTGTACCTGTTCCTGCCCGCGCTCGCGGTGCTGCTGTGGGGCGAGGCGCACGGCCAGGGCGGCTTCGTCGCGCATGGCGCGGTCGCGGGCTGGGGCTGGATCGCCGGCGCGCTGCTGGTGTTCGGCGGCGTGTGCACGGCGCTGCCGCTGATCGGCTTCGCCGACGCGGTGCGCCGGATCCCGTTCTCGCTGGTCGGGCTGCTGCAGTACATCGCGCCCACGCTGCAGCTGATGTGCGGCGTGCTGGTGCTGCACGAGGCCTTCGACCGCGACCGCGCGATCGGCTTCGCCTTCATCTGGATCGCGCTGCTGCTGTACGCCGGCGACGGGCTGCTGCGCGCGCGCAGGGCCGCCTGAGCGGCCCCGCCGTCGCTACAGCGGCTTCGCGGCGTCCAGCGGCGGGCAGCGTCCAGCCGCCACTGCGCCCATCCAGGCGTCGAGCGGGGCGGCGAGCAGGTCGATGCGCAGCGGCAGGGTGACGTGGTTTTCGTCCGGCAGCTCGACGTAGCGCGCCGCCGGGGCCGCCGCGGCGAGGCGGCGCGCGGTGGCGACGGGGACGAGCTGGTCGCCCCCGCCATGGAGGAGCAGGGTGCAGGTTCGCGAAGCCGCCAGCGGCGCCGCGGTGTCGATGGCGGCGAGGTCGAGGCCGAGGCGATGGCCTGCGCCGGCGATCGCGCGATCCACGCCGGCGTCGACGTGTTCGTGGCGGGCGAGGTCGCGGATCGCGTCGGCGGCGTTGCCGAACGGCTCCATCGCGACGACGCCGGCGATGCGGCCGCGCAGCAGCGGCTCGGCGAACAGCGCGGTCGCGGCGCCGTAGGACACGCCGAACAGGAACACCGGCGACGGCGCATCGCCGCCCGCCTGCAGGGCGTCCAGCAGCGCCGCGACGTCGCGCGCCTCGCGCGTGCCGTAGCCGGCGGGCGCGCGCGCCGACGCGCCGAAGTTGCGCAGGTCGACGGCCACGCCGCGCCAGCCGCGTTCCGACAGCGCCTCGGCCCAGCCGAGCATCGAGGTCGCATCCAGTTGCCAGCCGTGCAGGAACACCACCGTGCCGCGGGCCGGCACCGGGACCGGCGCATGCGCCGTGCGGCTGGCGAAGGACGCCTTGAACGCGCCGCCGTCGATGCGGCGCGCGTAGTCGTAGCTGAAACCGCGCTCGGCGGCGGGAACGTCGAGCCACGAGATCCGGACGCCTTCCGCCGTCGTGAAGTCGTGCCGCGCCACGCCGTCGTGTTCCAGCATGCGCGCGAGCGTGGCGTCGTCCACCGTCGCGGTGCCGCGCGGCTCGGCGATGCGGCCGGCGAGCGAAACGCAACCGCCGGCGGCGAATGCGGCCGCCAGCGCCAGGGCCAGCGCGATGCGCCGGCCGTTGCGGCTCATGCGCCCCGCAGCGCGTCGGTCACCGGCAGCCGCGCGGCGCGCAGGGCGGGGAAGAGGCCGCCGACGAGGCCGATGCCGAGCGCCCACTTCAACCCGCTCCACAGCAGTTCCGGCGACACCTTGAACTTGAAGACCACCTGGCTGAAGTTGCTGCCGAGCGTGGAGACGCTGTAGCCGTTGAAGATCGCCCAGGCGACGAGGCCGCCGAGCACGCCGCCGAGCAGCGCCAGCAGCATCGTCTCCAGCATCACCGCCATCACCACCGGCGGGCCGCGGAAGCCGATCGCGCGCATCGTGGCGATCTCGCGGGCGCGCGTGGCCACCGCGGCGTACATCGTGTTGAGCGCGCCGAACACCGCGCCGATGGCCATGATCGCGCCGATCACCGTTCCCAGCACCTTGATGATGGTGCCCAGCGGGCCGGACTGCTTGGCGTAGTAGTCCTTCGTCGTCTCGAGGTCCAGCTTCAGCCGCGGATCCGCGTCCATCGCCGCCTTGAGCTGCTTGAATCCCGCCTTCCCGTCGGTGCGCACCGTGATCGACTGGTAGGCCTGGCGATCATAGGTGGATGCCACGGTCTGCGCGTCGCCCCACAGTTCCGAATCGTGCGAGTCGCCGGAGGCGAACTTGCCGACGACGGTCCACTGCTGGTTGCCCAGGTTGATGGTCCTGCCGACGTCGAGGCCGCGGAACTGCGCCTGCGCGCCCTGGCCGACGACGAGCTCGCGGAGGCCGGCGCCGAACTTGCGGCCCTCGACGATGCGCACGCCGTCGTGCACGGCCCAGGCTTCGTCGCCGACGCCGCGGAACTGCGCGTTCACGTCCGTGCCGTCGGACTTGGACGGCAGGTTGACGACCTGCGACAGCTCGGGCGACAGCAGCGGCTTGCCGTCGGCGCCCTTCGCGATGCCCGGCAGGCTCGACACCAGCGGCACCTGGTCGCGGGTGATCACCGAATTGGTTTCGGCCTGCGAGCCGCCGCGCAGGATGATCGCGGTCTGCTCGTCGCCGGTGGCGTCGAGGGTGGCCTTGAAGCCTTCGCCCATCGCCAGCATCGCGACCAGCACGCCGACCACGCCGGCGATGCCGACCACGATGACGCTCGAGGCGCCCCAGCGCTGCGGCAGGCTGGCGATGCCGATGTTCGCCGCCGCGAGCGCGAGCCGCCCGCCGCGGGTGAGGAACAGCCACAGGCCGAGCAGCACCGCGAGCGCGAGGATGCCCGGCCACGGCAGCACCACCCACACGGCGAGGCCGATCGCGACGAGCAGCGCGATGCCGAGGTTGGCGAGCCAGCGACCGGATGTTCCGTTTCGATTCTTCATGTCGGGTCCTCAGCGCCCGGCGAGCGCGTCGACGATCTTCAGGCGCTTGGCGCGCAGCGCGGGCAGCAGTCCCACCACGATGCCGATCAGCAGCATCAGGCCGAGCCCGACCAGCCAGGTCTGCACCGGTACCATGGGCAGCTGGATCATGCCCTGGCTGGCCGCGCTGACGCCCGGCATCAGCACCGCGGCGATCGCCAGGCCCAACAGGCCGCCGATCACCACCAGCATCACCGATTCGGCCATCACCAGCGCGAGCACGGTGCCGTCGCGGAAGCCGATCGTCTTCAGCACGGCGAGTTCCGGGATGCGCTCGCGCACCGCCTGGGCCATCGTGTTGCCGGTGAGCAGCAGCAGGGTGAAGAACACCGCGGCCATGATCGCGGTGACGATCAGGCCAACGTCGGCGAACTGCTTGGCGAAGGCCTGCTGGAACGCGGATTCGGTCTGGCTCTTGGTCTCGTGGTCGGAGTTGGCGGAGATCGCGTCGATCGCGTGCGCGACGCGCGAGGCCTGCGCCGGGTCCGCCAGCTGCACCGTGAACCAGCTCACCTGGCTCTTGATGTAGTCGTTGGACTCGTCGAAGTACTTCCAGTGCAGCATCAGCTGGTTCTCCGCGCCGGCGTTCTTGCGGTCCTTCGCGCGGAAGATCGCGCTGACCTGCAGCGGCCAGTCGTTGCTGCCGTTGCGCGGGAAGATCGTGGCCTGCAGCGGGATCGTGTCGCCGAGCTTCCAGCCGAACTTCTTCGCCAGCGCCTCGCCGACGACGGCGCCGGTCCGGTTCTCGCCGAAGGCCTTCAGCTGCTCCGGCGGCACCACGAAATCGGTGTACACGTCGAAGTAGTTGTCGGCGACCGAGAAGTTGGGGAAGAAGTCCTTCGGGTCGCGGTAGATGCCGCCGAACCACATCGCGTAGGTCACCTTGCGCACGCCCGGGACTGCTTCGATCTGCGGCAGCAGGCGCACCGGCAGCGACTGGGTGATGGACAGGCGCGAGGCGACGATCAGGCGGTTCGCGCCGTCGACGCTGTTGCCGGAGTTGAAGGCCACGCGCACCGAGTCGAGCATGCCGAACAGCAGGAACGCGGCGACCACCGACAGCAGCGTCAGCAGCGTCCTGGTCCGGCTCCGGAACAGCGAGGCGAGGATGAGCGAGAAATACTTCATGGCGGCGCGCTCAGTGCGCCGGCGCGGGCGCGTCGGTCAGCTCGCCCTTGTCGAGGTGGATGGTGTGGGTCGCGTACTCGGCCGCCTTCGGGTCGTGGGTCACCATCACGATGGTCTTGCCGTGCTGGCGGTTGAGCTCCTGCAGCAGGCCCAGGATCTCCTCGGCCGACGGGCGGTCGCGGTCGCCGGTCGGCTCGTCGCAGATCTGGACGGTCGGGTGGGAGCCGAGCGCGCGCGCGCTCGCCACGCGCTGCTGCTGGCCGCCGGAAAGTTCGTTGGGGCGGTGCGCGCCACGCTCGGCCAGCCCGA
>JBQCJF010000009.1:0-12700 GCA_051953015.1 Luteimonas sp.
CCGACCTGCGCCGCACCGCCGACCTGAGCCTGGCGGCGCTGGACGGCCTGCGGCAATCGCTCGGCGCGCCGGAGGCGGCCAGCTCCCGCTGACGCCGCCTACGCCGCCGCGACCCGCGCCGACGGCGCCGCCGCCTCCCGCGCCTGCATCATGATCAGCATCTCCATCGTCCGGATCTCGTCCGCGGACAGGCACATCGCGGTTTCGACCCAGTCGTCCACGATGCGCACGCATTCGGCGCGGTCCAGCTGCGCATGCCGGCAGCGGCTCTGCTGCACCTTCAACCGGGCCTTCAGCCGCTGGCTGTGGTTGGCCACGAAGCGCTCGACCGCGAGCTCGCCCTCGCCGGTCGGGCAGATCTCGTCGACCAGGCCCATCTCGAACAGCTCGGCGGCGGTGTAGACCTTCTTGTTGGTCATCATCCGCTCGGCGCGATGCGGGCCGATGCGCGAGGCGAGCAGGCCCATCGCGCCCGTGCACGGGAACAGGCCGAACATGATCTCCGGGAAGCCGAAGCTGCTGTGCTCCTCCGCGATCAGGTAGTCGGCGCTGAGCGCCATCTCGAAGCCGCCGCCGAGGGCGCGGCCCTGCACCAGCGCGATCGAGGTGGTCGTTTCCTTGAGGCGGCCGCTCCACGACGTCAGCAGGTCGAGGCAACGCATCGAGTAGTCGCGCAGCGTGGACGCGTCGCGCCGCTGGATGCATTCGCGGAAGAAGCGCAGGTCCCCGCCCATGCTGAAGTAGTCCGGATCCGAGGACTGGACCACGGCATAGCTCGGCGGCGGCGAATGCGCGGCGCGGTTGTTGAGGCCGTCGACCAGGCCGCGGAACTCGCGGACGAGGTCGGGGGTGAAGTTCTGCAGGCCTGTCGCGGCGTCCTTGCCGAGGGTGATCCAGAGCGTGTCTGCCTGGAGCCGGCGCACCTCGGTGGAGAGGCGCGGCGGCGCACGATGGGATGCCAGCTGGGGATGCGGCACGACGACTGCGTTCATGGTTGACTCCGTGGATCTAGTCGCGCTGGGAAGGATCGCGGGAGACGACGAGCGCGACATTGGTTCCGCCGAACCCGCATGAGAATGACAAGGCGTGGGAGATGGGATGGCCGGGCCGCGGCGCGGGCCCGACATGGTTGAGCGCGCAGCGCGGATCGGGCTGCTCGAGGTGCGCGCTGGCCGGGAGCAGCGACTGCTCCATCGCGACCACCGTCAGCAGCAGCTCCAGCGCGCTGGTCGCGCCGAGGAGGTGGCCATGCACCGACTTCGTCGACGACACGGCGGCAGATCCGGGATCGGCGCCGAACACTTCGCGGATCGCCGCGGCTTCGATCACGTCGCCGCCTTCGGTGGCGGTGGCGTGGGCGTTGACGTAGTCCACCTCTGCGGCCGTGAGGCCGGCGTCTTCGAGCGCGGCGCGCAGCGCCCGCACCTGCCCTTCTGTCGCCGGCATGCCGATGTGGTGGGCGTCGTTGGAAACGCCGTAGCCGGTCAGGTAGGCGTGGCAGCGCGCGCCGCGCGCGCGCGCCCGTTCGGCCGGCTCGAGCACGAGGAACGCGGCGCCCTCGCCCAGCACGAGGCCGGTGCGGTTGGCGGCGAACGGCTTGCAGGTGCGCGACGGATCCTCCGGGTCGGGCGGCGACATCGCGCGCGTGCCCTGGAACACGCCCATCAGGCTCGCGACGAGCGGCGCTTCGGCGCCGCCCGCGATGGCGATGTCCAGGTAGCCGTCGGCGATCGCGCGCGCGGCGTCGCCGATCGCCACGCCCGAGGATCCGCACGCGGTCGCGTTGGAGACCACCGGCCCGAGCACCCTGTTCCGCAGCGCGATGTGCGCCGCGCCGGCATTGCCCATGATCGCCATCGCAGCGAACGGCCGCGCCGCCTGCTTGTGCTCGAGCAGCATCTGCTCGTACCAGGCCTGCGCGTTCGACACGCCGCCGTTGACGTTGCCGTAGTACACGCCGGCGCGCTGGCCGAACGATTCGAACGATTCGATTCCCGCATCCGACGCCGCCTGCCGGGCCGCGAGCACGGCCATCTGCTGGCAGCGGTCGAGGAACGGGCGCTCGATCTTGGTGAACGTTTCCTCGAACGGCACCGGCCCCGCGTCGTCGAAGATGGCGCCCGCGGCGAACTCGCGCTCCAGGGGCGCTGTCCGGATCGTGCGAATGCCCGAGCGCGCCTCGCGGAGCGAGGCGGCGACGGAGGGAACGTCGAGACCGACCGGGGAAATGACTCCCAAGCCGGTGATGGCAACCAGGTTGTGCATCGCTACCCCAAGGCGGCCGCCGGGATCGCCCAGGTTCCCTCGACCTGGCGAAATCCGGCGTCGTCGTGAACGGCTTCTTTGGGGAAACCGTACTGCGCGCCACATTAGCACCGTTTGAACGCCCGCGATGGCGGGCCCGGGGCTGGACGGAGGCGGCGGCGCGCCCGGCCTAGCCCGGGGCGGGCGTTCCCGCGGGCACCGAGGTCCGCTCGCAGATCTGCGCCAGGCGCTCCCGCTCGCGCAGCAGCACGTCGACGCAGGCGGGATCGAACAGCGTGCCGCGTTCCGACTGCAGGTACTCCAGCGCGGCCTCGATCGTCCATGCGCTCTTGTACGGGCGCGGCGAGATCAGCGCGTCGAACACGTCGGCCACGGTCACGATGCGGGCCGCGAGCGGGATGTCCTCGCCGCGCAACCCGTCCGGATAGCCGCTCCCGTCGTAGCGCTCGTGGTGGCTGAGCGCGATCACCGCGCTCGCCTGGATGAAGCGGTTGTGGCTGTCGGCGAGCAGCTGGTGGCCGATCCGCGGATGGCGGCGCATCTGCTCGAGCTCGTGCGGCTCCAGCGGGCCCGGCTTGAGCAGGATCGCATCGGGGATGGCGATCTTGCCGATGTCGTGCAGCGGCGCCGCCAGCTCGACCGTGCGCACTTCGTCCTCCGGCAGGCCCAGCCCCTCGGCGATGAGGCCCGCCACCCGCGCCATGCGTTCGAGGTAGGCGCTGGTGCCGGCGTCGCGATATTCGATGGCGCGCGCGAGCCGCTCGAGGGTCTCGCGCTCGCGTTCCTCGATCTCGTGCATGCTCGACAGCAGCCGCTGCTCCAGCGACAGCGCGCGCTGCTTCACCGACTCGCTCTGCTGGCGCAGCTGCAGCAGGTTGCGGCAGCGCGCGCGCAGCTCGCGCGGACGGATCGGCTTGACCAGGAAATCGATCACGCCGGCATCCAGCGCCGCCTGTCGCACCGGCTCGTCGCCGACCACCGTGACCAGCACGATCGGCACGTCACGGTGCGCGAGCGTGGTCCGGAAGCGGCGCGCGAATTCGAGCCCGTCCAGGCCGGGCATGCGGTAGTCGAGCAGCAGCAGGTCGGGCCGCTCGCGGCCGCACCACGCCAGCGCTTCCTGCGGGTCGCCGAAGTCGTGGACCTCGATCTCGGGGCCGATGTCCTCGAGGATGTGCCGGAGCATGGTCCGGGCGGACGTCTGGTCGTCGACGATGACGATGTTCACTGCGCGCTCCCCGCGGCGCCGGGGTGGTCCCCGATCACCGCAATGGTGGCCGCGATCCCGCCCCGGGGGCAAGTCCCGGAAACGGGCAGCCGTCGCGGTTTACTGCCCCTGGCCCGGGCGCATGTACGGAAACAGCAGCACGTCGCGGATCGACGCGGAGTCCGTCACCAGCATCACCAGGCGGTCGATGCCGATGCCCAGGCCGCCGGTGGGCGGCAGGCCCACTTCCAGCGCGCGGATGTAGTCGGCGTCGTAGTGCATCGCTTCGTCGTCGCCGCCGGCCTTGGCCTCGACCTGGGCGCGGAAGCGCGCGGCCTGGTCCTCCGGGTCGTTGAGCTCGGAGAAACCGGTCGCCAGTTCCTTGCCGCCGATGAACAGCTCGAAGCGGTCGGTGATGCCCGGCTCGGTGTCGGACTCGCGCGCCAGCGGCGAGACCTCCACCGGGTAGTGGGTGATGAAGGTGGGCTGCACGAGGCCGCCCTCCACCGTCTTCTCGAAGATCTCCAGCAGCAGCTTGCCCCACCCATAGCCCGGCTTCACGTGCACGCCCAGGCGCGCGCAGTGCGCGGCGAGCGCGTCGCGGTCGCGGCAGTCGGCGACGCCGATCTCCGGATTGAGTTCGCGCACCGCTTCTTCCAGCTTCCAGCGGCGGAAGCGCGGGCCGAGGTCGATCGGCTGCCCGTCCCACTGCAGCGCCGCGGTGCCGGCGACCTCGACGGCGACGTCGCGGATCAGCGCTTCGGTCAGGTCCATGATCTCGTCGTACGTGGCGTAGGCCTCGTACAGCTCGAGCATCGTGAACTCGGGGTTGTGGCGGGTGCTGACGCCCTCGTTGCGGAAGTTGCGGTTGATCTCGTACACGCGCTCGAAGCCGCCGACCACCAGGCGCTTGAGGTACAGCTCCGGCGCGACGCGCAGGAACAGGTCGAGGTCGAGCGCGTTGTGGTGCGTGGTGAACGGCCGCGCGGTGGCGCCGCCGGCCAGGTAATGCATCATCGGGGTCTCGACCTCGAGGAAGCGGCGCGCGTCCAGCCAGCGGCGGATGCCCGCGACGATGCGAGAACGCTTCTCGAACACCTCGCGCGCCTCGGGCGTCACGATCAGGTCGACGTAACGCTGGCGATAGCGCTGCTCGACGTCGGCCAGGCCGTGCCACTTGTCGGGCAGCGGCCGCAGCGACTTCACCAGCAGGCGCAGCGCGTCGGCCTTGACCGAGAGCTCCCCGGTCTTCGTGCGCATCAGCGTGCCTTCGGCGGCGACGATGTCGCCGACGTCCCAGCCCTTGAACGCGTCGTAGGCTTCGCCCAGCGCGGCCGACTGCAGGAACAGCTGGATGCGGCCGGACACGTCCTGGATGGTGCCGAACGCGGCCTTGCCCATCACCCGCTTGGCGAGCAGGCGTCCCGCCAGCGCGACGCGGCGGCCCTCGCCTTCCAGCGCTTCGCCGGTCCAGCGTTCCGCATCGCCGTACTCGGCCTGCAGGTCGCCGGCGTGGTCGGCGCGGCGGAAATCGTTCGGGAACGCGATGCCTTTCGCGCGCAGCGCCGCGAGCTTGGCGCGGCGTTCGGCGATGAGGTGGTTCTCGTCGGTCTGCGGCTGGTTGTCGGCGTCGGTCATGGCGGTCGGTCGGTCGGTCGTCGGTGGTGGCGGCGTGCTGTTGCGTGCGGGTCGGTGCGCTGCGCTGCGATCGGCAGCGCAGCGTCAGGCGGCGTCGCTGCGTTTCGCGCCGGCCTCCAGCCCCGACTTCAGGCTGGCTTCCACGAACTCGTCGAGGTCGCCGTCGAGGACCTTCTGCGTGTCGCTGCGCTCGATGCCGGTGCGCAGGTCCTTGATGCGGCTCTGGTCGAGCACGTAGTTGCGGATCTGGCTGCCCCAGCCGATGTCCGACTTGGTCGCTTCCACCGCGTCGCGTTCGGCGTTGCGCTTCTGGATCTCGATCTCGTACAGCTTGGCCTTCAGCATCTTCATCGCGCGGTCGCGGTTGGCGTGCTGCGAGCGCTCGGTCTGGCACGCGACCACGACGCCGCTGGGCACGTGCGTGATGCGCACCGCCGACTCGGTCTTGTTGACGTGCTGGCCGCCCGCGCCGGAGGACCGGTACACGTCGGTCTTCAGGTCCGCCGGGTTGATGTCGATCTCGATGTCGTCGTCGACTTCCGGCGAGACGAACACGCTGGTGAAGCTGGTGTGGCGACGGTTGTCCGAATCGAACGGCGACTTGCGCACCAGCCGGTGCACGCCGATCTCGGTCTTGAGCCAGCCGTAGGCGTAGTCGCCCTCGACGCGGAACGTGGCCGACTTGATGCCGGCGACGTCGCCGCCGCTGACTTCCATCAGCTCCGCCTTCCAGCCGCGGGACTCGGCCCAGCGCAGGTACATGCGCAGCAGCATTTCCGCCCAGTCCTGCGCCTCGGTGCCGCCGGCGCCGGCCTGGATGTCGACGAACGCGTTGCTCGCGTCCATCTTGCCGGAGAACATGCGCTGGAACTCGAGCTGGTCGACGCCGCGCGCGTAACGCTCGACGTCGGCGACGATCGCGTCGGCCGTCTCCTCGTCGTTCTCCATCTCGACCAGTTCCAGCAGCTCGTCGGCGCCGGCCAGGCCGTCCTTCAGGTCGCGGATGCCGTTGACGGTCTTGTCGAGCATCGAGCGCTCGCGGCCCAGGGCCTGCGCGCGTTCGGAATCGTTCCAGACGTCCGGGTTCTCGAGTTCGCGCTCGACTTCCTCGAGCCGCTCTACCTTGGCGTCGTAGTCAAAGATACCCCCTCAGCGCATCCAGCCGGCCACGGAGGTCGGCGATGCGCTGGCGGACGGGATTGAGCTCGATCATGCGGAAACCGTGTGCCTGGAAGTCGTGCGAAAGGCCACGGATTCTACCAGAGGGGCCTAGGCGGCCGGCGCGCGCGCGGGGACGAGCCGGTCGCGCAGCGCCTCGCGCTGGCGCCGGCTGCAGGGCAGCACGCCGCCGTCGCGGAGGTGGACGCGGGCGTCGCCGGTGTCCAGCGGCTCGATCGAGGCGACCTGGTCGAGGTTGACGATGAAGCTGCGGTGGATGCGCGCGAAGCGCAGCGGGTCGAGGCGATCGCCGATCCCCGCGATCGTGCTGCGCAGCGGGTAGTCGTGGCCGCGCACGCGCAGGTTCACGTAGTTGCCGGACGCCTGCAGCCATTCGATGTCCGCGGCGGGCACCAGGAACTCGCGGCCGAGCTTGCGCACCAGGAAGCGCTCGGGGCGGTCCAGCGCGTCCACGGGCGGACCTTCGTCGGGGGCCGAGAGCAGGCTGGCCTCGCCCTGCATCCGCCGCAGCAGCAGGCGGTAGCCCTCCATCAGCAGGGCCATGCCGGCGAAGCTGCGCACGTCCTTCAGGTATTCGTAGCCGAACTCGCGCCACCACGTGCCGAAGTCGTAGGCGTCGCCCACGCTGGCGTAGGCCAGCTTGCGCAGCGCGACCATCCCGACCACGTGCAGGGCCGACCAGGCGACGCTCGCCAGCAGCCAGACCGGCAGCCTGCGGCGCCAGTTGTCCAGGTACAGCGGCCACCGCCGGGTGAACCAGGCCACCGCCGGCACCAGCGCCAGCGCCACCAGGCCGCTGCTGGTTTCCCAGACCACGGGCTGCCAGGCCTGGAAGGCCAGGTGCAGGCGCTCCACGTCCATGTTCACGGTGATGCTGTTGGCGATCGCCGAGACCAGGAACTGGGCGATCCAGAAACCAGGCTCGACCCAGGGGCGCCACGGCCGGTAGCGCTCCCAGGCGCCGGCGCCGCGAAGGCCGGAATTCTCGTCGCTCGTCATCCGCGCATTGTCGCCGGAACGGGCGCCCGGGCTGCAACCGTTCGTCCCTGCCGGCCGCGATCCGTCCCTGCGGCCCCGCGTCGGGTCACTCCGGTGTGGCGCCGGGCGCCCGTCGCGCCTGGAATCGGCGCATCGCAATCCCGCGAGCCAGGACCGGACCGCCATGCAACGCCGCCACGACATCGACGCCCTGCGCGCCCTCGCCTTCGCCCTGCTGATCCTCTACCACTGGGGGATGTTCTACGTCGCCGGCGACGACTGGGGCTGGCACGTCAAGAGCACCCACCTCGCCGGATGGCTGCAGCTGCCGATGCTGGCGGTGAACCGCTGGCGCATGGACCTGGTGTTCCTGGTGTCCGGGCTCTCGGTCAACTTCATGCTGAAGGACTCCGCGATCGGCCGCTTCGTCGCCCAGCGCAGCTGGCGCCTGCTGCTGCCGCTGGTGTTCGGCATGTGGGTCGTGGTGCCGATCCAGCCCTACGCCGAGGGCGTCTCGAACGGACTGGTGCAGCCCGGCTTCCTGGCCTTCCTCGCCCGCTACTACGGCCACACCCAGTGGCCGCAGGGCGCGTTCGCGGGCTGGGAACACGGCTTCACCTGGAACCACCTCTGGTACCTGGCCTACCTGTGGACCTACACGCTGGTGCTGGTCGCCCTGTTGCCCCTGCTGCGCCGCAGGGCCGGCCTGCACCTGCGCCTCGCCTTCACGAGCCTGCGCGGCCCGTGGCTGGTGCTGTTGCCGGCGCTGCCGTTGGCGGTCGCCACGTTCGCGCTGCAGTCGCGTTTCCCGGACACCGGCGACCTCGTCCACGACTGGTACCGGCACGCGATCTACTTCACCGCCTTCCTCTACGGCTACTGGATCGGCACGGACGCGGGTATCTGGGACGAGCTCGCGCGCCTGCGCCGCCGCACCCTCGCCTTCGCCGCCGGCCTGTTCGCGCTGTATTTCGTCTTCGTCGTGATCCTGCCCGACGACGTGCCCGGCTGGCTCGAGCGCAGCGTGTGGCTGCTGCGGAACCTGTACCTGTGGTCGGCGCTGTGCGCGATCCTGGGCTTCGCCCGTGCGCACCTGGACAAACCCTGGCCGTGGCTGCGCTGGGCGAACGAATCGGTCTATCCCTGGTACATGCTGCACCAGAGCTTCATCGTCGGGATCGGCTTCCTGCTGCTGCCGCTCGGCCTGGGCCCGGTGACCGAGCCCGCGCTGGTGCTGCTCGGCACGGTCGCTGGCTGCTGGCTGCTCAACGACCTGCTGATCCGGCGCAGCGGGATCCTGCGGCCGCTGTTCGGGCTCAAGGGCCGGCCGCGGCGCGAGGCCGCAGCCGTGGCCCAGCCTGCCTGACAATGGCGACGATCGAAAAAGGAAACGCGCGATGGCACCGGTGATGGAAGCAGGGCTGCGGTTGTCCTGGGGCGCGGTGGTCGCGTACTGGGCGTGGAGCGCCGTCGGCGCCAAGCCGGCCGAGCGCATCGAGCCGCGGGCGACGCGGTTGCTGATGTACTGGATGCCGCTCGCGGCCGCGTTCGTCCTGCTCGGGCCCGGCGAATGGTTCGGCGACGGCTGGCTGCACGAACGCTTGTTCCCGCGCGCCGTGGCGTTCCAGTGGCTGGCGTTGTCGCTGTGCATCGCCGGGGCGGCGCTCGCGATCTGGTCGCGCTGGTGCCTGGGCAGCAACTGGAGCAGCGTGGTCGTGGTGAAGCGCGACCATGCGCTGGTGGAGGCCGGCCCCTATCGCCGGATCCGCCATCCGATCTACACCGGCTTGCTGTTGCTGTTCGTCGGCAACGCGATGCTCGTCGGCGACTGGCGCGGGGTGCTCGCGGTGGCGATCGTCCTCGGCTCGTTCTGGCGCAAGCTGCGGCTGGAGGAGGCGTGGCTCACGGAGCGCTTCGGCCCCGCCTACCGCGACTATCGCGCGCGCACCGGCGCGCTGCTGCCCAGGCTGCGCTGAGCGGCGCCTAGGCCAGGCGCGCGTCCGGGCGGCGCCAGAAGCGCCAGCGCTGCCCGCGCGCCAGGCGGATGACGCCGCCGTCGGCGAAATCGAGTTGCAGCGCACCCAGGGCGCCGCTCTTCGCGGCGTCCACCGCAGGCAGCAGCCATTCGCCCGCGAGCGCGTCGAAATCGCGGAGCCCGCGCAGGTCGAACAGCACCTCGGCCCGGACGGCGTCGAATCGCGGCGGCAGCGGCGCGTGTGCGGCGCCGGCCCGCAGCGCCAGCCCGCCCAGCAATGCATCGTCCGAGCGCACGGCCCCCGCGGAGGTCGTGACCCGGTCAGGCAGCGCACCGCCGCCCCAGAACCAGAGCGAGTTGACCGGCGGCTTGCCCTGCGCGGCGCGGCGCGCATTCCACGGATGGTTGTGCAGGACGACCTGCGCCTCGCTCAGCAGCGCGCGCCAGCGGCGCGCATCCGGGCCGGCGCCGCCGCCGGCCTCGACGATCGCATCGCCCAGGTCGCTGCCCAGCGCGTCGCCCGGATCCGGGAACGCGGGCAGCGGCACGCCGGGTGCGACGCGCAGGTACCAGCGCGACGGGTGCGGTGCATCGATCGGCATGCCGGCGTCGCCGAACAGCGGCCGCAGCGCCGGCAGCAACGCATCGGCGTCCTCGCGCGCCAGGCCCATGCTCTCGCCCGCCGCGAACAGGCGCGCCCCGTTGATGTCGGGACGGACCCACGCGGGATCGGCGCGCAGCCACTGCGCGCCGGCGGCATCGGCGGCGTCGACGGCGCGGGTCAGCGCGGCGACGGGCCATCCGCGCGGCAGCAATGCGAAGTGGCGTTGCAGTTGCGCGGCGTCGCCGGGCTCGCCTTCGACGGCATCGCCGCGCGCCAGGGCCACGGCGACGTCGCGCGGCAGGTCGCGCCCGGCGAACGCCTTGCGCGCCGGCAGCAGCAGGGTCGCGCTTCCCGGCATCGCGCGCGGCATGCCCGCGGCCTCAGCCGAGGTAGCGGACCGAGACGATCTCGTACTCGCGCTGCCCGGCCGGTGCGTCGATGGTGACGGTGTCGCCTTCGTGCTTGCCGATCAGCGCGCGCGCGACCGGCGAGGAGATCGCGATCATGCCCTGCTTGATGTCCGCCTCGAGGTCGCCGACGACCTGGTAGGTCTTCTCTTCGTCGTTGTCGACGTCGGCCAGCACGACGGTGGCGCCGAACACCACCTTGTCGCCGGCATCGAGCGTGGAGACATCGATGAGCTGCGCATTCGAGAGCTCGGCCTCGAGCTGCTTGATCCGGCCTTCGATGAAGCCCTGCTGCTCGCGCGCGGCGTGGTACTCGGCGTTCTCCTTCAGGTCGCCGTGCGCGCGCGCCTCGGCAATGGCCTGGATCACGGCCGGGCGCTTGACCGACTTGAGCTCGTCGAGCTCGGCGCGCAGGCGCTGCGCGCCCTTGGTGGTGATGGGTGCCCGCATCGGTGGTTCCTCGTGTAAGCGTCGGCGCGCGGCGCTCAGGCCAGCGACGCGTGCAGTTCCTGCAGCGACCATACCGGCCCGCCGTCGCGGAAGTCTAGCGAGTGCAGCAGCGCCCGCGCCCCGGACACGGTGGTCGAATAGGTGACCCGGGCCTGCAGCGCCTCGCGGCGGATCGAGAACGAGTCCGCGATCGCCTGCCGGCCCTCGGTGGTGTTGACGATGTAGGCGATCTCGCCGTTCTTGATCAGGTCGACGATGTGCGGCCGGCCTTCCAGCACCTTGTTGACGACCTCGCACTCGAGGCCGTTGTCGCGCAGCCACGCGGCGGTGCCGCGGGTCGCGACCAGGCTGCAGCCGCGGCGGATCAGGTCGCGCGCCACCGGCAGCAGCTTGGCCTTGTCGGGATCGCGCACGGACAGGAACACCTTGCCGACCTCGGGCGCGCGGATGTTGGCCGCTTCCTCGGCGCGCGCGAAGGCGGCGCCGAAGGTCTTGCCGACGCCCATCACTTCGCCCGTCGAGCGCATCTCCGGGCCGAGGATCGGGTCGACGCCCTGGAACTTGGCGAAGGGGAAGATCGCCTCCTTGACCGAGTAGTAGTCGGGTAAGACTTCCTTCGTCGCGCCCTGCTCGGCCAGCGACATGCCGGCCATGCAGCGCGCCGCGATCGCGGCCAGCGGCACGCCCGTGGCCTTGGACACGAACGGCACGGTGCGCGAGGCGCGCGGGTTCACTTCCAGCAGGTAGATCGTGGCGCCGCCGCCCTCGTCCATCTGCACGGCGAACTGGGTGTTCATCAGGCCGACGACGTCGAGCGCGCGGGCCAGCGCCACGACCTGCTCGCGCAGGCGTTCCTGCACGTCGGCCGGCAGCGAATACGGCGGCAGCGAGCACGAGGAGTCGCCGGAATGCACGCCGGCCTCCTCGATGTGCTCCATCACGCCGCCGATCAGCACGTGGCCGTCGCGGTCGGCGATGACGTCCACGTCGACCTCGACCGCGTGGTCGAGGAAGCGGTCGAGCAGCACCGGCGAATCGTTGGAGACCTTGACCGCGTCGCGGATGTAGCGCGACAGGTCGGCGTCGGAATGCACCACTTCCATCGCGCGGCCGCCCAGCACGTAGCTCGGGCGCACGACGAGCGGGTAGCCGATCTCGCGCGCCAGCGCCAGCGCCTCGTCGGGATTGCGCGCGGTGCGGTTCGGGGGCTGCAGCAGGCCGAGGTCGGACACCAGCTTCTGGAAGCGCTCGCGGTCCTCGGCCAGGTCGATCGAGTCGGGCGAGGTGCCGATCACCGGCACGCCGTTGGCCTCGAGCGCGCGCGCCAGCTTCAGCGGCGTCTGCCCGCCGTACTGCACGATCACGCCCTCGGGCTTCTCCAGCTCGACGATCTCCAGCACGTCCTCGAGCGTCAGCGGCTCGAAGTACAGGCGGTTGGACGTGTCGTAGTCGGTCGAGACGGTCTCCGGATTGCAGTTGACCATGATCGTCTCGAACCCGTCCTCGCGCAGCGCGAGCGCGGCGTGCACGCAGCAGTAGTCGAACTCGATGCCCTGGCCGATGCGGTTCGGGCCGCCGCCGAGGACCATGATCTTGCGGCGGTCGGTCGGCTGCGCCTCGCACTCGTCCTCGTAGGTCGAGTACATGTAGGCGGTGGTGGTCGCGAACTCGGCGGCGCAGGAATCCACGCGCTTGTAGACCGGGCGGACGCCGAAGGCCTTGCGCAGCGCGCGCACCGCGGATTCGCCGGTGCCGGCGAGCGCGGCCAGGCGCGCGTCGGAGAAGCCGGCGCGCTTCAGGCGGCGCAGGCGCTTCGCGTCGAGGGCGTCGAGGCCGCCGGCGGCGACGGCGGCTTCCATCGCCACCAGCTCCTCGATCCGGTCGAGGAACCATGGATCGACGAAGGACAGCGCATGCACGTCCTCCACCGACATGCCGGCGCGGAACGCGTCGGCGATGTGGAAGATGCGCTCCGGTCCGGGCTCCTTGAGCTCGCG
>JBQCJF010000010.1:0-11476 GCA_051953015.1 Luteimonas sp.
TCAGGCCAGGACCAGCGCCCACCCGCCGCGCACCGGCCAGCGCGGCCCCCCGCGCGCCCGGCGCGCGGCCCCCCACGGCGCGTCGCGCCAATCCAGCAAGCCGTGCGCGGGGCCGCCGCCGCGCGTCGTGCCGTCGCGCCGCAGCGTGCCGTCGCGCATCAGTTCGAGCGATTCGCCGCCGGCCGCGAGGAGGATGTCCCAGCGCCCCTGCGCGGTGCCGGCCGCCGAGGATTCCAGCAGCAGCGGATAGCGCGATGCCGCCAGGCGCTGCAGCGCCGGCAGGTCGGTGTCGGCAGCGAGGCTGCGGGTGGCGAGCATGCGCCGCCGCGCTCAGGCGCGGCGGAACACCAGCGTGCCGTTGGTGCCGCCGAAGCCGAAGCCGTTCGACACCGCGACGTCGATCTTCTTCTCGCGCGCCACGTTCGGCACGTAGTCGAGGTCGCAGCCTTCGCCCGGCGCGTCGAGGTTGATCGTCGGCGGGATGATGCCGGTGTGCAGCGCCATCACCGAGAAGATCGCCTCCACGCCGCCGGCCGCGCCGAGCAGGTGGCCGGTCATCGACTTGGTCGAGCTGACCATCGTCCTGTACGCGTCGTCGCCGAGCGCGCGCTTGATCGCCAACGTCTCCGCCAGGTCGCCGAGCGGCGTCGAGGTGCCGTGCGCGTTGAGGTAGCCGATGTCGCCGGTGCCGATGCCGGCGTCGGCCATCGCCGCCGCCATGCAGCGCGCGGGACCCTCGCCGTTCTCGCTCGGCGCGGTCATGTGGAACGCATCGGAACTCGCGCCGAAACCGGCGAGCTCGCAGTAGATGCGCGCGCCGCGCGCCTTCGCGCGCTCGTATTCCTCGAGGATCAGGATGCCGGCGCCGTCGCCGAGCACGAAGCCGTCGCGGTCCCTGTCCCACGGCCGGCTCGCCCGCTCGGGCTCGTCGTTGCGGGTGGACATCGCCTTCATCGCGCAGAAGCCGCCCATCGCCGTCGGCGTGGAGCCGCGCTCGGCGCCGCCGGCGACCATGACGTCGGCGTCGCCGTACTGGATCATGCGCATCGCCATGCCGATCGAGTGGTTGGCGGTGGCGCAGGCGGACACGGCCGAGAAGTTCGGTCCCTTGATGCCGGTGAGCAGCGACACTTGGCCCGGGAGCATGTTGATGATCGTGCTCGGCACGTAGAACGGCGAGATCTTGCGCACGCCGCCCTCGTGGAACTTGATGGTCTGCTGCTCGATGCCCTGCAGGCCGCCGATCCCGGAGCCGATCAGCGCGCCGATGCGCTCGGCGTTGGACTCGTCCACGGTGATGCCCGCGTCCTCGAGCGCCATCATCGAAGCGGCGACGCCGTAATGGATGAAGTCCTCCATCTTCTTCGCATCCTTCGGCGACACCCAGCGGGTGACGTCGAAGTCCTCGCGCACCAGCCCGGCGATGCGGGTCGGGAACGTGGAGGCGTCGAAATGGGTGACCGGGCCGATGCCGGACCGGCCGTTGACGATGCCGTCCCAGCTGCTGGCAAGGTCGTTGCCGAGCGGCGAAACGATTCCCATGCCGGTGACGACGACGCGACGCTTGGACATGCCGGACTCTCCAGTGTTGCAAATGCACGGGGCCGCGAATTGCGGCCCCGGCACGGTCTCGCGGACGCCAGGGCTTACGCCTTGACGTGCGCCTTGACGTAGTCGATCGCCTGCTGGACGGAAGTGATCTTCTCCGCTTCCTCGTCCGGGATCTCGCACTCGAACTCTTCCTCGAGGGCCATGACCAGTTCGACGGTGTCGAGCGAGTCGGCGCCGAGGTCGTCGACGAACGAAGCGCTGTTGGTCACTTCCTCTTCCTTGACGCCCAGTTGTTCGACAACGATCTTCTTGACGCGCTCTTCGATGCTGCTCATGGGTGCTTGCTCCTCCCGGGAGACTGTTCAGACGGATAGTGTAAGGGAAAGCCGGGGCGCGGTATATGCGCCCGCAATTCCTTTGGGTTCAGTGACTTGCAGGCGCTTTTTGCGCGCCGGTCACGGCATGTACATGCCGCCGTTGACGTGCAGGGTTTCGCCGGTGATGTACGCCGCGGACGGGCCCGCCAGGAACGCGACCGCGCGTGCGATGTCGGCGGGCTCGCCGAGGCGGCCGAGCGCGATCTGGCCGAGCATCGCCTGCTTCGATTCCTCGGGCAGGCCGCGGGTCATGTCGGTGTCGATGAAGCCCGGCGCGACCACGTTGACGGTGACGCCGCGACTGCCGATCTCGCGCGCCATCGACTTGCTGAACGCGATGATGCCGGCTTTCGCCGCCGCGTAGTTCGCCTGCCCGGCGTTGCCGGTCACGCCGATGACGGAAGCGATGTTGATGATGCGGCCCTTGCGCGCCTTCATCATGTTGCGCATCACCGCCTTGCTGGTGCGGAAGACGCTGCTGAGGTTGGTGTCGAGGATCGCCTGCCAGTCCTCGTCCTTCATCCGCAGCAGCAGGTTGTCGCGGGTGATGCCGGCGTTGTTGACGAGGATCGAGACCGCGCCGAATTCCTTCGCGATCTCCTCGACCAGCGCGTCGACCGCGGCCGGGTCGGTGACGTCGAGCCTGCGGCCGTGGCCGCCGGCGGAGGCCAGGCGTTCGCCGATCGCCGCCGCGCCCGAATCGGACGTCGCCGTGCCGACGACCGTGGCGCCCTGGGCCGCCAGCTCGTCCGCGATCGCCGCGCCGATGCCGCGGCTCGCGCCCGTCACCAGCGCCACCTCACCCTGCAACACCTTCTCCATCACTCATACTCCTTCAAAAGCGTCTTTTGCCACGGATGAACACGGATACACACGGATAAAGCAAACCAATAATCAAAAAGCCCTATCCGTGTTCATCCGTGTTCATCCGTGGCAGCAATCAGTTGTTCCAGTCGGCCAGGGCGGTGTCGAGGTCCGACGGGGTGCCGAGGACGCGGGCGTCGAGGGACTTGTCGATGCGCTTGACGAGGCCGGCGAGGACCTTGCCGGGGCCGCATTCGCCGATGCGGGTCGCGCCACGCGCGGCGAGCGCCTGCACGCAGCCGGTCCACTGCACCGGCAGGTAGAGCTGGCGCACGAGCGCGTCGCGGATCGACTGCACGCCGTCGTGCACTTCCGCGTCGACGTTCTGCACCACGGGAATCTTCGGTTCGTGCCAGCGCATGCCCGCCATCGTCTCCGACAGCCGGTTGGCGGCCTCGCGCATCAGCGGCGTGTGCGAGGGCACGCTGACCGCCAGCTTCACCGCCTTGCGCACGCCGCGTTCGGCGAGCAGCGCCAGCGCGCGGTCGACCGCGGCCGCGTGGCCGCCGATCACGATCTGGCCGGGCGAGTTGTAGTTCGCCGGCACGACGACTTCGTCGCCCGAGGCTTCGCGGCAGGCGTCGACGACGACCGCATCCTCGGCGCCGAGCACCGCGGCCATCGCGCCGGTGCCCGCGGGCGCCGCATCCTGCATCAGCTGCCCGCGCAGGCGGACCAGGCGCGCGCCGTCGGCCAGAGACAGCGCGCCCGCGGCGACCAGCGCCGCGTACTCGCCGAGGCTGTGCCCGGCCAGCAGGGACGGCTGCGCGCCGCCGCGCGACTGCCACAGGCGCCACACCGCGACGCCCGCGGCGAGCAGCGCCGGCTGCGTGTACTCGGTGCGGTTGAGCATCTCCTCCGGGCCGCCCTGCGAGAGCGCCCACAGGTCCGCGCCGGCGCCGTCGGACGCCTCGCGGAACGCGTCCTCCACCAGCGGGTGCAGCGCCGACAGCTCGGCGAGCATGCCGACGGACTGCGATCCCTGGCCGGGAAAGACGAAGGCGAGCGAATCGGTCATGGGGCTGCGCGGGAGGGGGTTCGAAACGGGACGGGCATGATACGGGCGGCGGGCGGCGGCCGTCTGTACCCGACCGTATGCTCCGGCCGGCGCCAGTGCCGGCCCCGTCTGCCGCCGCGCGCGAGGCGCGGCGCGTCGATCAATAGCGCAGCAGCGCCGAGCCCCAGGTGAAACCGCCGCCGAAGGCCTCGAGCAGCACCAGCTGCCCGCGCTGGATCGCGCCGGAACGCACCGCGGCGTCCAGCGCCAGCGGCACCGAGCCGGACGACGTGTTGCCGTGCTTGTCCACGGTCACGACCACGCGCTCCATCGGCATGTCCAGCCGCTTGGCGGTGGCCTCGATGATGCGCAGGTTCGCCTGGTGCGGGATCAGCCAGTCGATGTCGTGGCGGTCCAGGCCGTTGGCCTCGAGCGTCTCCTCGACCACGGAATCGAGGGCCTTGACCGCGTGCTTGAAGACCTCGTTGCCGGTCATCAGCACCTTGACGCCGGCGTTGTGCTCGCCGGGCTTGAAGCCGACCGACACGCCGACCGGATTCCACAGCAGTTCCTTCTTGCCGCCGTCGGCGTGCAGGTGGGTGCTGAGGATGCCGGTCTCCGTGTCGGCCTTGAGCACGACCGCGCCGGCGCCGTCCCCGAACAGCACGCAGGTGCTGCGGTCGGTCCAGTCGAGCATGCGGGTCAGCGTTTCCGCGCCGACGACGAGCGCGGTCTTCGCGGCGCCGGAGCGGATGAACTTGTCGGCGACCGAGAGCGCGTACACGAAGCCCGAGCACGCGGCGTTGACGTCGAACGCCGGGCAGCCGTTCGCGCCCAGCCGGTGCTGCAGCAGGCAGGCGGTGGACGGGAACACCAGGTCCGGCGTGGTGGTGCCGAGCACGATCAGGTCGAGCTCGGACGCGTCCACGCCCGCGGCCTCGAGCGCGCGCAGCGCGGCCTGGTAGGCCAGGTCGCCCGTGGTCTCGCCTTCCGCGGCGACGTGGCGCTCGCGGATGCCCGTGCGCGACACGATCCATTCGTCGCTGGTGTCGACGAATTTCGCCAGGTCGTCGTTGGTCAGCATCTTCTCCGGCAGGTAGCTGCCGGTGCCCGCGATGCGGGCGAAGATGCGCTGGTCCACGCCCGGCGCTGCCGCCACGGAGTCGGCCGACATCACCGAAGGATCAATCTTCTTCGACGATCTTGGTCTTCGGCGCGACCACCTGCTTGCCGCGGTAGTAGCCGTCGGCGGTCACGTGGTGGCGCAGGTGGGTCTCGCCCGAGGTCGGGTCGGTGGCCAGCTGCTTGGCGCTCAGCGCGTCGTGCGCGCGGCGCATGCCCTTGCGGGACGGGGAAACTCGGGACTTCTGCACAGCCATTGGGATCGCTCCAGCTTGAATTCGACAAATACCGCAACCTGATACCGCGACAGCCGCCGGGCGGGCCCGGCGACGCTCTTCATTCGCGCTTCTTCAGCGCCGCCAGCGCCGCGAACGGATTGGCCTGCGCCACCTCGTCCGCCGTCGCCGGCCATTCCTGTTCCATCGCCTCCCCGCCCGGCGAGACCGGCACCACGGGCACCGCGAGGATCAGTTCGTCCTCGACCAGGTCCGCGGGCCGCAACGCCCCGTCCGCCGGCACGGGCAGCGGCTCGTAGCCCGGCGGCAGGCCGGCTTCGGCCGCTTCCACGTCGGTGTCGGCGGGCAGCAGCGCGAGCCGCTGCTCCACCTGCACGGGATGCAGGAAGCGCTCCATGGTGCGCTGGCAGGTCAGCGGCAGTTCCGCCTGCGCCCGCACCTCCACGTAGGGGATGCCGAGCGCGTCGCGGTCGAAGCCGATCGTGTAGCGCACCACGCCCGCGTCGTCGCAGAGGGCATCGCGCAGGCGCGCCATGGAGGACAATGGCAGGGTCCCTTCGAACCCCCGCCTTGCGGCCACCATGCGCCAGGCGTCGAGCACCTCGGGCAAATCCGCGGACATAAGCCGCAAAATGTTAGGGGTCGCGGCCCTTCCTGTCAAACCCAAGTGCTTGCCTGCGCGGGGGATTTGCCCCCCGCGGCGGGGCGGTTCAGACTGGCCCTTCGCCCGGCCCGGAACCGCCCTTGACCATCGCCCTCATCGTGCTCGCGGCCGCGGTGGTGTTCACCGCAGCCTTCACCCTCGGGCGCCGCCACGCCGGCCAGCGCGAGCGCGCCCGCACCCTGACCCAGGTCCTCGACGCGGCCGACGCGCTGGAGGACCGGCTGCGGACCGCGCGGGCGGAGATCGAGGCCATCGCCGGCAGCGAGGACAACCCGGTGCGCGAGGCCCTGCAGGAGATGCTGCGCCAGCGCCTGTGGCTGCAGCAGCACGGCGAGGCGGCGACCCTGGACCAGCTGGTCCAGGTCCGCGATTCGATCCAGGCCGGCAGCGAGCGCATCGACCAGCAGCTGGCCCGCATCGAGCGCGCCCGCGCGCCCTCGGTCCACTGACGTGCGCCTGATGCTGGCCTCGACCTCGCGCTATCGGCGCGAGCTGCTGGCGCGGCTGCGGCTGCCCTTCGACGTCGCCAGGCCGGAATCGGACGAAACGCCACTGCCCGGCGAGGCGCCCGCCGCCCTCGCCGCCCGCCTGGCCGAAGCCAAGGCGGCGGCGGTCGCGCGGCTCGCGCCCGATGCCTGGGTCATCGGCTCCGACCAGGTCGCGGAACTCGACGGCCGACCGCTCGGCAAGCCCGGCGGCCGCGAGGCGGCCATCGCGCAGCTCGCCGCGATGTCCGGGCGCACGGTCGCCTTCCACACCGGCGTGTGCCTGTTGCGCGCCGGCGCGGGCCACGGCGGGCCGTTCGTCGCCATCGACACCACCCGGGTGCGCTTCCGCCACCTCGACGCCGCGGCGATCGAACGCTACGTCGACGCCGAGCAGCCCTTCGACTGCGCGGGCAGCTTCAAGTCCGAGGGCTACGGCATCGTGCTGTTCGAGGCGATCGCCTCGGAGGATCCCACCGCGCTCGTCGGCCTGCCGCTGATCGCGACCGCGCGCCTGCTGCGGCAGGCGGGCTTCGCCCTGCCCTGATCCGCTTCAGCGCGCGGGCGCGCCCGTGCCCGGGTTGCCGTCGTCGCGCGCGAACGGCGCATACGACCAGTCGTGCAGGCGCTGCAGCCGTTCGCGCGCGATGGCGGGTTGTTCGAAGTAGATCGCGCGCAGCGTGGCGTCGTCGACCGCCGGCCAGGTCGCCCGGATGTGCCGCGCGGTCTCGCGCGTCGACGCGCCGAGCTTCGCCGCCTTGCCGATCATGTGCAGCCCGTTCGCGACCGCGAACACCGCCACCAGCACCACGAGCGCCGACTGCCAGCGCCGCACCGCGCCGGCGCGGTGCGCCATCGCCATCAGCCCGAACCAGCCGATCCAGAACAGCGACGAGAAGCTCACGTAGCGGGTCACGAAGGCGTGGTCGGCGCCGAACGGCGCGGCCCGGCCGAGCGCGGTGAGCAGCGCCGCGAACAGCGCGAAGCCGGCGAATCCCGCCCAGTACAGCGCCGCGGGTTCGCCGCGGACGCGCGCGAACGCGTGGACGCCGGTGCCGATGGCCGCGAGCGCGAGCCACGGCGCGACGTCGGTGGCGAACCGGGCGACGCCGGCGCCGATGTAATCGAGCACGTAGTGCGCCAGCCGCGCCGCGCCGGCGACGTCGCCGGACGCGCGCGCGCGGGCGCTTTCCGACCACGCCATCGCGCACCCCAGCGCCAGCCACGGCAGCGCGAGCGCGAAGCGGCGGCGCCACGGCAGGTCGCCGCGCGCGGCCAGCAACAGCAGCGCGAGCGGCACCAGGCCGATGCCGGTGGCGAAGCTGAGCCACGCGAGCACCGCGCCGGCGAGCGCGGCGGCGTTGCGCCAGCCGTCGAGGCGTTCGGCGCAGAGGCCGGCGACCGCGGCCGCCGCGCCGGACAGGCACAGGAACACCGCGACCTGCCAGCCCCACTGCAGGTTCGCGAGGTGTCCGGGCGTGAGCGCGAGCAGCAGGATCGCGATGCGCCAGCGCAGCGGCGTGCCGGCCGGCAACGCGCGATGCGCGACGCGCATGACGATCGCCGCATACGCGAGCAGCAGGAGCCAGCTCGCGACGCAGTCCAGCCACGGCTGCCCGCCCGACAACCAGGTCGTCAGCAGCAGCACCGCATAGGCGGCCGAATGCAGGTGGCCGCCGTGGATGTCCCAGAAGATCGAATGGCCCAGCGCGCCTTCGCGCGCGGCCTGCAGCATCGGCACGAGGTCGAGGTGGTCCCAGAGCATCATCGGCACGTGCCAGCGCAGCGTCATCGCCAGCAGCGCCAGCGCGGCTGCGGCGAAAACCGCCGCCAGCGTCCGCGACTCGCGCGACGCGCCCGCGGCGGCGGCAGCGACGGGCTTCATCGCACGATCTCCACCGATTGCCCGCTCCAGGTTTCGCGGCTGCCGTCGGCGCCTTCCAGGACGAGGCCCAGCCAGTGCCTGCCTGGCGCGACGCCGCGCGCGTCCACGTGCGCGGAGAACGCGACGCGCGGCAGGTTCGGATCGTGCGAGCGCCCGCGCCAGAAGGCGACCACCCAGTGGTTGACGATGCCGTAACGCGCCTGCGCGACCGGTTCGCCGTCGAGCGTGACCGTGACCCGCGCGATGCCCGCGACGTCCTTCACCGCCCAGCCTTCGACGAGGAACGGCGGGCGCAGCCTGGCGCCGGGGGCCGGAAGCGAGATCGTCGCGAGCGCGGGCGGGACGCACGGGCCGTCGCCCGCCCCGCCCTGCAACGCGAACAGCTGGAAACGCTGCGCGCCATGATCGACGTCGACCGTGCGGGGCGCGGGCAACGACCCCGCCGCGGCGCAGGCGAACCGGTAGCGCTCGGGCAGCTCGCTGAACTTGACGTCGGTCGCGCCGAGCACGAGCAGCGCGGGGCGCTGCAGCCGCTCGCCGGGCGCCGGCGCCTGCAGGCCCCAGAGCTTCAGCTGCGGGGCGCGGCCGTGCTTGTGGTTGAGCGGATGGTCGAGCACCGCGATGTCGGCGCGTCCGAGCAGGAAGCCGAGCTCGGCGCCGATCTTGAAATCGTCGGCGACGATGCGCGTGCCGGCCGGCATCGTCGCCAGCTGCCCGCGCACGGCGGCGGCCAGCGCATCCCAGCCGGCGAAGTTGGCGGGATACCAGCGCGTCTCGGCGAGGCGGGCGCGGGCGGCCGGGATCGCGATGGCGGCGTAACCGGCGAACGCGACGGCGAGGCCGCAGGCCAGCAACGCGAGCGTGGCGCGGCGCCACGCCGGTCGCCACGCCGCAAGCACGCCCGGAACCAGCGGCAGCAGCGCGAGCATGCCCTGCAGCGGCCAGTGGAAACTCACCCGCTCGGTGTCGGCGAAGAACCCGAGCGCGAAGAACAGCAGCACGAACAGGCCGCCGCTCCACGCGAGGTAGCGCGGCGCGTCGCCGGCGCGGCGGTTGCGCCATGCGGCGACGACCAGCGCCGCGAACAGCAGCGGCGTCGCCAGCAGCGCCTGCAGCAGCGCGAAGCGCGCGCCGTCGGCATGGAACGCCCACGGATGGCGATCGACCAGCTGGAAGCGCAGCCCCGCTTCGGCGTGCGCGAGATTCCACGCCAGCAACGGCGCCCACGCGAGCGCGCCGGCGGCGATCGCGACCCACACGCGCGGATCGCGCAGCACCGCGCGGCCGCGCGCCGACGCGAGCAGCGCGATCGCGCCGACGCCGACGACGGCGGCGAAGCGGTAATGGCTGAGCCCGCCCGCGACCAGCCCGAGCGCGAGTTCGCCGGCGGCGAACGCATCGACCCGCCGCAGCAGCCGGCAACCCGCGTCCAGGCACAGCAGCGCGGCGACCGTCATCGCCACGTCCGGCAGCGCGAGCACGCCGAGCGTGCCCGACAGCGGCAGCAGCAGCGCGAGCATGCCGGCGCGCCACCCGGCTTCGGCGCCGGCGACGCGGCGCGCGATCGACGCGACCAGCCACGGCGCCCACGCCGCCAGCAGCAGGAACGGCGCGCGCAGCGCCAGCGCATGCTGGCCTCCGATCGTCACGCCGAGCCGGGCCAGCCAGGCGGTCAGCGCCGGCAGATCCGAATACGCCCAGCCCGGATGCATGCCTTCCTGCCAGTAGAAGGCCTCGTCGACGAACAGCGGCAGGCACGCGGCCAGCACCGCCTTCACCGCGAACAGCAACGCCCACAGGGCGACGAAGCGCCGCCGCGCCCGCCGTTCCGCATCCGGGACCGTGCCCGCCGTCGCTTCCCGCATGCTTCGCTGCCTCGCTACACTCGGCGCATGTCCACGACACCGGCCGGCACCATGCTAACCGAGCCGCTGCGCGATGCGCTGCAGGCCGCGCTCGCCCAGGTCAACACGCTGGTGCTGGGCAAGCCGCAGGAAGTGCGGCTGGCCTTCGTCGCCCTGCTCTCCGACGGCCACCTGCTGATCGAGGACCTGCCGGGCCTCGGCAAGACGACCCTCGCCCACGCGCTGGCCGCGACCCTGGGCCTGGGCTTCCAGCGCGTGCAGTTCACCTCGGACCTGCTGCCCTCGGACATCGTCGGCGTGTCCGTCTACGACGCGCAGGCGCGGCGCTTCGAGTTCCATCCCGGGCCGGTGTTCGCGCACGTCCTGCTGGCCGACGAGATCAACCGCGCGCCGCCGCGCACGCAGAGCGCGCTGCTCGAAGCGATGGCGGAGCACCAGGTCACCGTCGACGGCACCACCCATCCGCTGCCGGAACCGTTCTTCGTGATCGCCACGCAGAACCCGGTCGACCTGTCGGGCACCTATCCGCTGCCGGACTCGCAGCTCGACCGCTTCCTGCTGCGGCTCGCGCTCGGCTACCCGAACGAAGCCGCCGAGCGCGCGCTGCTCGCCGGCGCCGACCGCCGCGACCTGATCGCGCAGGCGATGCCCCTGCTCGGCGCCGCCGACGTGATCGCGCTGCGCGCCGCGGTCGCCGGCGTCCACGCCAGCGACGCGCTGCTGCGCTACGTGCAGGCGCTGCTGCAGCGCAGCCGCACGCATCCCGGGGTGCGCGTCGGGCTGTCGCCGCGCGCGGGCATCGCGCTGTTGCGCGCGGCGCGCGCCTACGCGCTGCTGCTCGGCCGCGCGCACGTGCTGCCGGAGGACGTGCAGGCGCTGTTCTGCCCGGTCGCGGCGCACCGGCTGGTCGCCGAGGCCGACGCGGGCCACCACCCCGCCGCGCTGGCGAAAGCGGTCCTGCACGCGGTTCCGGTCGACTGACATGGCCGGCAAGGGGTGGCGGCGTCGGCTCGAAGGCTGGGCGCGGCCGCGCGGCCCGGAGCCGCTGCCGGTGCGCTTCGACCGCCGCCGCGTGTACGTGCTGCCGACCGCGTTCGGCCTGTTCTTCGGCGTGCTGCTGGTGGCGATGGCGGTCGGTGCGCTCAACTACAACAACAACCCGGCGTTGCTGCTGTGCCTGCTGCTGGCCGGCGCGGCCAACACCAGCCTGCTCGCGGCGCACCTGCAGCTGACCGGCCTCACCATCGATGCGGTCGGCGCCGAGCCGGTGCCGGCGGGCACGCCGCTGCAGCTGCGCGTGCACGCGCGCGCGCCAGCGGGGCGCGAGCGGCGCGGCCTGCGGGTCGACTACGACGGGCTGGCCACCTCGCTGTCGCTGGTCGATGGCCACGGCCAGGCGGTGCTTGCGATACCGACCGAGCGCCGCGGCT
>JBQCJF010000011.1:0-37586 GCA_051953015.1 Luteimonas sp.
GGGGTGCAGCGGGCGCTGCGGGGGTGCGCGGTCGACGACCCTCGTCGGTTACAGCCCCTGGCTGGCGTTGTTGCGGAACCGCTGCCGGTTCGCGGTCGCGACGTCGCCGCGGCGTTCGCGGCCGGCGGCGAGCGCGGCCGCGACGACGCCGGCGGCTGCGTCGAGGTCGGCGGGAAGGTCGAGGTCGCGCGCGAAATGGTTCAGCGTGCCCGCGGGCAGCACGCCGAGCGGCAGGTCGTGCGCCAGCGCTGCGGCGGCGACTGCGTTGACCGTGCCGTCGCCACCCGCGGCGACGAGCGCGTCGGGATGCGTGTCGAGCGCCGCCCGCAGCGCGTCGCCGAGCGACCCGCCGGGTGCGCACTGGAATACGTCGGCCGCCAGCCCGCTTGCGGCGAACGGCCGCCGCAAGGCCTCCGGATCGAGGGGCGCGTGGCCGCCCGATCCGGCGTTGAGCACGATCGCGATCCGTCCCGGCATGCAGGCTCCCGCCCGAAGGGACGGCCATGCTCGCGTGGGCCGGGTGCAAGCGCCGTGCAGGCGCCTGCGCGGCGGGTCAGGCGCAGCCCTTCGGCTTCAGCGCGTCCGGCAGCCCGGCGGCCTCGCAGCGCCAGTGCACCGTGCCGTCGCCTGTGTCCGACGGGACCAGCTGCAGCGTCTTGCCGGCGATCGAGGCGGGCGCATCGAACGTGGCGGTGATCGTGCCGTCCGCGATCTCGACACGACCGGAGAGGCCGGCGGGCGGTTCGAAGCCGACGGCTGCGGCGTCGTGCACCCAGGCGTGGGTCTTCGCGTAGCGCTCGGAGACGGCGAGTTTCGCGTAGCCCATGCCCGCGAGCGCCGCGTCGACGGCCGCGCGCGCTTCGGCATCGGCATCCGACGCTTGCGCGGGCGCGTCCTGGGCGGCAGCGCCCGGAATCGCCGCCGCGAACGTGGCGGCGAGCGCGATGGCGGCGATGCTCATGGTCTTCATGCGGTGTCTCCCTGGCCTCGCGGCCTGTCGTTGGTGGATGTCAGCGCGCCGGATCGAGTACACCCGGCTGGATCGCATAACCGGCAGGTGCGGTCGCCGGCAGGCCGGTTTCGCGGATCACGCGCCGGAAGGCGTCGGCTTCGCCGTGCACGTCGTCGGCGCGCCAGGCGCGAACGAGCGCGGCGCGCCATGCGGGGTCGCTGAATCGCTGGTGGTCCAGGAGCCACTGCCGGTCGGCGGCCAGCGCGACGACTTCAGCCCGTCCCGGACCGTCGCAGAGAAACCGGCACAGGAGGCGTTGTCCGGTCGCGCGCGCCATCGGCTGCGCGCTCGCGGCGAGCAACCGCGCGATCGCAATGCAGCGCGCACCGTCGGGGTCGCCGGCGCCTGGCCGGCAGCGCGTGCGCAGCGCTTCGAATTGCGGCTGCGGCATTCGCAACCACGCAGTCAGTGCAAGCTCGCCGGCGGCTTCGCCCGTGGCGTCGATCCCGAGCGCGTCGCGCAGTCGCGCCGGCGCCGGTTTGCCTTCGGTCGCTGCGAGCAGCGTCTTGATCAGCGCGTCGTCGTGGGCGCGAAAACGATCCGCGCGCGCGGCGAGGTCGAAGGCCGCATCGGCCACGGCGGCGTCGCCGGCCGCCATCGCGCGCTCGAACGCGAACAGCGCCGGCGCGGCGTTGCCGGGTTCCGATGCCTCCTGTCGCGCGAGCGCGCCGTCGACGTCCAGCGCGTCCAGCGCGGTGCCGCAGGCATCGGGGCGCCGGCATCCGACGGCCGCGAGCCAGGCCGCCGCGGGATCGCCTTCAGCGATTCCGGCGCGCAAGGCGCCGCCCGCGCGCCCTGCGTCGCCCGCGGCCATCCATGCGAGCGCGGCGGCGCCGTGCCGGCCCCGGTTTGCGGACGCCTGCAGGTCCCGCGCCGCGGCGTCCCAGTAGCTGCGCGCGGCGGCTTCGTCGCGCTCCTGCCGGTAATCCTGCCAGCGCTCCGACGCCGCTTCGCCGGAGAAGACCAGGGCCTGCGCGATCGGCTGCCGCCACCACAGGGTCGCCGCGAAGCCCAGCAGCAGCGCGAACGCGACGTGCCGGCGCAGCGGCGGCGCGATCGCGGCGACCTGCACCTGTTCGCGCGCGGCGCTGGCGGCGAGGTCGGGCAGCGCTTCGGCGAACACCGCCAGCACGTTGCGCTCCCCGCGCGCGACCTCGCGGCAGCGGTCGCGGAAGGCCTGGCGCATCGCGTCGCCCCACTGCTCGCGGAACGCGCGCGGATGCAGCCGCAGCGCCAGGCCGTACATCGCTTCCCCGATCACCGTCCAGGCAGCCGGGGCCTCCCTCGACCGGCGCCGCGCCATGGCGTCAGGCCGCCAGCGGCTTCGCGCCGCGCGGCGCGCGCAGCATCACCCTCAGGTTGAGCGCGGGCGAAACCAGGAACAGGCCGGCGATCAGCACGGCCGGGAACGGATGCTCGCGCATCAGCGACAGCGGCGGCAGCTTGCCCTGCAGCAGGGTCGCCGCGAACAGCGCGGGCATCAGGCCGTTGAAGACCAGCGCCGCGAGCCGCAGCGGCCAGGCCGGGCGCGCCATCGTCAGCAGGAACAGCAGCGTCGGCCCGAGCATCGCCAGCGATGCGAGCACGAAGCGGATGTCGGCGTCGAGCAGGACCAGCTGCGCGAGGTGGGCGGCGCAGAGAACGGCGGCGAGTGCGATGGCGCAGGCTTTCATCGGTGCTTCCTCCATGGAATTGGAATGTTCGGCGGCGAGGCTCCGGGCCAGGTCCGCGCACGATTCGGCGAGCAAGGCGAGCGGGCTGCGCTCGCCGCGCGCGGCCTCGCGGCAGCGGTCGCGGAATGTCTGGCGCATCGCGTCGCCCCACTGCGCGCGGAACCCGCGCGGGTACAGCCGCAACGCCCGGCCGTAGGCGGCGTCGAACCGGCGCAGCCAGCGCGGGTCGCGGGGAGTCATGCGCGCACGCTGCCGCGCAGCCTGCCGTGCGCGAAATCGACGAGGCGGCGCAGGCGCGCGGTTTCCGCGGCGACGGCGCTGCGGCCCGCGCTGCTGATCCGGTAGTAGCGGCGGCGCTCGTCCACGGCCGGGTCGTCGCGTTCGCCGGCCTCCTCGATCAGGCCGGCCTCGAGCAGGCGCTTGATCGCGCCGTACAGCGTGCCGGGGCCCATGCGGACCGCCCCCTCGGTGATGCGCTCGACGTCCTGCATGATCGCGTAGCCGTGGCGTTCGCCCTGGAGCAGGGCGAGCAGCACGTGGTGCAGGGCCGGCGTCAGCGGGGCGGGCTCGGTCTTCGGAGGCATGGGCGCATCTCTATCCGTCGTGGATATAGATATATCGGTAACGGATATAGAACGCAACCCCCCGGCTCAGGCCGGATAGCGGACGGCGACGTGGCGGCGCAGGCGCTCGGCGGCGGTCGCCACGTCGGCGGCCAGCGGGGCGGCGCCGCTCCAGTCCCCGTCGCGGGCGGCCGTTTCCAGCTGCTCGGCGCACCAGGCGAGCTCGAGCGCGCCGACCATCCGGGACGCGCCCTTGAGCTTGTGCGCTTGGCGCGCCAGGCCGGGCAGGTCGCCCGCGTTGCGCGCCGCGTCGACCTCCGCGAGGTCCTGGCCCGTGCTCGCCAGGAAATCGGCGAGGACCGCGCGCGCGTCGGCGCCATTGCCGCCGGTGAGCGCCTCGATGACCGACGGATCCAGCGGCGGCGGATGGTCGAGCTGCGGCAGCGGCGGCGAAGCGCCCGGCGCGCCGGCGGCGTCCGCGTCGAGGCCCGTCGCATGCGGCAGCCAGCGCCGCAGCGTGTCGGCGAGCGCGGCGATCGACACCGGCTTGGCGAGGTAATCGTCCATGCCCGCGGCGAGGCAGCGCTCGGCCTCGCCCTTCAGCGCGGACGCGGTGAGCGCGACGATCGGCGTGCGCGCGGCATGCGGCCCGGCGGCGGCGCGCGCATGTTCCTCGGCGCGGATGCGGCGGGCGAGCTCGTAGCCGTCCATGCGCGGCATGTGCACGTCGGAGAGCAGCAGCGCATAGCGGCCGCTGCGCCACTTCTCCAGCCCTTCCTCGCCGTCGTTCGCGGCTTCGCTGGCGAAGCCGGCGAGCGCGAGCTGGCGCGCGATCACCAGCCGGTTGGTCGGATGGTCGTCGACGAGCAGCACCAGGCTGCCCTCGCGCGCGGCCTCCTCCACGTCCGGCAGGCTGCGCAGCGCGAATTCGCCGGACGCGCCGGGGATTTCGGGTTCCTGCGCCACGTCCTCCAGCGACGCGCGCGGCAGCGCGAGCGACAGGCGCATCGTCGTGCCCAGTCCGGGCACGCTCTCCATCGACACCTCGCCGCCCATCAGTTCCGCGAGCCGGCGGCAGATCGCAAGCCCCAGGCCGGTGCCGCCGAAACGCCGCGTGGTGTCGCCCTCGGCCTGCGCGAACGGCTGGAACAGCCGCGGCTGCGCCTCGGCCGGGATGCCGATGCCGCTGTCCGCCACGCTGAAGACGAGCCGGTCGCGCGCGTTGCCGGCGCCGTCCTCCTCGCTGCCTTCCCAGTCCAGACGCACCTGGATGCCGCCGTGCTCGGTGAACTTGACCGCGTTGGACAGGAAGTTCGCGAGCACCTGGCGCAGCCGCAACGCGTCGACGCGGTACGCCGGCGCGATGCGTTCGTCGACCGTGCATTCCAGCGCGAGGCCCTTGCTCGAAGCGGAGCCGCTGAAGTTGGCGACCGTGCCGTGCAGGACGCGCTCCACGCGTGCCGGCTCCGGATGCAGTTCCAGGCGCCCGGCCTCGATCTTCGAGAAGTCGAGGATGTCGCCGATGATCTGCAGCAGCGCCTGCGCCGACGACTGGATGACGTTGAGCGCGCGCCGCTGGTCCGGATCCAGCCGCGTGTGCGCGAGGACCTCGACCATGCCGGTGACGCCGATCATCGGCGTGCGGATCTCGTGGCTCATCGCCGCCAGGAACGCGCTCTTGGCGTGGTTCGCCTCGTGCGCGCGCGCCTCGCTCGCGCGCAACTCGGCCTGCAGGCGGCGGATCTGGCGGATGTCGCCGGCGATGACGAGCATGCCCAGCGGCTCGCGCTCCGGATCGTAGGTCAGCCCCAGCGACAGGAGCACGGGCATCCTGCGGCCGTTGCGGTCGAGCATCTCGGCCTCGGCGGTCGGCACGCCGAGTTCCGCGGCCGCTCGCAGCGCGCGCCAGTCGGCGGGGACTTCGCGTCCGGTTTCGGCAGCGATGCCCGCGGCGAAATGATGGAAGGTCTCCGGCGCGACCAGGAAGGGCGCGTCGTCGGGCCGCGGATCGTCGACGGCGGCCGCGCGGCGACCGAGGATGTCGGTGGCGCGATGTCCGAGCAGCTGCTCGGCGGCCTGGTTGAACAATGTGTAGCGGCCCTGGTTGTCGGTGCCGATGATCGCGACCGGCGCGAGTTCCACCAGCGTGCGCAGGAAACGCTCGCGCTGCTCCAGTTCGTCGCGCACCGCCTCGTTGCGGCGCAGCTGCTGGGTCAGCTCGGACTCCACCGCCAGCACATCGGTGCGCATCTCGATGAACGCGTCCATGACGTCGCCCAGCTCGCCGAAGGGGCGGCGCGCCGGCAGCGCGACCTGGTCGTTCGCACGCAGCTGCCTGGCCATCCGGGTCAGCGCGCCGATGCCGCGATAGGCGTTGCTGAGGATCCGGCGACCGGCCATCGCCGCCACCAGGAATGCCAGCAGCGCCAGGCCGATGCGCAGCGCGCTGGTGTTCCAGCCCCGCTGCACGTCCGCGCGTACCAGGTCCTGGGCCTCGACCATCGCCATGTCGCCGAGCTGGCGCACGTCGCCGAGCACGGGATCCACGGCCGGATAGAGTTCGCGGTCGGCGAAGCGGCCGAGCGCGACGATGTCGCGGCGGACGAGGATCGCGCGCAGCGTCGCCACCGCCGCATCGGCGCGCGCCCGCGCGCGGTCGGCCTGCGCGAACACCGCGCGCTGGTCGCCGTCGTGCGGCATCGCCTCCAGCCGCGACCACTCGCGGTCGATGGCGGCCCGCGCCTGGTCCACCGAGCGCACGCCGTCGCCCCAGCCCACGAGGTCGTTCCGCACCTTGAAGGTCGTGTCGACGATGCCGCGCGAATAGCCCTCGGACACCGCCTTGAGCGCGCGCATGCGCTCGAGCGGGCGCGACTGCAGCTGTTCCAGCGACTGCCGCGCCTGGTACTGCGCGAATTCGTCGATCGAGATCACCGCAACACCGCAGCCCAGCAGCAGCGCGAACAGCGCCAGCAGCTGGCGGCGGATGCTCTGTGCGGCCACGCCCCGCGCCACGCCGGGTCAGGACTCCGGGCGGCGCCAGCGCGCGACCGCGGCGCCGAGGTCCTCGCCGGGCACGGGGCCCGCGATCAGGAAGCCCTGGGCGACGCCGCAGCCCATCTCGGCCAGCATCTGCCAGTCCTCGACGGTCTCGACGCCCTCGGCCACGACTTCCAGCTGCAGCTTGCGCGCGAGGTCGAGGCTGGCCTCGATCACCGCGCGCTTGCGCGGCTCGCCGTTCGCGCCGGAGACGAAGTCCCGGTCGATCTTGAGCTCGGTGAACGGGATCTGCGACAGCTGCGCGAGCGAGGAATAGCCGGTGCCGAAGTCGTCGATGGACAGGCCGAAGCCCTTCAGTCGCAGCCGCGCCAGCACGCCGAGCCCGCGCGCGGCGTCGGTGACCACCGAGCCCTCGGTGATCTCGAGCATCACGTCCGCGGGATCGACGCCGTGGTCCTGCACGATCTGCTGGTAATGGTCGGCGGCGCCGGGATCGGCGAGCGTCGAGGGCGACACGTTGACCGAGACGTGCAGGCGCAGCCCTTCGTCCTCTTCCCAGCGCTTCTTCCAGCGCACCGCCTGCTCGAGCATGCTGTCGGTGAGCTGCTGCGCGTAGCCCTCGCGCTCGAGCAGCGGCACGAAGTGGCCGGCGCGCACCGCGCGGCCGTCGCCGCGGCGCAGGCGCGCCAGCGCCTCGACCGCGATCACCTTGCCGTTGAGGAACTCCACCTGCGGCTGGAACCACGGCAGCAGGCCGCCGTGGCGCAGCGCCTCGCGGGCCTCCTCCAGCGTGACCTCCTCGCCCTCGTCCTCGTCCTCGCCGTGCAGCGATGCGTCGTAGGCGGCGAGCAGGCTGCGCAGGCGCTCGACGGTGAGCGGCTTTTCGACGCTGCCGAGCACGCGCAGGCCGTAGGCGCGGGCCATGGTCTGCACGGTGTTGAGCAGGGCCGGCTCGAGCGCGCTGACCAGGGCGATGCCGCGGGCGAGCCGCGACTGGGCGACGTGGCCGATGAACTCGACGCCGTCCATGCCGGGCATGTCCAGGTCCACCAGCACGACGTCGGGGGGTTGCGGCAGGCGCTGCAGCAAGTCGAGCGCGGACTGGCCGTCGGCCGCCTCCAGGGCGCCCGCCAGCCCGAGTTCCTCCAGCAGCCGCAGCGCCATCCTGCGCTGGAAGCCGTGGTCTTCCACCACCATGACCCGCAGGTCGGCAAGGCTCATCGCATCTCCCCTGATGCCGCGTCCCTTCCCCCGGGAGCGTACTCCTCGCGGGCTACAATTTGGCATGACCAGCACCGCCGAACTCAGCTCGCCCGCGTCCGCGAACACCGGCCTGACCCACGGGGTCGTGGATCCGGACTACACGCTCGACCACAAGTACAGCCGTTCGTCGGGCCGAATCTACCTTTCGGGCGTCCAGGCGCTGGTGCGCCTGCCGCTCATGCAGAAGCTGCGCGACGCCGCGGCGGGGCTGGACACCGCCGGCTTCGTCAGCGGCTACCGCGGCTCGCCGCTGGGCGGCTTCGACCTGGAGTTGTGGCGCGCGCGCAAGCACCTCGAAGCGGCGGGCGTGAAGTTCACCCCGGGCCTCAACGAGGATCTCGGCGCGACGATGGTGTGGGGCACGCAGCAGGTCGGCCTGTTCCCGGGCGCGAAGCACGACGGCGTGTTCGGCATGTGGTACGGCAAGGGCCCGGGCGTCGATCGCTGCGGCGACGTGTTCAAGCACGCCAACGCCGCCGGCACCTCGAAGCACGGCGGCGTGCTCGCGCTGGCCGCCGACGACCACGCCTGCCGCTCGTCGACGCTGCCGCACGGTTCGGAAGGCGAGTTCGTGTCGGCGCTGATGCCGGTGCTGAACCCCGCCGGCGTGCAGGACATCCTCGAGATGGGCCTGCTCGGCTGGGCGATGTCGCGCTACACCGGGCGCTGGGTCGGCTTCAAGACGATCGCCGAGACGGTGGAATCGTCGGCGTCGGTCGACGTGGACCCCTTCGCGCTGCAGATCGTGCTGCCGGGCGACGACGAGTTCGCGATCCCGCCGGGCGGCCTCAACATCCGCTGGCCGGACCCGCCGCTCGACCAGGAAATGCGGCTGCACATGTACGCGGTGAAGGCGGCGCAGGCGTTCGCGCGCGCCAACCGCATCGACCGCGTCGCGATCGACGCGCCCGACGCGCGCCTGGGCATCGTCACCACCGGCAAGAGCTACCTGGACGTGCTGCAGGCGCTCGAGTACCTCGGCCTCGACGAGGCGACCTGCCGCGACCTCGGCATCCGCGTCTACAAGGTCGGCATGACCTGGCCGCTCGAGCCCGCGGGCATCCGCGCGTTCGCGCGCGGGCTGCAGGACATCGTGGTGGTCGAGGAGAAGCAGTCCTTCATCGAGAGCCAGATGAAGGAGCTGTTCTACAACTACGACGGGCAACGCCCTTCGATCGTCGGCAAGTACGACGAGTCAGGCGAATGGATCCTGCCGTCGACCGGCGAGCTGACGCCGGCGCGCATCGCCGGGGTGATCGCGCGGCGCATCCAGCGCCTGATCCCGATGGACGCCGGCATGGCCGGGCGCATGGCGCAGGTGCTGGCGTGGATGGAGGCGAAGGAAGGCGAGCTGGCGCTGCCGCGCGCCAACTTCCCGCGCGTGCCGCACTACTGCTCCGGCTGCCCGCACAACACCTCGACGCAGGTGCCGGAAGGCTCGCGCGCGCTGGCGGGCATCGGTTGCCACTACATGGTCACGTGGATGGACCGTTCGACCGACACCTTCACGCACATGGGCGGCGAAGGCGTGACCTGGTCGGGGCAGGCCCCGTTCACCGACACGCCGCACGTGTTCCAGAACCTCGGCGACGGCACGTATTTCCATTCCGGCACGCTGGCGATCCGCCAGTCGGTGGCCAGCGGCGTCAACATCACCTACAAGATCCTCTACAACGACGCGGTGGCGATGACCGGCGGCCAGCCGGTGGACGGCCCGCTGAGCGTGCCGCAGATCGCGCGCCAGGTGCGCGCGGAAGGCGTGGAGACGATCGTCGTGCTGTCCGACGAGATCGGGAAGTGGACCGACACCTCGCTGCCCGCGGGCACCTTCCCCGAAGGCGTCGAGTTCCTCGACCGCCGCGAGCTCGACGCGGTGCAGAAGCGCCTGCGCGAGGTGAAGGGCACCAGCGTCCTGATCTACGACCAGACCTGCGCCACCGAGAAGCGCCGCCGCCGCAAGCGCGGCAAGCTGGTCGATCCGCAGAAGCGCGTGTTCGTGAACACGCTCGTGTGCGAGGGCTGCGGCGACTGCGGCAGGAAGTCGTTCTGCGTGTCGGTGCTGCCGAAGGACACCGAGTACGGGCGCAAGCGCGAGATCGACCAGAGCAACTGCAACAAGGACTACAGCTGCGTCGAGGGCTTCTGCCCGAGCTTCGTGACCGTGCACGGCGGCAAGCCGCGCAAGGGGCATGCTTCAAGACAAGGTGCAGTCGATGCCGCTTCACGGCTGGCCGACCTGCCGATGCCGTCGTTCGCGTCGGATCTCGCGCAGCCCTGGAACATCCTGATCACCGGCGTCGGCGGCACCGGCGTCGTCACCATCGGCGCGCTGCTCGGCATGGCCGGGCACCTGGAAGGCAAGGGCGCGTCGGTGCTCGACCAGACCGGCCTCGCGCAGAAGGGCGGCGCGGTCACCACGCACATCCGCATCGCCCGCGCGCCGTCGCAGATCCATGCCGTGCGCATCGCCGCGGGCGAGGCCGACCTGGTGCTGGGCTGCGACATGGTCGTGGTCAACGACTACTGGGCGCTGTCGAAGATCCGCGCCGGCCGCACCGAGGTCGTGCTCAACACCTACGAGGCGATGCCGGGCACGTTCACCACGCGGCCGGACATGCAGTTCCCGGCGCGCGACATCGTCGCCGCGGTGTCCACCGCGCTCGGCGGCGCCGCGCCCTCGCAGGTCGACGCGACGCACATCGCGACCGCGCTGCTCGGCGACGCGATCGGCAGCAACCTGTTCATGCTGGGCCATGCGTGGCAGCGCGGCCTGGTGCCGCTGTCGCTGGACTCGCTGATGCGCGCGATCGAGCTCAACGGCGCTGCGGTCGACATGAACAAGACCGCGTTCGCGTGGGGCCGGCTGTCGGCGATCGACCTGCCGGCGGTGCTGGACGCGGCCGGCATCGCCGGCGCCGCGCCGGCCGCCGCGGATGCCGTCGCCCTGGCGTTGCCGTTGCTGGCCGCGCGGCCGTCGGAGGGCCACGAGTCCGGCCTGCAGGACGCGCTGCTCGCCACCCGCAGCGAGGATTCGCTCCGCCACGTGCCCGCGCACGGCGGCGAGGCTGCCGACGGCGCCGGTGCGGCTCATGGCGGCATGGCTGCGCCGCTGGACGACACGCGCCTGTCGCGCTCGCTCGACGAGGTGGTCGCGCGCCGCGCGGCCTTCCTGCGCGAATACCAGGGCGCCGGCTACGCCCGGCGCTACACGGACTTCGTCGCGCGCGTGCGCGCCGCCGAGCAGGCGCGGGTGCCCGGCAGCAGCGACCTCGCCGAGGCCGCGGCGCGCTACCTGTTCAAGCTGATGGCGTACAAGGACGAGTACGAGGTCGCGCGCCTGTATGCGAGCGGCGAGTTCCGCAAGCGGCTGGAGCAGCAGTTCGAGGGCGACTTCAAGCTGCATTTCCACCTCGCGCCACCTTTGCTGGCGAAGCGGGACGCGGAAGGCCGCCTGCTCAAGCGCGAATACGGTCCGTGGGTGTTCACCGCGTTCCGGGTGCTGGCGAAGCTGCGCTTCCTGCGCGGCACGCCGCTGGACCCGTTCGGCCATACGGCGGAGCGCCGAGGGGAGCGCGCGCTGATCGGCGCCTACGAGAGGACCGTCGGCGGCCTGCTCGACGAGCTGCGCATGGGCAACGTCGCGCTGGCGGCGCAGATCGCGTCCGTGCCGGAGCAGATTCGCGGCTACGGGCACGTCAAGCACGCCCACCTCGAGCGCGCGAAGGCGCGCGAAGCGGACCTGCTGCAGGAATGGCAGGCGGCCGTCGCGGCCGCCTGAGCCCTCAGCGCATCGCCACCGAGGTGGACGACGCCGCGCCGCCGGCCGGACGGCGCGCATCGGCGACGATCTCGCGCGCGCTGCGCCCGCTGCAGGCGAAATCGCGGCTGCGCTGCAGCCACGCGGCGTTGTCCGCGTAGGAGAACAGCAGGTTGCGGTCCTTCAGCTCGTCGATGACGACGCGCGCGACCTGCTGGCTCAGCGCCGGGCAGCCGTAGCTGCGGCCGAGGCGGCCCTGCTTCGCGGCCAGCGCCGGATTCACGTACCACGCGCCGTGCATCACGATCGCGCGGGCGCGGGCGTTGTCGTTGACGCCGGGCTCCAGGCCGTCGAGGCGCAGCGAGTAGCCGTTGCCGCCGATGTAGGTCTCCGCGGTGCGGAACAGGCCGAGGCTGGTCTGGTGGCTGTCGGCCGCGTTGGAGAACGAGGTCGCGTAGTTGTCGCCGCTGCCGCGGCCGTGGGCGACGTACTCGTGCTGGAGCAGCGACGCGTCGCCGTCCATGTCGAACACCCCCAGGCGGCGGGCCGTGGACGGCCGGCTGTAGTCGATCACGGCCAGGCGCGAATCCGCCTCGACCTCGCCCGACGCGACGGCGCATTCGCGCGCCGCCAGCGCAAGCGCGAGCACGCCGCGATCCGCTTCGGGCGCGAGCGCGGACAGGCGCGCGAGCGTGGCGTCACCGGCGGCGGGCGCGACGGACGGCTGCGCGGGCGCGGCGGTCGATGCGGCAGCTGCGGGCGCCGTCGCGGTGGCGGGGGCGACAGGCGTGGCAGCCGCCGCGACGAGCGGCGCAATGGAAGGGGCATCGGCGACAGCGGGAGCCGGGGTACGGCAACCCGCCGCCAGCGCGAGGAGCGAGATGACGGCGACGTGAGGAATACGCATGCGGGCCAGAATACCCACACGCGATCCTCACGTGCATGAACCCGCGCATTCCCGCGGCGCTTCGTTCAGCGCCGCGCGCGACGGCGGTCACATCCCGGCGGCGGATCCGGTGCCGGCGCGCGCCACGCCCGAGGGCGCATCGTTCGCCGCGACCTCGGTGCCTTCCTCCATGCGAGCCCGCGCGACCAGCGCGAGCACGTCCGGATTCAGCTTGTCGCCGGGGTGCACGACGTCTTCCGCGTAGCCGATGTCGTCGGCGACGATGACCACGTTGTCGTGGTCGGTGACGCCGTACAGCGCTTCCGCGAACTCGGCAGGCAGGCGGATGCAGCCGTGCGACGCCGGATAGCCCGGCAGCCTGCCGGCGTGCATCGCGACGCCGTCCCAGGTCAGGCGCTGCATGAAGGGCATCGGCGCATCGTCGTACAGGGTGGACCGGTGCATCTTCTGCTTCTGCAGGATCGTGAACACGCCGGTCGGCGTGTCGTGGCCCGGCCGGCCGCTGCTGATGGTGGAGGTGCCGATGCGCACGCCGCCGCGGTACACGTGGGCGAGCTGTTGCGGCAGGCTGACGACGATCACCACGTCGCCGGCGAGGGAGCGCGACGGATCCCATTCGTAGTCGCCCGGCGCCATGATCGCGGGCACGGCGGGCGCGGGCGCCTCGCCCGGCACCGGCGCCGGCAGGCTCGCCGGGTCGATCACGATCGAAGGCGCGTCGGCCTGCGCCTGCGCGGTGGCCGGCGCTTCCGCCAGCGCCAGCAGCAGGCCCACCGCGAGCGCCGCCGCCAGCGGCATCGCCACCCGGCGATCCAGGATCGCCGCTTCTTCCGCACGTTCCGCGCCGTAGTGCATGCGTGTCTTTTTCGCGTCCATCGTCTTTGCCTCCTCCGTTGCCACGGAGCGTAGGCAAGCGCGCATCACGACCGGCTTGAACTCTCCTTCGCGCCGCTGAATCCCGCGGTGCGAAACGGCCGTTTTCTTCACTGCGGCGCGAACTTCCATCGCGGCGCATGAACCGGGCGCTGAACCACGGTTATCCGGCGGGCGCCGCGACGCGCACAACGATCCGGAACCGCGCAAACGAAACGGGCGCCCCCGCGGGCGCCCGTTCGCGTGCCGATGCGGCCGCCGGCACTTACTTCCTGGCCGTGAAGATCGGCGTCAGGTAGTCCGGCTTGCCGGGGATGCGTTCCAGGTGCGGATAGCGCAGGCCGCCGTGGTAGTCGATGGCGACCGTGCGGTACTGGTCGAACTCCTTGACCAGCAGCTGGATCGGCGCCTTGCCGTCCTTCGCCGCCTTGACCGCGGCGTCGAGCACGTCCTTGTCGTAGGCCTGGCCGTTCACCGCGACGATCGTGGTGCCGGTGCCCAGGCCCGCGTTGAACGCCGGGCCGTGCCAGCGCACGTCGCCGATGTTGCCGTCCTTGCCGACCGACAGGCCCAGCGAGTACGTGTAGTCCGCGCCGCCGCGGCTGCCGAAGGACTTGGCGAAGTCGTTGGGCTCGTCCTTGTAGACGATCTTCCAGCCCGCGGCCTCGATGCCGCCGGTCACGCCGACCTTGCCGTCGAGGCGATCGCGCAGGAACTTCGTCCAGTCGTACGGGTAGACCCCGTTGAGCGTGGCGACCACGTCCTCGAACGTGTAGGTGTTCTGCACCTCCCACTCGCCGTCGTTGACGCCGAAGAAGGCACGGGCGAAGTCGTCGAGCGACTTCCTGCCCTTCGTGCCGGCGCGGATGATCGCGTCGGCCTCGAGCCAGATCATCTGGCCGGCGGAGTAGTACTCCTCGCTCATCTGGTAGTTGCGGTACGCACGCGGCTGGCGGCCGACGACGATCGGGTCGTTGGTCGTGTCCTGCACGCCGCGCCACTCCAGGCCCGGGCGGTTGTCGGCGTAGGTCGCGGCGACCAGCGACAGCGCGTCGATCGACGCCGGCAGCGGGCGCATGCCGCTGCGCGCGGCGAGCACGTTGCCCCAGTACTGGGTCTGGCCCTCGTACACCCACAGCAGGCTGTCCTGCATCGGCGTGTTGAGGGTCGGCACCCACAGGTCGGCCGGGCGGCGGTACTTGCCGTTCCAGGAGTGGGTGTACTCGTGCGCGAGCAGGTCGTCGAAGCCCTGCTTGGCGTTGTAGCCGGTGAAGTAGTCGGTGCCCTCGCCGTCCTCGCTCGAGCGTTGGTGCTCCAGGCCGTTGCCGCCCATCTGGTCGGACAGCGAGAACAGGAACTGGTAATGGTCGTAGTGCTGCGCGCCGTACAGCTTCAGTGCCTGCTCGATCAGCTGCTTGTGGATCTTGACCTGCTCGGGCGTGGCCTCGAGGTACTTCGGCGCGTCGGCGACGACGCCGAGCTTGACCGGCACCTTGCTGCCGGCCGGGGTCAGGTCGATGTTCTTCGCGTAGCGGCCGGCGTACACCGGCGAGTCGACGAAGATGTCGTACGGCACGTTCTCGTAGTTCACCGTGTCGCCGGTGCGGCTCTCCTCGTGCATGCCGCTGAACGCGGTCCAGCCCGCGGGATAGGTCACGCGCGGATCGACCATGATCTGGTGCATGTAGTGGCCGGCCGGGTACAGCGAGGTGGCGATGAACTGCAGGTTGAGCATGTTCGGCGTCATCACCACGCGGCCCTGGCCCGGGCCGGTCGGCGTGAGGTAGTCGAAGTTGGCGACGATCTCGGTGACGCCTTCCGGCACGTCGAGGTGGAACGCGCTGGTCTCGAGCGTGTCGCGCTTCCAGTCGAGCTTCTGGCCGTTGGCCGTGAAGGTCAGGCCGGCGATGTCGTCCATCGGGTTGCGCGGCGAGTGGCCGCCCGGCACCCACTTCGGGTACAGCAGGACCAGCGGGCCGGCCTGCACCGGGATGGTTTCCTTGATGCGGAAGATGCGCTGCGACAGGTTGGTGGCATCCACCTCGATCTTGAGCATGCCCGGCGCGTAGGGCACGTCCTGCGGGACCGGCACTTCGGCGTGGACGAGGCCCGCGACGGCGAGCGAAAGGGCGGTAAGGACGAGACGGCGCATGGCGTTTTTCCCCGGGGAGATGGTCAACCGTCCCATCCTAGCGACGCGGCCGGGCGCTGCCCCTGCCAAAAGGCATGGCCGGCGAGACCCCCGTCGCTTCTCGCCACCACCCCCGCCGCGGCCTTAGGGTGGCGGCTCCGCACGGACCGGTGCCGCCATGCAACGACGCGACCTGACCCAAGGCCCGATCGCCCGCACGCTCCTGGTGTTCGCGCTGCCGATCCTCGGCGGCAACGTGCTGCAGTCGCTGAACGGCTCGGTGAACGCCATGTGGGTCGGCCGCCTGCTCGGCGAGGACGCGCTGGCGGGCGTGGCCAACGCCAACAACATCATGTTCTTCCTGCTCGGCGCGATCTTCGGCTTCGGCATGGCCGCGACGATCCTCGTCGGCCAGGCGATGGGCCGGCACGACCTGCCGGGCGCGCGGCGCGTGATCGGCAGCGCGGCGACGTTCTTCCTGTCGCTGTCGCTGGTGGTCGCGGCGATCGGCCTGTTCGTGTCGCACGACGTGCTCGAATGGATGGCGACGCCGCCGGCCGCGCTGCCGCTGGCGGACGCGTACCTGAAGATCATCTTCCTGGCGATGCCGTTCCTGTACGCCTTCGCCTACCTGTCGGCGATCCTGCGCGGCGCCGGCGACACGAAGACGCCGTTCGCGTTCCTGCTCGTGGCGGTCGGGCTCGACATCGGCCTGGCGCCGCTGTTCATGCTCGGCATCGGCCCGTTCCCGACGATGGGCATGGCCGGCAGCGCGATGAGCACGCTGGTGGCGAACGCGGTCGCGCTCGCCGCGCTGCTGTGGTGGCTGTGGAGCCGCAAGCACCCGCTGTGGATCAGCCGCCACGAGCGCGGCCTGTACGTGCCCGACCTGGCCATCCTCCGCGCGATGATCACCAAGGGCGTGCCGATGGGCCTGCAGATGATCGTGGTGTCGCTGGCGATGATCGCGATGATCACCCTCGTCAACCGCTACGGCACGCACACGACCGCGGCCTATGGCGCCGCGCTGCAGCTGTGGACCTACGTGCAGATGCCGGCGATGGCGATCGGCGCGGCCTGCTCGTCGATGGCCGCGCAGAACGTCGGCGCCGGACACTGGGACCGCGTCGACGCGACCACGCGCTACGGGATCGGATTCAATTTCCTGCTGACGGCCGCGCTGATCGTGCCGCTGATCCTGTTCGACCGGACCACGCTGGGCTGGTTCCTGCACGACGCGCACGAGGCCATCGCGATCGCGCGCCACATCAACCACCTCGCGGTGTGGTCGTTCCTGTTCTTCGGCGTGACCTTCGTGGTCGCGGGCGTGGTCCGCTCGACCGGCGCGGTCGTGCCGCCGCTGCTGATCCTCGGCTTCGCGCTGTGGGGCGTGCGCGTGCCGTTCGCGTCGTGGCTGCAGCCCTCGCTCGGCGCGGACGCGATCTGGTGGAGCTTCCCGGCCAGCTCGCTGGTCTCGATGGTGCTGTCGCTGGCGTACTACCGCTGGGGCCGCTGGCGCCAGGCGCGGATGCTGGCGACGCCGAAGGGACCGGATGCGGTGGCGATTCCCGCGGAAGTGCCGGCCAACGCGACGGCGCCGGTGGCGGACCTGGGCGCGTGCGCGTCGGACGAGGCGCTGTGCGCGGACGAGGCGATGCCGGAGGGGGCGCCGGCGCGCTAGGCGCGCGTCGCGCGCGCCGATCGCGGCGCGTCAGCCACCGGCGACCACGCGCACCGGGATCGACTTCGCCGCGGGCGTGCCGCTGGTGCGGTCGTGGTGCGCGAGCGGCAGCAGCGGATTGAGTTCCGGGAAGTAGCCGGCGACCGAGCCGCGCGGCATCGGGTAGTCGATGATCGCCAGCCCGTCCACGCGCCGCTGCACGCCGTCGTCCGCGATCGTCTCGAGCGCGATGCGCGCGCCGTTCTCCAGCCCCCGCGCGATGCGGTCCTGCTCGTTCATGAACAGCACCATCCGGTCGTTGCGCACGCCGCGGTAGCGGTCGTTGTAGCTGTAGATCGTGGTGTTGAACTGGTCGTGCGAGCGCACCGTCGCCAGGCGCAGCATCCACGGATCGTCGACCGGCGCGTTGGCGTCGAGACCGGGCAGCACGAGGAAGGTCGCCTTGCCGGCCGGCGTGTTCCAGATGCGGCGGCGCGGCGGGATGTCGAGGTGGAAGCCTTTCGGGTCGCGCGCTTTCTCCGCGAAGCCCGCGTAGATCGCGGGGTAGACGTCGGCGATGCGCTCGCGGATGCGGTCGTAGTCGTGGACGTAGTCCTCCCACGGCACCCTGCTGTCCGGCAGCGCGGCGCGCGCCATGCGGCAGACGATCTCGACTTCCGGCAGCGCGTCGGCGCTGGCGGGCTCGAGCACGCCGCGCGACGGCGTCACGTTCGACATCGAGTCCTCGATCGTCACGAACTGCTCGCCGACCGCCGTGAGGATCCGCTCGGACCGCGACACCACCGGCAGGATCAGCGCCTCGCGCCCGTGCACCAGGTGGCCGCGGTTGAGCTTGGTGGTGATGCCGACGGTGAGGTCGAGCCTGCGCATCGCGTCGTAGGCACGGTCGGTGTCGGGAATGGCGCGTACGAAGTTGCCGCCGAGGCCGATGAACACGCGCGCCGTGCCGTCGAGCATCGCCTGCACCGAGTCGACGGTGTGGTGGCCCCAGTCGCGCGGCGGCTCGAAGCCGAACACCTCGCGCACCCTGTCGAGATAGGCCGGCGACGGCCGCTCGTCGATGCCGACGGTGCGGTCGCCCTGCACGTTCGAATGGCCGCGGATCGGGGAAATGCCGGCGCCGGGCTTGCCGACGTTGCCGCGCAGCAGCAGCAGGTTCGCGATCTGCTGGACCAGCTGCGAGCCGCGCTGGTGCTGGGTGATGCCCATCCCGTAGCAGACGATCGTCGCCTTCGAGCGGATGTAGATCTCCGCGCAGCGGCGGATCTGCGCTTCGTCGATGCCCGACGCGCGCACGATGTCGCCCCAGTCCAGCGCGCCGACTTCTGCGCGAACCGCGTCGAGGCCGACGGTGTGCTCCGCCAGGAAGGCGTCGTCGAGCACCGGCTCGCCCGCGGCCTCGCGTTCGAACACGACCTTCATCATGCCCTTCAGGAACGCGAGGTCGCCGCCGATCCGGATGTGCACGAACTCGCTGGTGACGGCGGTCGAGCCGAACGTCGCCATCTGCACGACGTCCTGCGGCTCGGTGAAGCGCATCAGCGCGCGCTCCGGCATCGGGTTGACGGTGACGATCGGCACGCCGCGCTTCCGCGCCTCGACCAGCAGCGTCATCATCCGCGGCGCGTTGGTGCCGGGGTTCTGGCCGATCACGAAGATCGCTTCGGCGTGGGCGAAGTCGTCCATGACCACCGTGCCCTTGCCGACGCCGATCGAATGCGGCAGGCCGCGGCTGGTCGGCTCGTGGCACATGTTCGAGCAGTCGGGGAAGTTGTTGGTCCCGAACTCGCGCACGAAGATCGAATACAGGAACGCCGCCTCGTTCGGCGTGCGCCCGGAGGTGTAGAACTCGGCCTGGTGCGGGCTGTCGAGCGCCCGCAGGTGGCGGCCGATCGTCGCGAACGCCTCGTCCCAGCCGCAGGGCACGTAGCGGTCGGTGGCCGCGTCGTAGCGCATCGGCTCGGTGAGGCGGCCCTGCATCTCCAGCCAGTAGTCGGACTGCGCCATCAGCTCCGACACGGTGTGCGTTTCGAAGAATTCGCGCTCGATGCGGAACTTCGTCGCTTCGTGCGCCAGCGCCTTGACGCCGTTCTCGCAGAATTCGAGCTTGCGCGTGCAGTCCGCATCGGGGAACGCGCAGCTCGGGCACTTGAAGCCGCCCGGCTGGTTCATCGCCAGCAGCGCGCGCGAACCCTTCGCGACCACGCTCTGCTCCAGCAGCACCTTCGCGGTCGCGGCCGCGGCGCCCCAGCCGCCGGCGGGCCGGTCGTAGGGTTTGTAGCTGGGCGGTTCGCGGTCGGCCATGGCGGCTTATCCTACCCGCATGCCCGCAGACCCGCCGCGCACACCGACGCCCCCGCGCGGATCCGCCGGACGCGACGTCGAGCGCGTCCGCGGCACGGCGCGCGACGCGGTCGCCGACCACGTCGCCGAAGAAGTGCCCGTCGCGCTGCGCATCGACGGGACGCCGTTCGCGGTGATGATGGCGACGCCCTGCGACCTCGAGGATTTCGCGCTCGGCTTCGCGCTGACCGAAGGCCTGGTCGATGCGCCCGCGCAGCTCGCCGGCGTGTCGGTCGAACCCCTGCTGGAAGGCATCGAACTCGCGCTGGCACTGTCCGCCGAGGCGCCGGGCGTCCGCGCGGGCGACGCGGCCGCGCGACGCTTGCCGGGGCGCAGCGGCTGCGGCCTGTGCGGGACGCGCGAACTCGAGGACGCGGTGCGCGCGCCGCCGCCGGTGCGCGATGCGCGACGCTTCCGCCTCGACGCGCTGGAGCGCGCCTTCGCCGCCCTGCCCGCGCAACAGCCGATGAACGCCGCCACCGGCGCGGTGCATGCCGCCGCCTGGGCCGACGCGGCGGGCCGCATCGTGCTCGTGCGCGAGGACGTCGGCCGCCACAACGCGCTGGACAAGCTGGTCGGCGCGCTCGTCCGCGCAGGGCATGCGCCCGGCGAAGGCATGCTCCTGCTCACCAGCCGCGCCAGCTACGAGATGGTCGCGAAGGCGGCCCGCGCGGGCATCGGCTTCATCGCCGCGATCTCCGCCCCGACCGCGCTCGCCGTGGATCTCGCGCGCGGCGCGAACGTGTGCCTCGTCGGCTTCGCGCGCCCGGGCGGCTGCAACGTGTACGCGCATCCGCAACGCCTGCTGGCCTCGCCTTGACGCCGGCGCCGTTCACGCCGGGGCGCGGGGCGCCTGTCATCCTCGACGGCCCCACCGGAAGGAGTCCCGCCATGCGACACGCCATGCTCCCCGCCATCGCCGTCGCCACCGTCGCGGCCGGTTGCCTCGCCGCCTGCGCGACGCCCGTCACGCCGCCGCCCGCCGCGAACCAGTGCGTCGCCGGCATGGCCGACTGGGCCGTCGGCAAGCCGGTCAGCGACGAGCTCGTCGCGAAGATCGTGTCCGACACGCACAGCCGCACCGCGCGTGTCGTGCGCCCCGGCCAGGCCGTGACCATGGATTACCGCGGCGACCGGGTGAACGTGATGCTCGACGAGCACGACCGCGTCAGGGAAGTGACCTGCGGCTGAGCCGCGAAGGAAGCAGCGCATGCGTCGACCGGGCTGGGCCATCGTCGTCTTGCTGGCGGCGCTCGCGCTGTGGACCTGGCACCAGCGCGACGGCGCCGGCATCGCGGACGCGCCGGCTGCGTCGGCGCGCGCCCCCGCCGGCGCCGGCGGCACCGCCCGCCCCGGGCGCGAAGCGCGCGACGAGGTTGCCGCGCGGCCATCGCAGCGCGACGCCGCCTTCCTGCCGCCGCAGGCGCTGGACACGCTCGCGCTGATCGAAAGCGGCGGCCCGTTCCCGTATCGCCAGGATGGCGCGACGTTCCAGAACCGCGAGCACCGCCTGCCGGCGCGCGAAAGCGGCTACTACCGCGAATACACCGTCGAGACGCCCGGCTCGCCAGATCGGGGCGCGCGCCGGATCATCGCCGGGGGCGATCCGCCGGCGGAGTTCTTCTATACCGACGACCATTACGACAGCTTCCGCCGCTTCACCGACGCCGGCAGCGACGGCAGCGGCGGCGACGATGGGGACGCGGCCGGAGGCGCGCGATGACGCCTGGCGACGGCCTGCAGCTGCGCGCGATGCTCGCCGACCCGGCGCTGTGCGGCGTGTACACCGTGACGCCGGGCGCGGACGACGAGGCCATCGCCGCCGCGCGCGCCCTCGACTTCGCCGCCGTCGCCATCGACTTCGACGGCTGCCGCGGGAAGGACGAAGCCATCGCCCGCATCGCCGCCGCGCTGCGTTTCCCCGCCTGGTTCGGCGGCAACTGGGATGCGCTCGCCGACGCGCTCGCCGACCTGTCGTGGCTGCCGGCGCCCGGCTACGTGCTGCGGCTCGCCCATGCGGAGGCATGGCGCGAGGCCGATCCGGCCGCGTTCGACATGCTCGCTTCGATCCTGGAGGAAGCCGCGGCCCGCTGGGCCCGCGAGCGGATCCCGTTCTGGGCGCTGCTGCCTACGCCCGATCCGCAACGCCCGTGACGCCGGCGTGCTGCGCGCAGTGCGCGCAGCAGTAGAACGTGCCGCCGGCCTCGACGCCGTGGCCGATGATGTGGCACTTGCAGTGCGCGCACGCCGGCGCCAGCGCATGGATCGCGCACTCGAAGGCGTCGAAGGTGCCCGAGCCCAGCGGGCCCGAGATCGTGAAGGCCTTGTCGTACTCGTTTCCGCAAACGTCGCACCTGGCCATGGCGGCTTCCTCGCGGCGGGCCCTCGAGTGTGGCGTCGCGCGGGTGTCCGCGGCGTGCACGCGCCTCGCGCATTCAGCGCTGGCCGCGGTGGGCCGCGCGCAGGAATTTCAGCGCGGCCGCCTCCCACTGCCGCTCGCCGCGGCAATGCGCGGCGGCGCGGTGCACGCGGCCGTCGCGCCAGCCTGCGAACACCGCGGGATCGACGTAGGCGCGCCGGCACACGGCCGGCGTGTTGCCCAGCGCCTCGGCGACCTCGCGCACCACCGCCTTCTCCATCGCCGCGAGCGCGCGCTCGCCCGCCGGCGCGCCGTCGGCCTTGTACGGCAGCGAGGTGCGCGCGAACCGCTGGAATGCGGCCAGCGTGCCGCCCCAGGTGCGGAAGTCCTTCGCGCTGAATTCGTCGCCCGTCGCCTCGCGCAGGTAGGCGTTCACTTCGTCGGACGCGACCGGCACCAGCGAACCGTCGTCGTCGCGGTACTGGAACAGCGCCTGCCCCGGCAGCTGCCCGCAGCCATGCAGCAGGCGCACGAGTCGCCTGTCGTCGAGTTCCACCTCGTGCTCGAGCCCGGCCTTGCCGCGGAAGCGGAAGCGCGCGCGCCCGCCGCGCAGGAACTCGACGTGGCGGTTGCGCAGCGTGGTCAGTCCGAACGACTTGTTCTCGCGCGCGTATTCCGGGTTGCCGATGCGGATCAGCGTTTCGCCCATCACCGACACCACGATCGCCAGCACCTTCGGGCGCGGATAGCCGCCACGCGCCAGGTCCGCGCGCAGCCGGCGGCGCAGGCGCGGCAGCGCTTCCCCGAAGGCGACGATGCGGTCGAACTTGCCTTCGCCGCGCACCGCGCTCCAGTCCGCGTGGTAGCGGTACTGCTTGCGCCCGCGCGCGTCGCGGCCGCTGGCCTGCAGATGGCCGTTCGCGCTCGGGCAGATCCAGACGTCGGTCCAGGCCGGGGGGATCGCGAGCGCGCGGATGCGGGCCAGCGTCGCTTCGTCGCGGACCGGTCGACCGGCCGCGTCGGCGTAGGCGAAGCCTTTCCCGCTCCGGCGCCGGCGCAGGCCGGGCACGGCATCGCTCACGTGGCGCAGGCCGGCGTCGGCCGCCGCCTGGCGGGCGGCTTCGGTCTGTTCGGGCGACATGCGCGCGACTGTGGCGGCGCGCGCGTCAAGGCCGCGCAAGCGCGCGCGGCCCGGTTCCCCGGCGGTTCAGTTCGTCAGCGCGGCTTCTTCGTGAAGTCGACCGGCGCGCCCTTGTCGTCGCTGCTCCACGTCGCCGACTGCTCGCGCTTGCACCACGGTGGCGGCACGTCGCCCGGGTGCTGGCTCGACTTGTCGCATTCCGGACGGCTGTCGACGTCGGCGTTGGTGTCCTTGTAATCGACCGAACCGCAGGCGCCGAGCAGCAGCGCGGCGGTCGCGACGGCGAGGAGGGGCAGGTGGCGCATGGCGGGCTCCGGGCGGGGCGTCGTCCGGATTATGCGCAGGCCGGGCACCGGCGGCGCATGGTGCATCGGTCACGCCTCCGGGGAAGTGGAAGCGGACGTGGTCGCGGACTCGGGTACCGCCGCCGGCATCGGGACGGCGCGTGCGTACCGCCACGCGATCAGCCACGCCACGCCCAGCAGCACGCCGGCGATCAGGAACGGCGCGCCCGGCAGGTGCACCGGGGCGCGCGGCCCGATGAAGAAACCGAAGCTGCCCGCGAAGATCGCCGGGCCGACGATCCCGGCCATCGACACCAGGCTCATCAGCGCGCCCTGGATGCGGCCCTGCACTTCGGGTCCGACCTGGCGCGTGATCAGCGCCTGCGTCGCCGGCGCGGAGAGGCCCCAGATCGCGCTCACCGGGATGCCGACCAGGAACACCCAGCCGGTTTCGGCGAAGCCGTACACCGTGAAGCCGACCAGCCCGCACGCGAGGCCGAGGAGCAGCGCGCGGCGCTCGCCGAGCGCATGCACGACCTTGCCGACCAGGCCCGCCTGCACGATCACGCTGAACACGCCGACCACCGCCAGTACCCAGCCCACCTCGCGCGGGCCCCACTGGTACTGGTAGTCCGCGAACAGCACGAAGATGCTCGGGTACACGTAATGCGCGAGGTTGGCGATGAACACCACGGCCGCCAGCCCGAACACCTGCGGGTAGCGCTTCAGCAGCTTCATCGAGCCGAGCGGATTCGCGTGCGACCAGTCGAACTTCGCCGCGCGCTTCTCCGCCGGCAGCGATTCGGGCAGCACGAACAGGCCGTAGCAGAAGTTGAGCAGCGCCAGCCCCGCCGCGAACCAGAACGGCAGCCGCAGGTCGATGCCGCCGAGCCAGCCGCCGATCATCGGGCCGACGATGAAGCCCAGGCCGAAGGCGGCGCCGAGCATGCCGTAGCTCTTCGCGCGCTTCTCGTGCGGCGTGACGTCGGCGACGTAGGCGTTCGCGGTGGTGAAGCTGGCCGCGGTGACCGCCGAGATGATGCGGCCGACGAACAGCCACGGCAGCGTGTTCGCCAGCGCCATGAAGCAGAAGTCCAGGCCGAGGCCCAGGCACGAGAGCAGGATCACCGGGCGCCGCCCGAAGCGGTCGCTGAGCGCGCCCTGCACCGGCGACGAGAAGAACTGGATCGCCGCGAACACGGTGCCGAACACGCCGACCCAGTAGGCCGCGTTGACGGTGCTGCCGCCGACGAAGGCCTCGATCAGGTGCGGGAGCACGGGAATGATCAGGCCGAACGACAGCACGTCGATCAGCACGGTGACGAAGATGAAGGCGAGCGCGGCGGTGCGCACGCGCGGAGTCGTCGTTGCGTCCAAGGTGGGCGAACCGTTCGTTGGGGTGTGCGGGTGGCCGGCCGCGGGTGCCGACGGGGCGTCAGTCGCGCAGCGCGCGCGCGGCGAGCATCGTCGCATGCTCGCGGACGTCGTGGGGCCAGTCGGCGATGGCGTCCTCGAGGCGGCCGAGGTCGCCCGCGAACAGCGCGCGCGCCGCGGCCTCGAAGCCGGGCCGGTCGCCGGCGATCGCGTGCATGAAGCGGTACGCGCCCTCCTGCCCGGCGCGCCTGCGGTCGCCGGCGCCGTTGCCGCGGCGCGCCGCCTCGACCAGCTTGCGCAGCGCCACCGAGGCCCCGCCGGGTTGCGCATTGAGCCAGGCCCAGTGGCGCGGCAGCAGGGTCACCTCGCGGGCGACCACGCCGAGCTTCGGCCGGCCGCGGCCGCGGCGCGGGGCTTCGTCGCCTTCGCCGTCGCCTTCGCCGGTCGCCGTCCTGCCCCGTCCGGTCGCGGGCGCGGTCGCCGCCGCTTCCCGGCCGGTGTCGGCGGCGGCCAGCCGATGCACCAGCTCCGCCATGCTGCCGCGGAGGTCGATCTCGACCTGGCGCTGCTCGGCGTCGTCGAAGATCAGCAGGGCAACGTCGGGGTCGGCGTCCAGCGCCTGCCGGGCGGTGAGGGCGACGCTGCGCAGGGGCCCGGCGGCGATCAGGCGGTCGCGGGCGAAGGCGGTGACGCGGGTCGAGAGCGGATGGGAGCTGATCATGCCGCGCAATTTACCCGGGCATTATTCGGCCTGTCAATATCGCCCGGATGAATTCAACCCGGCCGCGGGTTCGGCGGCAGGCGGTTGTGGACCGCGGTCGCGGCGATGGCGGCATGGCCGACGGCGACCGCGATCTGGTTGAGCGCGCTGACCACGTCGCCGATCGCGTAGAGCCCCGGCACCGAGGTCTGCTGGTGGGGGTCGGTGCGCAGCGCGCCTTCGTCGTCCACCGCCGCGCCCAGTGCCTGCGCGAGCTGCGACTGCGACTCGCCGCCGAGCACCGGGTAGAGCGTGTCGTATTCGCGGGTCGCGGCGCCCTCCCCCTCGCCGGCGCCGACGGTCTGCACGCGGCAGCGGTCCGCATCGCAGTCGAGGCGGTACGGCACGTCGCTGTGGATCGTGTCGACGCTGCGCGAGAACGTGCGCAGGAACCGGGCATGCGACTCCGCCTCGCCCGCGGGCGCGAGCACCGCGATGCGGCTGTCGCGCGCCTCGTAGCCGTCGCAGATCGCGCACAGCCGCAGCGTGCCGGCTTCGATCGCGGCGGCGAGTGCGTCCGCGCCGCCTTCGACTTCAGGCAGCGCGTCGACGATGCCCGTCGCCAGGATCACGGTCGCCGCGCGCCACTCGCCGCCCGCGGCATCGCGCGCCACGAACGCACACGCCGTGCCATCGGTGCCTGCGCCGGGCTCGCGGGCCAGCGACTCGATGCGCCCGTGCGTCACCACGACGCCGTGTTCCTCCGCCTGCTCGCGCAGCCGCGCCAGCAGCGTCGTGCCGCTCACGCCGAGCGGGAAGCCGGGGCAGTTGTGGCTGGTCGGGATCCAGCGCGCGCGGCTCGCGCCCGCGTCGACGACCGCGATCCGGCGCCGGTAGCGCGCGAGGTAGGTCGCGGCGACCAGGCCGCCCGGGCCCGCGCCGACGATGAGGCAATCCAGGGTCTCGGCCATGGCCCGCACTCTCGCCGCCGCCCCGCCACGGCGGCGTGTAGGGCGCCTATCGGCCGATGAACTTCAGGAATTCGTTGCGCGTGCGCGCGTCGTCGCGGAACGAGCCGAGCATCTTCGAGGTCACCATGCTCACGCCGCGCTTGTGCACGCCGCGCGTGGTCATGCATTCGTGCGCGCCCTCGACCACCACGCCCACGCCGCGCGGCTGCAGCACGCGGTCGATGCAGTCGGCGATCTGCGCGGTCATCTTCTCCTGCACCTGGAAGCGGCGCGCGTACGCATCGACCACGCGTGCCAGCTTGCTGATGCCCACGACCTTGCCGTCGGGCAGGTAGCCCACGTGGACGCGCCCGATGATCGGCGCCATGTGGTGCTCGCAGTGCGATTCGTACTCGATGTCGCGCAGCACGATCAGCTCGTCGTAGCCGGCGACTTCCTCGAAGGTCCGGCGCATGTAGTCGTCCGGGTCCAGGGCGTAGCCGCTGAACCAGTCCTTGTAGGCCTTCGCCACGCGCTTGGGCGTCTCGAGCAGGCCCTCGCGCGACGGATCCTCGCCGGCCCAGCGCAGCAGGGTGCGGACGGCGTCCTCGGCCTGTTCTCGGCTGACGTCGCCGGCGTCGGCGGGCTTGCGGGGGTCGCTCATGGGGCGGTCGGATCCGGTGCGGAAGCAGGGCGCATCGTACCGGACGCCCGCCGCGGGCGTGCCGGAACGCATGTGCAAAGCCGTGGCGCCGCCCGCATGCGCCGGGTCGCGAAACGACTGCGGCTAGCCGTGGTCGTGCTCGGACAGCGACTGCCAGGCGTGCGCGATCGCGGGCCGCGCCTGCGTCCAGTCCAGCCGCGAGCCGAAGCGTGCCGCCTGCTCCCAGCCGCCGTGCAGCTGCGTGTCGAGCGACTCGACGGTCTGCCCGCGGTTCGCCTGCCAGGCCTGGATGCCGTAGCGGTAGGCGGGCGCGTAGTCGTGCCAGTCCATGCCGTCGACGTAGTAGGGCATGGTCCGGTAGATCTGCTGGAAGTGGCCCAGGTCCTCGCGGGTGTCCACCTTCTCCGACGCCCGATGGCCCGCGACCGCGCCGAGCGCGCCGCCCGCCGCCGCGCCGACCGCCACGCCGGCGGGGCCCGCGACCAGTCCGCCGATGGCCGCGCCCGCGGCGCCCGCCGCCAGCGCCGCGCTGCCTGCGCCGAGCACGTGATCCTTGTTGAGATGGCCCATGTCGCGTCTCCCCTTGGTTGTGGAGGCATGCCGGAAAAGGACACGGCCGACGCTAAGGCCGGCCGTGTTCATGCGTTGTGTAGGCTCGGCGCGGGTCGCAAGTGCGGCCCGGCGCCGGTCCTGCAGCCTTGCTCAGCGGCCGTCGCGGTCCGCGTCGCCCGGCATCGCGCGCTCGATGTGATGCCAGCCGTCGCGCACGGCGTCGCGGGCCTCGTTCCAGGCCAGGCGCGAACGCGCGCGGCTCGAATCCCAGTCGCGTTCCAGCTGCGACTCGACGTCCTCGAAGCGCTGGCCGCGGTACTGGCCATAGGTGTCGTAGCCGTACTGGTAGGCCGGCTGGTAGTCGGACCAGTCGCGGCCGCTCTGGTAGTACGGCTCGCTCTTGTAGTTGGCCTCGAAGTAGTTGCTGTAGTCGGTCGGGTTGACCGCCTCGGCGATGCCGCCGCCGGCCTTCGCGCCGAGCGCGCCACCGGCCACCGCGCCGACCACCGTACCCACCGGGCCGGCCACCGAACCGATCGCCGCGCCCGTCACCGCACCCGCGGCCGCGCCGGTGCCTTCGCCAATGCTGTGATCCTTCTTGATGCTCATCGTGCTCTCTCCTGGTGTGGGGTTCCGCCTGCACGCGCATTCATGCTTCACGTTGCCGTCTGCGCGTGCGGCGGTTCCGACATCGTGTCTTTGCATTGGTATTCGCGCGGTGAAGCGCGCGCGTGTTCAGCTCTCACGCGCAGCGAATGTTCAGGCAGCGAGCATGTGCGCTACCGCACACATGGAGATCCCTCATGCAGACGCGCGCACCCGACTCCGGCGCCGGCGCCAACGGCCGCGGCGGCGACCACGACGAAATCGAACGCCTCGAGCGCGCCTTCTGGCAATCGCTGGTCGACCGCGACGCGCCGGCCGCGCGCGGCATGCTCGCGCCGGAAGCGCTGATGGTGAGCAGCCACGGCACGATGCGCTTCGATCCCGCGCAGTACGAGAAGATGCTGCTCGATCCGAAGCACGGCCTGGTCGAGTACACGTTGTCGGACATGGACGTGCTGTTCCCGTCCGACGACGTCGCGATCGCCACCTATCGCGCGCACCAGAAGATGGAGATGGACGGGCAGCAGATGGAGCAGGACGTCGTCGACACCTCGACGTGGGTGCGCCTGGACGGCGGCTGGAAGTGCGCCGCGCACACCGAGAGCGAGGCCGGCGCCCGTCCCGCGTAGCGCCGGCAGACGACGGCGGGCTCGCGCGCGTCAGCGCCCGTCGCCGCACACCTCGCGCACGAGCGTGCGCAGCCAGCGGTGCGCGGGATCGGCGTCGAGCCGCGGGTGCCAGAACAGCGAGATCGTGAACGCCTCGACGGGCACCGGCAGCGTGAATCGGTGCAGGCCGTCGCGAAGGCCCGCGGTGTGTTTTTCCGGCACCGTCGCGACCATGTCCGACGCGCGCGCCAGGGCGAGCGCCGGGCCGAAGCCGCCGACCGTCGCGACCACGTTGCGCGCCAGGCCCGCGCGCGCCAGCGCATCGTCGACCATCGCCGCGCGCAGTCCCCGCCGCTCCACCGCGACGTGGCGGGCCGAAGCATAGCGTTCCGGCGTCATCCGGCCCTTCGACAACTTGTGGCCGCTGCGCACGACGCCGACGAAGCGATCGCGGAACAGGCCGAGCGCGCGGATCTCCGGCCCCATCGCCTGCGCGATCACGCCCGTTTCCAGATCGACCGTGCCGTCGCGCAGCGGCGTGCTGTCCTTGTCCGGCTTCGCGAGGAACGACAACCGGACGCCGGGCGCCGCCTCGGCGACGCGCGCGACCAGCGCCGCGCCGAACGTTTCCGCGAAGCCTTCGGTGCTGCGGATCGCGAACGTGCGCTGCAGCGAGGCGAGGTCGAGTTTCAACGCCGGCCGCAGCACCGCCTCCGCGTCGACGACCACCTGCCGGACGCGGCCGCGCAGCTCCAGCGCGCGCGGCGTCGGCACCAGGCCGCGGCCGGCGCGCACCAGCAAGGGATCGCCGGTGGCGTCGCGCAACCGCGCCAGCGCGCGGCTCATCGCCGACGGACTGAGCCGCAGGCGTTTGGCCGCGCCGACGACGCTGCCTTCGTCCAGGAGGACGTCGAGGGTCACCAGCAGGTTCAGGTCGAGGTCGTCCACGGCGCGGAGGAATAGCACGAACGGGCCGGTTTGGCATGGCGTCCTGCGCAATGGTTGTTTTCGGGCCGTGCGTCTACCGCCATGGCTGGGGCGCGCCCAGGATGCGCGCCATGGACCCTTCCTCCCCGAAAGTCCCGTCCGCAGCCGCCCGCGCCGGCACCGGCGCGCTGGCCTGCCTCGCCCTCTCCATGCTGCTGTCGTCGCTGGGCACCAGCATCGCCAACGTCGGCCTGCCGACCTTCGTCCGCGCGTTCGGCGCGTCCTTCCAGTCCGTGCAATGGGTGGTGCTGTCCTACCTGCTTGCGGTCACGACGCTGGTGGTGTCCGCGGGGCGCCTGGGCGACCTGTTCGGGCGGCGCCGGCTGATGCTCGCCGGCATCGCGACGTTCACCATCGCGTCGGCCGCCTGCGCCGCCGCGCCGTCGCTGCCGGCCCTGGTCGCCGCGCGCGCGTGCCAGGGCTTCGGCGCGGCGGTGATGATGGCGCTGACCATGGCCCTGGTCGGCGAGTCCGTGCCGAAGGAACACGCGGGCCGGGCGATGGGCCTGCTCGGCACGATGTCCGCCGTGGGCACCGCGCTGGGTCCGACGCTGGGCGGCGTGCTGATCGGCCGCTTCGGCTGGCCGGCGATGTTCCTCGTGAACCTGCCGCTGGGGGCGCTCGTCGCGGCGCTTGCGTGGCGCTTCCTGCCGCGCGACCGGCCTGCGGGCGCGGCGACCGGCTTCGACGTCCCGGGCTCGCTGCTGCTGGCGTCGGCGCTGGCTTGCCATTCGCTGGCGATGACGCTCGGCCGCGGCCATTTCAGCGCGTCCAACCTGGCGCTCGCCGGGGCCGCCGCCGTCCTCGCCGCGCTCTTCCTCGCGGTGGAGTCGCGGGCGCGCGCGCCGCTCGTGCGGCCCGCGCTGTTCCGCGATCGCGTCGTCGGCAGCGGCTTCGCGACGAGCGCGCTCGCCACCACGGTCGCGATGACCACGCTCGTCGTCGGGCCGTTCTATCTCTCCGGTGCACTGCAGCTGGATGCGACCCGCATCGGCCTGGCGATGTCCGCCGGCCCGCTGGTCGCCGCGCTGACGGGCATTCCGGCCGGCAAGGCGGTGGATCGCTTCGGCGCGACGCGCATGGCCGGCGCCGGACTGTTGCTGATGGCGGCGGGCGCGTTCGCGCTCTCCCGCGTCGCGCCGGGCGCCGGCGTCGCGGGCTACGTCGCCGCGCTCGTCGTCCTCACCGGCGGGTTCGCCACGTTCCAGGCCGCCAACAACACCGCCGTCGTCACCGGCGCCGACCCGCGCCAGCGCGGCGTGGTCTCCGGCCTGCTGACGCTGTCCCGCAACCTCGGCCTGGTCACCGGCGCGTCGCTGATGGGCGCCGTCTTCATGCACGCCGCCGGCGCATCCGCGATCGAATCGGCGAGCGTGGCCGCGGTGGTCGCCGGCACGCACGCCGCGTTCCTGGTCGCGTCCCTGCTGGTCGTCGCGGCGTTCGCGCTGGGCGTGCTGGCGGCCTTGCGCCCGCTGCGCCGGCCCGCGATGCAGGGTCGTTGAACGCCATGACTGTCATCGGCGCACTGCGCAACGGCGGGTGGATCCTCGCGTTCTACCTGTCGCTCGCCCTCCTGCTGGTCCCGGCGACGGTGTTCCTGTCGACGCAGGGCGCGACGCCGGGGCTGCCGTTGCAGGCGCTCCTCGTCGTCGCCGCGACGGGGATCGTGCTCGCGCTGCGCCGGGAGCCGCCGCGCAGCGTGCTGGGACCGGGAGCGAGCTGGGCGCGCGGGGTGCCCGCCGGCATCGCCGCCGGGCTTGTCATCTGGGGCGCCGCCGCCGCGGTCCTCCATGCCTCGGGCGCGGTGACCTGGACGCCGGGCGACGCGGGCCTGACCGCGCTCCGCGACGGCGCCGTCGACTGCCTCGCGGTGGCGATCGCCGAGGAACTGCTGTTCCGCGGCTTTCCCTTCCAGCGCCTGGTCGCCGGCATCGGCCGATGGCCGGCGCAGATCGCGATGGGCGCGTATTTCGTCCTCGTCCACGCCGCGGGCCTGGACGCGGCGGGCGAACTCCGGTCCATCGCGATCGCGAACATCTTCCTCGCCAGCCTGCTGTTCGGCGCGGCCGCGCTGCGGACGCGCTCGCTGGCCGTGCCGGTGTCGCTGCATTTCGCGTTGAACTTCGTGCAGGGCCCCGTATTGGGGTTCGGCGTGAGCGGGCATGCCGCCGGCGGGCTGCTGGTTCCGCAGTCCGCCGGGGCACCTTCGTGGTGGACCGGCGCGGCCTTCGGGCTCGAAGCCAGCGTGCCCGGCACGCTCGCGATCCTCGCCGCGCTCATCGCCGTCCTTGCGTGGCCGGAGCGAGCGCGGTCGCGGCCGCGGTCGCGCTTCCCCGACGTTTCCGAGTAGCGAAACCCGCCGGACCGCGACGCCGGCAAGCACCGAACGAGGCGACCATGCGCAGGATCCAGACCCTCCTCCCGCTGCTGCTGCTGGCGTTCAGCGCGCCCGCATGGAGCCAGGAAGGCAAGCCCGCCTTCCTGTTCCTCGGCAGCTACCACATGAACAACCACCACCGCGACATGTTCAACGTGGACGCCTCCGACGTGCTGGCGCCCGCGAAGCAGCGGGACATCCTCGCGGTCGTGCGGGCGCTCGAGGCTTACCGGCCGACGAAGATCATGATCGAGCGCGACACCGCCGACCAGGCTGCGGTCGACGCGGACATGCGCGACACCTGCCATGGCAGGCGCGAAGCGACCCGCGAGGAATACGAACAGATCGGCTACCGGCTCGCCTGTCGCCTGCACGTGCCCGTCGTCGCCGTGAACTACAACGCGCTCGGCCCGATCGACGACGAGAAAAAGATCGACCTCGGCACGGCGAATCCGGACGACTGGAAGCGGGTCCAGGCCCTCGGCGACGCGGACGCGCGCGACCTGCAGGCGCGGGTGTCCACGTCGGGGATCGGCGACCTGCTCGCCTACCTCAACTCGGACGCGAAGACGCGCGATACCGCATCCCGCTACTACCTCATCGGGCAACTGCGCTCGCCGACGGAACGCGTGGGCGCGAACTGGGCGCAGTACTGGTACGGCAGGAACCTGGTGATCTTCGACAACATCCTCGACAACACCGCCGACGGCGACCGGGTGCTGGTGATCTACGGCTACGGTCACGGCTACATCCTGCGGCGCATGGCGGAAGAGTCCGGACGCTTCGACGTCGTCGATACCGGCGCCTTCCTGAGGGACAATCTGCCAGCGGATCCGGCCGCCGTCGCCCCGGACCAGGGAGCGCGCCATGACTGAAGCCTCGAATCCCGTCGCGATCGTCACCGGCGCGAGCCGCGGCATCGGCAGGGCGATCGTGCGACGGCTCGCGGGCGACGGCTACGGCATCGTCGCGGTGGCGCGCTCGGAAGCGGCGCTGGCGGAGGTCGTCGCCGCGCTGCCGGTGCCGTCGCTCGCGGTGGCGCTCGACCTGGCGACGCCCGACGCAGCACGGCAGGTCGTCGACGCCGCGCTCCAGCGCTTCGGCCGGCTCGACGTGCTGGTCAACTGCGCCGGCGCGACGCCTCGCGGCGACTTCCTCGCGTTCGGCGACGACGACTGGCAGCGCGGCTTCGACCTGAAGTTCTTCGGCGCGGCACGGCTGTGCCGGTACGCGTGGCCCGCGCTGGCCGGTGCCGGCGGCCGCATCGTCAACATCGCCGGCATCGGCGGCCGCACCGGCAGCGCCGAATTCACCATCGGCGGGAGCGTGAACGCCGCGCTGCTCAACCTGACGAAGGCGCTGGCCGATCGCGGCATCCGCGACGGCGTGCGCGTCAACGCGGTGAACCCGAGCTCGATCGCGACCGAGCGCACGCGCAAGCGCATCGAGGCGCTGGCGGCCGAACGCGGGATTCCGGTGGAGGACGCCGCGGGCGAACTCGCGCGGGAGCTGCGCGTCGCGCGCTTCGGCACGCCCGAGGAGATCGCGCAGGTCGTCGCGTTCCTGGTGTCCGATGCCGCGAGCTACATGCAGGGCGCGATCGTCGACGTCGACGGCGGGCAGACCCGCACGCTCTGAGCTTCAGTCCGCCGCCTCCGGCGCGCTGAAGTTCTTCCCCGCCATCCCGGAGCGGTCGAAGCAGCACACGCGCTTCTTGCCGTGCTCGAGCATGTCCATCATCGCGTTGAGGCGCTTGTCGCGCGTTTCCGCCTTCTTGCCCGAGGTCATCCACGCGACCCAGTCGCGGCGCGCGACGGTCGTGGTGGCATCCCAGGTGGCCTTCGCGCCCGGATGGGCCTTGAGCGCGTCGCGCAGGTCCCTGGGGACTTCCGGTTCCAGCTGCGTTTCGGAAGGCGTGATGGCGACCGCGACGGTGTCGCCGGCGTCCGCGCCCGCAGCTTCGCGCAGCTTGCCCGGCACCTTGAGCCAGTGGCTGCCCTGGCCGTCGGGTTCGAGCGTGGCCTCGAACGGCGCGTCGCCCAGCGTGCCTTCCACGCTCACCATCGCGCGCGTCGGCAACTGCCTGCTGGCGTCCGCCGGCAGCACGAAGAACGTCCAGCTCGCGCCCTTCGGCGTGGCGGGGCGCAGCAGCCTGGCCTTGAAGCGGATGGCGGCGGCGGGTTTCGGCATGGCCGGAGTATCGCCGATGCGGGTCCCGGTGGCGCGCGCGTCCCGGTCGCGTGCGCGGCGCGGCCCCTGCGCTTCGGCCGGGGGACTTCCGGCACGTTCACCGGCAGGTGCGCGGGACTAGCGTTCGGCGAATCGACGCTGCGACCGGGGGGCCGCCATGCCGACACTGGACCGACGCGAGTTCCTGAAGCTCGCCGCCGCGATGGGCGCCACGCTGGCGTGGAGCTGCTCGACGCTGCGGCCCTCGTCGAGCGGGTGGCGCGAGCGCCGCGAGTTGTTCCCGCATGGCGTCGCGTCCGGCGATCCCGATGCGAACAGCGTGCTGCTGTGGACGCGGCGCCCGTACGACGACGGCCGAAAGGACGCGAAGCTGCTGGTCGAAGTCGCGGAAGATGACGCGTTCACGCGCGTGATCGCGACGACCGCCGCGCCGGTGCTGGCCGCGACCGACTGGACCTGCCGCGTCCTCGTCGGCGACCTGCCGGCGGGCGGCGAGTTCTTCTACCGCTTCGTCGACGAGGAAGGCAACGGCAGCCGCATCGGCCGCACGCTGACCGCGCCCGCGCCGGACGATCCGCGCCCCGCGCGCTTCGCGTTCGTCAGCTGCCAGAGCGCGCCCGAGGGCGCGATGAACGCGTACCGCCGCATGATCTACGAGGACGAACGCGCCGCGCCGGACGAACGCCTCGGCTTCGTGCTGCATCTCGGCGACTTCGTGTACGAGGTCATCCAGACGCCGGACCAGGTCAAGGACGGGCACCGCTATGACCGCAAGATCACGTTCCCGGTTGCGTACGAGCACGGCCGCAAGGTCGCGAACAACCGCTTCACCGTGCCCGGCTCGCTCGACGACTACCGCGCGTTGTACAAGGGCTACCTCGTCGATCCCGACCTGCAGGACGCGCGCGCGCGCTGGCCGTTTGTGTGCATCTGGGACAACCACGAGTTCTCGTGGCTGGCGTGGCAATCGATCATGTCATTCCCCGGCGAAGGCGAGATGCCGGGGCAGAAACTCAAGGTGGCGGCGAACCAGGCGTGGTTCGAATACCAGCCGATGCGCGTCGCCGCACCGGGGCGGCGACTGGATCGCTTCGACGCGCCCGTGGTGTCCGACGTCGCGGTGACCGAGTTCGACGAGGACGGCCTCGGCCTCGAGCCGAACAACGTCACCGCGATCGAGAGCCTGATCGTGTACCGCGCGCTCCGCTGGGGCCGGCACATCGACCTGATCCTCACCGACCAGCGCGCCTTCCGCGGCAAGGACTATTCGAACGACCCCAAGCTCGGGGCCTTGTTCGAGGGCGTGCCGTATCCCTTCTTCCCCGAAGCCCTGTCGATGCAGCTCGACAGCGGCCGCGAGTATGCCGACGGCCATCCGCCGGCGTCGTTGGCGTTCGGCGCGAAGTCCATCCCGAACTACCGCGTCGACGGCCCGCCGCAATCGATGCTCGGCGCGAAGCAGAAGGCCTGGTTCCTCGACCGCCTGCGCAACGCCACCGCGACCTGGAAGATCTGGGGCACCTCGCTGGGCACGCACGACCAGCGCGTCGACCCGCAGAACCTGCCGGAAGGCTTCGTGCCGGCCGACTGGCCGAAATGGACCGACGGCTACGCCGTGCAGAGCAACGGCGACTGGGGCGGCGCGTACCACGAGCGCGGCGAGATCTTCGACACCGTGCGCGACGCCGGTATCACCGGCTTCGCCATCCTCGCCGGCGACCTCCACAGCTTCTGGGCCGGCTACGCATCGAAGTCGCTGCCGCCGCACGGCAGGTTCGAGCCCGTCGGCGTTTCATTCGTCGGCGGCTCGATCACCTCGCCCGGCGGCCAGGAAGCCCAGGAGCACGGCAACAAGAAGAACCCGCTGCGCAAGCTGTTCATCGCCGACCGCCCCGACGGCACGATGGAGCCCACGATGAACCTGCTGCTCAACCACGGCGTGCGCTCCGCGCTGGAGTACGCCGCGAGCGGGGACCTGGCGAAGGCGCATGCCGTGAGCAATCTGGAGCTGTCGCCGCATTTGGAGTTCGTCGACCTGGGCGGCCACGGGTACGGCGTGGTGAGCGTCGATGCGAGTCGGATGGTGACCGACTTCGTGTGCATCCCGCGTCCCATCGAGCGTGCCGCGACGCCGGATGGCGGCCCGCTGCGCTATCGCGTGCGGCACGAGGTTCCGATGTGGCGGACCGGCGAGCGCCCCCAGATGCAGCAGTCTCTGTTGGAAGGGGACGCCGGGCTTGCCATCTAAGTCACATCCGTTCGCGGCAAGTATCTACGGACGGAACGAATCACTTAGTCTTCGTAGCGCAGCTAACACTGCCTCTACAAGCCCGATTTCGAAATCCTCACGATCCTCTTCTTCGTGGGCGCCCTTATTTAAAACCGTATAGGTAAGCGTGTTATGCGGCGTGCCGATGATGGCCTCAAGGGCGTCTAATCTGGCGCTCCATCTATCTCCGGACAACAGACCTTGTCTTGAGCCTTCTCTAAGGCGCTCAAGCACCAGCGTCGCAACAGCAAGCAATTCGCCTCGCGTGTCCGGCATCCTAACCGGGACCTTAATCAACGAGAGCTCCGGCGGGAGCTTGCGCCAAATTCTGTAAACCAAGTTCTCCATTGCTTGGCGGCACGCGGCAAGACATTGCCGCGGATCGCCATTACCAAGCCTCTCTTCGGCCAAGTCCACGAAGTGGCGCGTGTCTCCGGTAAGAACTCGCGGCTGATAGTCCCCAGCATGATGGCCGAGAACATAAAGAAGTGCAGTGCCATCGAGCTGCATTATCGATTTGATGAATTCTGGGCTATGACAGGTGATTACCAGCTGTTTTTCCAAGAGACTCGTGTTTTCAAAAAGTGTCTCTCTGAGCCCCTGCCGATGATCATCATCAATAGCGTTTACGGCATCGTCAAACACCACGATAGGCAGCCCAAGCTGGATATTTTTTGCGAGCAGGATCGCCAAGCCGAGGCAGCGGACGTGGCCTTCGCTTAGAACGTGAAGTGCGTCTCTTTGTTCTTCCGGCGCCCCACGGAAGTAAATCTGGATGCGCTCACCACCACGTCGCGGCAGGGATACTGCGACAAGTTTGTCGCAGTCAGCATCTCGGACGTTGATGCTGTTGTAAATGTCACAGGTCGATTCGTTGAGATTCGCGAGCAACCCTTCAGGCAATCCTTCTAAGTACTGCTCTATGGCGTCCTTGAAAGATCCATAGGCTGCCTGGATTCGCTGTTCAGCCGCAATCGTCTGCGCCTCGACGGCAACTTCCGCAATCAAATCCGCATTGCGCTCCTCAAATTGCTGAATATCGACTTTGGCTGCCGCAACTCCTTCAACGACTATACGACGACGCTCAATAAGCCCCGCCGCTCGGCTTGAAAATGAAGAAAGTCGATTGCGCTCTTCAATTAGCCCGGCTCTAATTATTCGCTCCTTCGCAATCTTCCAGTCCGCTCGCATGCAACGCCGCGCGGTTGTGAGCACATCAATCCAGTCGCTTCTCTCGAACTCATTGTAAAAATCTGATGACGAGGACTCTTCGGCGCGGATAGTTATATCCAGCCACCTCGATTGCTGCCCGATTCCGTCAG
>JBQCJF010000012.1:0-4233 GCA_051953015.1 Luteimonas sp.
CAACTGCCCCGACGGCGCCCGGCCCCTCCGCGCCGGCGGAGTCGTTCGCGCCGGCCCCTGTCAATCCCGCACCGGCGCCGGCGGAGCGCCCGGCCGCGCCGGACTGGACCGCGTCGCCCGCGCTCGTCGGCACCGTGCCGCCCGCCGCCGCGACGATGCTGCCCGAAGACAACGTTCCGCCCGCGCGCCAGGTCGAACTCGCACGCGCCTACCTCGACCTCGGCGACGAGCCCGCCGCCCGCGCGCTGCTGCGCGAGGCGATGGAAGGCCGCGATCCGGTCGCGCGCGAAATCGCGACGCGGATGCTGCGGGAGCTCGGGTGACGGCGACGCAGGCGCGGCGGGGACGCTGAGCATGCGCTACGCGCTCGGCCTCGAATACGACGGCAGCGCCTTCTCCGGCTGGCAGCGGCTCGACCGCCCGGACGAGCCGGCGCGCCGCCCCGAGGCCACGCTGCAGTCCGCGCTCGAAGCGGCGCTGTCGTCGATCGCCGGCCATCGCGTCGACACGACCTGCGCCGGCCGCACCGACGCCGGCGTCCACGCGGCCTGCCAGGTCGTGCATTTCGACAGCGAGGCGGCGCGCGAGCCGCGCGGCTGGGCGCTCGGCACCACCTCGCGCCTGCCCCCCGAGATCAGCGTGCTGTGGTGCCAGCCGGTGGACGGCGCGTTCCATGCGCGATTCAGCGCGCGCGCGCGCCGTTACCGCTACCGGATCCTCAACCGGCCGGTCCGGCCCGCGCTCCAGCGCCAGTACCTCGCGTGGGAACGCCGTCCGCTCGACGCGGGCGCGATGCACCGCGCCGCGCAGGCCCTGCTCGGCGAGCACGACTTCTCCGCCTTCCGCACCGTCCATTGCCAGGCGCCGCACGCGCGGCGGGAAATGCAGCGCATCGCCGTCCGCCGCGAGGGCGACGTGGTCGAGGTCCAGGTCCAGGCGAACGCCTTCCTTCACCACATGGTTCGTAACATCGTCGGCAGCCTGTTGCCCGTCGGCCGCGGCGAAGCGGCGGAAGGCTGGCTCGCCGAGCTGCTGGCGGGGCGGGACCGCACGGCCGCCGGCCCGACCGCGCCCTCGGCGGGGCTGGTGTTCGAAGGCCCGCTGTATCCTGCGGGCTGGGGGTTGCCCGCGGCCGTGAGCCTGCAGGACGCCGCAATGGACAAGGAGGCCGCATGCCCACGAGCAGGATGATGCCGATCCAGGACCGCCGCACCCTGTTCCGCACCCGGGTGAAGTTCTGCGGCATGACCCGTTCCGGCGACGTGCGCCTGGCCAGCGAGCTCGGCGTCGACGCGGTCGGCTTCGTGTTCGCGGCGGGCAGCCCGCGCCGGGTCCATCCGCAGCAGGCGCGGATGATGCGCCAGGCGCTCGGTCCGCTCGTCGACGCGGTCGCGCTGTTCATGGACAACCCGATCGAGGAAGTGCGCAAGGCGGTGCGGCTGGTGCGGCCGACGCTGCTGCAGTTCCACGGGCGCGAGGACGACGCGTTCTGCCGCGGCTTCGGCGTGCCCTACATCAAGGCGATCGCGATGGGCGGCGAAGTGCCCACCGCGGCCGTGCTGCGCTCCCGCTATCCCGGCGCCGTCGGCTTCCTGTTCGACGCCAACGCGCCCGGCGCGCCCGGCGGCACCGGCCAGCGCTTCGACCTGTCGCTGCTGCCGGCCGACCTGCAGGCGCCGATGCTGCTCGCCGGCGGGCTGGAGCCGGGCAACGTCTTCGAGGCGGTGACCCGGACGCTGCCCTGGGGCGTGGACGTGTCCAGCGGCATCGAGAGCGCGCCGGGCATCAAGGACGGCGAGCGGATGCGGCGCTTCGTCGAGGAAGTGCGCCGGGCCGACTGCCACGTCGAGCACACGGGCTAGGCGCTACACTGGCGGGCCCGAGTGCCGGATGCCGGCGCAGACCGCCGTCCGATGAACCTGCCGTCCGCTTCCTTCGCCGCGACCCACGCCCCCGATGCCTTGCCCGACGCGAACGGGCACTTCGGCCCGCACGGCGGCCGCTTCGTCGCCGAGACCCTGGTCGAGCCGCTGCGCGCGCTGGCCGCCGCCTACGACGCGGCGCGCGCCGATCCGGCGTTCACCGCCGCGTTCGAGGACGACCTCGCGCACTACGTCGGCCGGCCCAGCCCGATCTACTTCGCGCGTCGCCTGAGCGCGGAAGTCGGCGGGGCGCGCATCCTGCTCAAGCGCGAGGACCTGAACCACACCGGCGCGCACAAGATCAACAACACCATCGGCCAGGCCCTGCTCGCCAGCCGCATGGGCAAGACCCGGATCATCGCCGAGACCGGCGCCGGACAGCACGGCGTCGCCACCGCCACCGTCGCCGCGCGCCTGGGCCTGCAGTGCGTCGTGTACATGGGCGCGACCGACATGGCGCGGCAGCGCCCGAACGTCGAGCGCATGCACATGCTGGGCGCGACGGTCGTGCCGGTGGACGCCGGTTCGGCGACGCTCAAGGACGCGCTCAACGAAGCGATGCGCGACTGGGTCGCGAACGTCGACGACACCTTCTACATCATCGGCACCGTCGCCGGCCCCGATCCGTATCCGCGCATGGTCCGCGACTTCAACGCGGTGGTCGGGCGCGAGGCGCGCGCGCAGATGCTCGCCGAGCACGGCCGCCTGCCGGACGTCGTCGTCGCCTGCGTCGGCGGCGGCAGCAACGCGATCGGCATCTTCCACGCGTTCCTCGGCGACGCCGGCGTGCGGCTGGTCGGCGCCGAGGCGGCGGGCGAGGGCATCGCCAGCGGGCGGCACGCGGCCTCGCTCTCGGCGGGCCGCGTCGGCGTGCTGCACGGCAACCGCACCTACGTGCTGTGCGACGACGACGGCCAGGTCACCGAGACCCATTCGGTTTCCGCCGGGCACGACTATCCGGGCGTCGGCCCCGAGCACGCCTTCCTCAAGGATGCAGGCCGCGCCGAATACGTCGGCGTCACCGACGACGAGGCGCTCGCCGCGTTCCATCGCCTCGCGCGCACCGAGGGCGTCCTGCCCGCGCTCGAGTCCAGCCATGCGCTTGCGCGCGCGATCGACCTCGCCGCGGGCATGCCGCGCGACGCGATCGTGCTCTGCAACCTGTCGGGGCGCGGCGACAAGGACCTGCACACCGTCGCGGCGCGCCGCGATCCTTCCCTTCCCCAGTAGAGGCGACACCATGAGCGAAGAGACCCAGGACGCGGCGCAGGGCGCGCCGCAGCAGCCGCAGATCGATCCGGCGTTCTTCAGCTGCGTCAACGAGCAGCTCGAGCTCGCCGGCGCGCAGGCCAACCGCGGCCACGGGCTGCGGCGGATCAGCCTGGCGAGCCTGCACGCCACCGCGCGCTTCAACGCGCACGCGTTCCTCGACGAGATGCAGGGCAAGGCCGCCGAGCAGCGGACGATGTTCCTCGACTACATGACCGACCTGTATCGCCGCCTGCTCAACGACCAGCTCGACGTGCTCGGCGCCGTGCGCGGCCTCGACGTCGGCGAGTCCGAGCTTGCCGACGAGTACAAGGCCGCCGGCTACGTGCCGGGCAAGGGATTCGCGGACGACGGAGCGGCGTGATGCCGCGGCTGCAGGGCCGCCTCGCCGCCTTGCGCAGCGCGGGCCGGAAGGCGCTGGTGCCGTTCGTCACCGCGGGCGACCCGTCGGTGGAGGCGACCGTGCCGGTGCTGCACGCGCTGGTCGCGGCGGGCGCGGACCTGCTCGAGGTCGGGATTCCATTCTCCGATCCGATGGCCGACGGCCCGGTGATCCAGCGCAGCTCCGAGCGCGCGCTCGGGCTCGGCGTGGGCCTGGCCCGCGTGCTGGAACTGGTGCGCGCGTTCCGCGAGGACGACGATGCCACGCCGGTCGTGCTGATGGGTTACCTGAACCCCGTGGAGGTGCGCGGCGCCGCGGCGTTCGCGCGCGATGCCGCGGCGGCGGGCGTCGACGGCGTGTTGCTGGTCGACCTGCCGGTGGAAGAGGCCGGGGCCTATCGCGAGGCGTTCGACGCGGCCGGGCTGGCGCTGGTGCCGCGGGCCGCGCCGACGACGTCCGAGGCGCGGCTCGCCGCCGTGCGCGGGCTGGCGCGCGGCTATCTCTATTACGTGAACCTTGCCGGCGTCACCGGCGCCGCCGCCGCGCTCGACGCGGCCGCGGTCGGCAGGCGCCTCCACGCCCTTCGCGCCGAAGCCGGCGTGCCGGTGCTGGCCGCATTCGGCATCGGCGATGCCGCTACCGCGGCGGCGGTGGGGGCGC
>JBQCJF010000013.1:0-27874 GCA_051953015.1 Luteimonas sp.
ACGCGCTCGTCGACGGCCGCTGGCAGCCGCTCTCGGACACCGGCTACGACGCGGTCGACCTCGCCGCGGACGGCAGCGGCTGGGCGAGCGGCGACAAGGGCCGCATCGCCCGCGTCATCGTGCGGCCCGCGCCCTAGGGAAGCGGGCGCCGCGCGATTGCGCGATCGCGGCCGGCGCCACGCCTACGGCGCCAGCGTCGGCAGGAACTTCGGCGGCCTGCGCGCCTGCGTCGCCTGCTCGTATCCGTAGGCGATCGCGATCAGCGTCGGTTCGCTCCACGCCGCGCCCATGAACACGATGCCCACGGGCAGCTCGTGCGCGAATCCCGCGGGCACGGTGATCGACGGATAGCCCGCCACCGACGTGATCTGCGAGACGCCGCCGACGGTCGGGTCGCCGCTCACCACGTGGTCGCCGAGCACCGGGTCGGTCGGGAAGGCCGGACCCCACGACGGCGCGAGCAGCGCGTCGAGCCGGTTCGCCTCCAGCGCGGCATCGATGCCTTCGGGCCCGGCGCGACGCTTCGCGCGCGCCAGCGCGTCGAGGTAGGCCTGGTCGGTCAGCGGCCCCTTCGCCTCCGCCTGCAGGAACAGCTCCTGGCCGAACCACGGCATCTCTGCGTCCGCGTGCGCGTCATTGAACGCGATGAGGTCGGCGAGCGACTTCGGCGCCGCGTCCGCGCCCGCCAGGTAGGCCGCGACGTCGTGCTTGAACTCGTACAGCAGCACCGTGAACTCGTCGTCGCCGAGCGTGTCGATGTTCGGCACCTCGACGGGATCGACGATGGTCGCGCCCTGCGCGCGCAGCACCGCGATCGCCTGCTCGAGCGCGCGGTCGGCGTTGGGTTCCATGCCCGCGAGCTTGCGGACGACGCCGATGCGCTTGCCGGCGAGCGCGCCGGGCCGCAGGAAACGCGTGTAGTCGGTCGCGTGCGCGTCGGCGCCCGCGGTGGCCGGGTCGGCCGGATCGCTGCCCGCCATCGCGGTGAGCAGCGCGGCGGCGTCGGCGACGGTGCGCGTCATCGGCCCGGCGGTGTCCTGCGAATGCGCGAGCGGGATGACGCCGCCGCGGCTCACCAGCCCGAGGGTGGGCTTGATGCCGACCAGGCCGGTCATCGCCGCGGGGCAGATCACGCTGCCGTCGGTCTCGGTGCCGACGCCCACCGCCGCCATGTTCGCGGCGATCGCGCTGCCGGTGCCCGAGCTCGATCCGCAGGGATTGCGGTCCAGCACGTAGGGATTGCGGGTCTGGCCGCCGCGGCCGGTCCAGCCGGAGCTCGCGTGGGTCGAGCGGAAGTTCGCCCATTCGCTGAGGTTGGTCTTGCCCAGGATCACCGCGCCGGCCTCGCGCAGGCGCTGCACCAGGAACGCGTCGCGTTCCGGCCGGTTGTAGGCCAGCGCGAGCGAGCCGGCCGAGTTGACCATCGGCGTCGCGTCGATGTTGTCCTTGAGCAGCACCGGAATCCCGTGCAGCGGACCGCGCACCTTGCCCGCGGCCCGCTCGGCGTCGCGCGCGGCGGCTTCGGACATCGCATCGGGGTTGAGCTCGATGATCGCGTTGACCGCCGGGCCGGCCTTGTCGATCGCGGCGATGCGGTCGAGGTAGGCGCGGGTCAGCGTGCGGCTGTCGAGCGTGCCGTCGCGCATGCGCGCCTGCAGGCCGGCGACGGTGGCTTCGTCGAAGGCGAAGTCCGCGGTGGCCGGCGAGCCGCCGGTCGGACCGGCCTGCGCGGCCGGCGGCGCGTCGGCCGGGCGCGCGGCGGCGAACGCGGCGAGGGCGCAAGGCAAGGAACAGGCGAACAGCGCCGCCAGCGGCAGCGTGCGACGGAACAGCGACATGGCGAACCCCCGGTGTCTACCAGCGACGACGCAGGATATCGCGGGCCAGCACCCAGACGACGACCACGTTGACGGCCAGGACCAGCAGCGCCGGCCAGCCGGGGTGGCGCCACAGGGCGTAGAGGTCGAGGGGGAGGTAGAGCGCGGCGGTCACGCAGCCCAGCCAGGAGGCCCAGCCCCTGGCCCGCCACAGGCCCCAGGCCTCGAGCAGGTGGAGCAGGCCGTAGGCCATGACCGCGGCTGCGGCCAGGTGGACGGCGCCGGGGCTGATCTCGTTGGCGAACAGGGCGAGCGCGCCGTGCTCGGGATCGAGCTGGAAGCGCGCGATCAGTTCATGCACCCAGCGCCGGATCGGGGCCGGGCCGAGTAGTTCCAGGCCGCTGGCGGCGAGCACCGCCAGCGTGCCCTTGGCGCCCTCGACGAGGGCGATGACGTGCAGCCCTGGATGCGCGTGCGGATCCGGGTTGTAGTGCGGATGCCGCGGATCCGAGGGCGGCAGCGTGCCCATCACGCGGCGCGCGAGGCCCGCTTGCGGTCGGTCTCGGTGAGGAACTTCTTGCGCAGGCGGATTTCCTTCGGCGTGACTTCGACCAGCTCGTCGTCCTCGATGAAGTCCAGCGCCTGCTCCAGCGTGTACTTGATCGCCGGGCTGAGCTGGATCGCGTCGTCCTTGCCCGAGGCGCGCATGTTGGTCAGCGGCTTGGGCTTGATGACGTTGACGGTGAGGTCGTTGTCCTTCGAATGGATGCCGACCAGCTGGCCTTCGTACACGTTGTCGCCTTCGGCGGCGAACAGGCGGCCGCGTTCCTGCAGCGGGCCGAGCGAGTACGCCGGCGTGGTGCCGGGGGCGTTGGCGATCATCACGCCGTTGATGCGCTTGGCGATCGCGCCGGTTTCCTTCGGGCCGTAATGGTCGAACACGTGGAACAGCAGGCCCGAGCCCTGGGTGAGGGTGCGGAACTCGTTCTGGAAGCCGATCAGGCCGCGCGCCGGGATCATGTAGTCCAGGCGCACGCGGCCCTTGCCGTCGGATTCCATGTTCTTGAGCTGCGCCTTGCGGGTGCCCAGCTTCTCCATCACGCCGCCCTGGTGCTGTTCCTCGACGTCGACCACCAGCTGCTCGATCGGCTCCATCTGCTGGCCGTCGATCTCCTTGATGATCACCTCGGGGCGCGACACGGCGAGTTCGAAGCCCTCGCGGCGCATCGTCTCGATCAGCACCGACAGGTGCAGCTCGCCGCGGCCCGAGACCAGGAACTTGTCGGCGTCGCCGGTCTCCTCGACCTTCAGCGCGACGTTGTGCAGCGTCTCGCGCTCCAGGCGCTCGCGCAGCTGGCGGCTGGTGATGAACTTGCCGCCGGAGTGCTCCTTGGAGCCGGCGAACGGCGAATTGTTCACCTGGAAGGTCATGCTGATCGTCGGCTCGTCGACCGTCAGCGCGGGCAGCGCCTCCGGCACGTCGAGCGCGCACACGGTGTCGGAGATGCCCAGGTCCTGGATGCCGGCGATCGCGACGATGTCGCCCGCTTCGGCTTCCTCGACCTCGATCCGCTCCAGGCCCATGAAGCCCAGCACCTGCACGATCTTGCCCTGGCGCTTCTTCCCCTCGCGGTCGACGATCGCGACCGGCTGGTTCTTGCGCACCTTGCCGCGCTGGATGCGGCCGATGCCGATCAGGCCGACGAAGTTGTTGTAGTCGAGCTGGCTGATGCGCATCTGGAACGCGCCGTCCGGATCGACGCTCGGCGCCGGCACGTGCTGCATGATCGCTTCGTACAGCGGGGTCATGTCGCCGTCGCGCGCGCTGTCGTCCAGGCTCGCGTAGCCGTGCAGCGCCGAGGCGTACACGATCGGGAAATCGAGCTGCTCGTTGGTCGCGCCGAGCTTGTCGAACAGGTCGAACACCTGGTCGATCACCCAGTCCGGGCGCGCGCCCGGGCGGTCGATCTTGTTGACGACGACGATCGGCTTGAAGCCCATCGCGAACGCCTTCTGGGTCACGAAGCGCGTCTGCGGCATCGGGCCGTCCATCGCGTCGACCAGGATCAGCACCGAGTCGACCATCGACAGCACGCGCTCGACCTCGCCGCCGAAGTCGGCGTGGCCGGGCGTGTCGACGATGTTGATGCGGTTGTCGCGCCAGGTGATGGCCGTGTTCTTGGCCAGGATGGTGATGCCGCGTTCCTTTTCCTGGTCGTTGCTGTCCATCACGCGCTCGGCGAGCACGGTGCGCTCGTTCAGCGTGCCGGACTGCTTCAACAGGCAGTCGACGAGGGTGGTCTTGCCGTGGTCGACGTGGGCGACGATGGCGATGTTGCGGAGGCGTTCGATGGACATTGGGCCGGGATCGCTGAAGGACGCCCTCGGCGCCGGGGGTCCGGGCGCCGGCGGCGCCGGGAAGGGGGCGGGGCAGCCGGTTATTATAGCTGGCTGCCGGGCCGCCCGCCGGACCCGCGGTTCATCTTTCCCGGTCTTTCCACAGGAGTGCCCCCATGTCCCTGTTCGCCACCTTCGACACCGACCGCGGCCCGATCAAGGTCGAGCTGTTCGCCGACAAGGCGCCGCTGACCGTCGCCAACTTCGTCAACCTGGCGAAGCGCGGCTTCTACGACGGCCTGAGCTTCCACCGGGTCATCGCCGACTTCATGATCCAGGGCGGCTGCCCCGAGGGCTCCGGCCGCGGCGGCCCGGGCTACCGGTTCGAGGACGAGACCGGCAACGGCGTCGGCCACGAGCGCGGCGTGCTGTCCATGGCCAACGCCGGCCCCAACACCAATGGCAGCCAGTTCTTCATCACCCACGTCGCGACCCCTTGGCTCGACGGCAAGCACACCGTGTTCGGCAAGGTCGTGTCCGGCCTGGACGCCGTGGACGCGGTTCGCCAGGGCGACGCGATCCGCAAGGTGACGATCGAGGGCGACGCCGACGCCGCGCTGGCCGCGAAGGCCGACCGCGTCGCCGAGTGGAATCGCATCCTGGCCGCCTGACGCCGGGGCGGGTCTGGCGCGACCCGCATGCTAAAATTGCGGGATTGCGCCAGCGCCCTTTCCCACGAGGTCCCGCATGCCCGGTTTCGCCAGTCGCATCGGTCGCGCCAAGCCCAGCGCGATCATGGAAATCGCCGAGAAGGCCAAGCGCCTGAAGGCCGAAGGCCGCGACATCATCAGCTTCTCGATCGGCGTTCCCAACTTCCTGCCAGGCGACAACGTCTACGCCGCCGCGCGCGAGGCGCTTTCGCACGATTCCGGCCAGTACGGCAGCAACCGCGGCAGCGACGCGCTGCTCGACGCGTTCCTCGAGCACATCGCGCAGATCGGGCTGACCGGCTACACCCGCGCCAACCTGGCGACCGGCATCGGCGCCAAGCACGTGCTCTACAACCTGGCCGAGGCGCTTCTCGACGAGGGCGACACGATCGCCTTCGCCGTGCCGTACTGGACCAGCTACCTCGACATCGCCGAGATCGTCAACGCGAAGGTCGAGCTGCTGCCGTGCCCGGCCTCGCAGGACTACAAGCTCACCCCGGCGCAGCTCGACGCGGCGCTGGCGAAGAAGCCGAAGGTGTTCCTGTTCAACAACCCGTCCAACCCGACGGGCATGGTGTACTCGGAAGCGGAGATCTCGGCGCTCGCCGACGTCATCGCGAAGCATCCCGACACCTGGGTGATCACCGACGACATCTACAACCGCATGGTGTTCGACGGCGTCGGCTACCACAACTTCGTGCAGGCGCGCCCGGAGCTGCGCGAGCGCGTGGTCTTCGTGGACTCGCTGTCCAAGACCTACGGCATGCCCGGCTGGCGCGTCGGCTTCATGGCGGGCCCGGAGTCCATCGCGAAGGCGGTGGTGACGATGAACTCCAACCACATCACCAACCTGCCGGAAGTGACGACGGCCGCCGCGGTCGCCGCGCTGACCGGCCCGCAGGACATCCCGCGCGCCAAGTGCGCCGAGTTCGCCGCCAAGCGCGACCAGGTGATGGCGATGTTCGACGCCGTGCCGGGCGTCACCTGCCCGCGTCCGCAGGGCGCGTTCTACGTGTTCCCGGACGTCAGCGCGTATTTCGGCAAGACCCACGGCCCGACCGGCCTGAAGGTCGACGACGACGTGTCGTTCTGCAGCGCGCTGCTGGAAGCCAAGGGCGTGGCCTGCGTGCCGGGCTCGGCCTTCGGCGAGCCGCGCGCGCTGCGCATCAGCTACACCTGCCCGACGCCGCAGCTGGCGCCGGGCCTGGAACGCATCCGCGAGTTCTTCGCCGAGCTCGCCTGACCCACCACCGCATCACGGAGTCCCCATGAAGTCCCCCGTTCGAGTCGCCGTCACCGGCGCCGCCGGCCAGATCGGCTACGCCCTGCTGTTCCGCATCGCCTCGGGCGAAATGCTGGGCAAGGACCAGCCGGTCATCCTGCAGATGCTGGAACTGCCGATGGAGAAGGCGCAGGCCGCGCTCCGCGGCGTGATGATGGAGCTCGAGGACTGCGCGTTCCCGCTGCTCGCCGGCATGGTCGGCACCGACGATCCGATGGTCGCGTTCAAGGACGCCGACTACGCGCTGCTCGTCGGCGCGATGCCGCGCGGCCCGGGCATGGAACGCAAGGACCTGCTGCTGAAGAACGCCGAGATCTTCACCGCGCAGGGCAAGGCGCTCGACGCCGTCGCCTCGCGCAACGTCAAGGTGCTTGTCGTCGGCAACCCGGCGAACACCAACGCGTACATCGCGATGAAGTCGGCGCCCTCGCTGCCGGCGAAGAACTTCACCGCGATGCTGCGCCTCGACCACAACCGCGCGCTGTCGCAGCTGGCGAACAAGGCCGGCGTCGCGGTCGGCGACATCGAGAAGATGGTCGTGTGGGGCAACCACAGCCCGACGATGTATCCCGACTACCGCTTCGCGACGGTCGACGGGAAGTCGCTGAAGGACATGATCGGCGACGACGCCTGGAACGCCGACACCTTCATCCCGGTCGTCGGCAAGCGCGGCGCCGCGATCATCGAGGCGCGCGGGCTGTCGTCCGCCGCGTCGGCCGCCAATGCCGCGATCGACCACATGCACGACTGGGCGCTGGGCACCGACGGCCGATGGGTGACGATGGGCGTGCCGTCCGACGGCAGCTACGGCATCCCCGAAGGCATCGTCTACGGCGTGCCGGTGACCTGCGCCAGCGGCGAGTACACCCGCGTCGAGGGCCTGCCGGTCGACGACTTCAGCCGCGCGCGCATGGACAAGACCCTGGCCGAGCTCGAGGAAGAGCGGTCCGGCGTCGCCCACCTGCTGTAGTCGGGTGCGGCGAGCGGTTGCAAGGAAGGGTCGGCCTCGCGCCGGCCCTTTTTGCGTTTGCGCCGCCATCCTGAAGGATTCCTGTATCGCGCGGAGACGCGAGGACGCTCCCTGGTGAAGCCGACGTATGCTCGGGCCGGTTCTTCACGGAGGAAGTACGCGATGGAAAGGACGTCATTGTTCGCAGCCGCAAGCAGCGCATTGCTGGCCCTGTTGTCGAGCGGCCCGCTCGCGGCGCACGGCCAGGGGCCGGGCGGGGATGCGGCGCCAGCGGCGCCCACCGGCAAATGCGACCCGGTGCTCGCCAGGGCCTTGCCGGGCGATTTCGATTTCTGCCTCGCGTCGCGGCAGTGGAGCGCCGGCCGCCACGACAAGGCCGTCGAGCTGCTGCAGCTCGCCGCAAGCTGGGGCGACAAGGCCGCGCAGATGGCGCTCGGCGTGGCCTACTTCAACGGCGACGGCATCCCGCAGGAGCGCGCGTTGGGGCTTGCGTGGCTCGGCCTCGCGGCCGAACGCCAGGGCGCGACGGCGGCGGGGTTGTTCGCGTCCGCCCGCAGCAAGGTCGACGATGCCGAGTTCGCGCGCGCCGACGAGCTCTACCGGAAGATGCGGGCGAAGTACGCGGACGAGGTCGCGGCGGTCCGCGCCGACGCCCGCTACCGCCGGGAGATGCATGCGCTCCAGGGCGACCCCGCCTACGGCGTGGGCAGGTGCGTCTCCGGATTCGGCTACGTGGCCTTCTCCGATCCGGGCAATCGCGAGCAGAACACGGGCGCGGACAAGTACCAGCCCTGTTCGATGGCCTCGGAGCACACGCTGCTCACCGCCATCGAGCAGCACTACGAGGTCTACAGCGAGGGCTGGAACGGGCATGTCGACGTGGGTGCGGTCACGCCGGTGAAGGCGAAGGCGCCGTCGAAGCCCTGAGGCGCGACCGCACCGCGGGGTGGTACCGTGGGCCCGCCCCGGGAGAGGGCGGTAAGGTGGGGACCTTGCATGGCGGAATTCCTGCAACGCCTGAAGCGGCGCAAGCTGGTGCAGTGGGCGCTCGCCTACTTGGCCGGCGCGTGGGTCTTCCTGCAGGTGCTGGGCCTGGCGGCCGAGAGCTACCACTGGCCCGACGCGGTGATGCGGCTGGCCTTCGCGGTCCTCGCCCTCGGGTTGGCGGTGGCCCTGGTCCTGGCCTGGTACCACGGCGAGCGCGGCGAGCAGAAGGTCACCGGCCCCGAGCTGATCCTCATCGCGCTGCTGCTCGCGGTCGGCGGCGGCCTGCTGTGGCGGTACGCGCGTGCGCCCGCGACTCCTGACGGCGCCGCGACGCCGGCGGCGGCACCGGCCGCGTCGCCGCCGGCTACCGCGCAGGAGAAGTCGATCGCGGTGCTGCCGTTCGAAAGCCTCTCGGCCGACAAGTCGAACGCCTACTTCGTCAGCGGCATGCAGGACATGATCCTGACCAGCCTGTCCAAGCTCGAAGGCCTGAAGGTGATCTCGCGCACCTCCACCGAGCGCTACGCGAGCCGCCCGGAAAACCTGAAGCAGGTCGGCGTGGAACTCGGCGTCGCCAGCATCCTGGAAGGCAGCGTGCAGCGCGCGGGCGATCGCGTGCTGATCAACCTGCAGCTGATCGACGCGCGCACCGACGCGCACCTGTGGGCCGAAAGCTACGAGCGCGAGGTGGCGGACGTGTTCAGCGTCGAGCGCGAAGTCGCCGGCGCCGTGGCCACCGCGTTGCGCGCGAAGCTGGTGCCCGCGCAGGCCGCCGGCATGGGCCGCGCCCCGACCGACGATCCCGCCGCCTACGACCTTTACCTGCGCGGCGAGTACGAAACGCGCAAGTTCTTCGCATCCAACAACGATGCCGACATCAGGGACGCGATCGCCCACTACGAGCGGGCGGTGGCGGCCGATCCGCGATTCGCGCTCGCCTTCGCCCGGCTCGCCCGCGCGCGCCTGCTGCTGTACTGGTCGGGCAACGGAACGGTTCCCGACGAGGCGGTCGCGGCGGCGGCGCGCGACGCGGCGGCGCGCGCGCTGCAGCTCGCGCCCGGCTTGCCGGAGGCGGAGCTGGCGATGGCCGACGTCGAATATCGCCTCGACCTCGACTTCGCCGGCGCGCTCGCGTCGTACGAGGCCGTGCTCGCGCAGCGGCCGCAAAGCGTCGACGCCCTGAGCGGGAAGGCCCAGGCCCTGCGACGACTGGGCCGCTACGACGCGTCGATCGCGGCGTTTTCCGCGGCAATGGCGATCGACCCGCGCGACAGCACGCCGGCGACCGATCGCGGCATCACCCGCTTCCTGGCCGGGGACCTGGAGGCCGCCGAGGCGGACCTCCGGCATTCGCTGCGCATGAACCCCGACGACCACTACGCCGCGACCTACCTGACCTTCCTGCTGGCGTTCCGCGACGGCGATCCCGGCACGGCGCTGGATGCCATCCGCGGCGGGTCGGAGTTCGTGGTGCTGTCGAGGATCCAGATCCTGACGTTCCAGCGGCGGTTCGCTGCGGCGCTCGCCACCCTGGACGCGGCGGGCACCCCGGAGCGCGACCTGGCGCACGACGTCGCGAGGGCGCAGGTGCTGTACTTCATGGGCAAGCCCGAAGTCGCGCGCCGGTTGTTGCAACCGGGAATCGCCCGGTACCGGCGGGAGATCGACATGTTGCCGGTCAATTCCGGCAGCGGCCAGATCGCCCGCTTCCAGCTGGCGACGGCCGAAGCCCTGCTGGGCAACGGGACGGAGGCCCTGCGACTCGCGCAGAAGGGCCTGCAGCTGGTGCCGCCGGACAAGGACCTCGCCAACGGCTCCCTGGGCCTGGGGCAGGCCGCGCGCGTGTACGCGCTGCTGGGCGGCATCGACCTGGTGCTGCCGATGCTGGCGCGCATCCGCGCGCTCGACGGCACCGACACGCAGACCTCCGCGGCGATCCTCCGGCTCGATCCGGTCTGGGACCAGGTTCGCGCCGATCCGCGCTTCCAGGCCGAGATCGCGCGCTTCGCGGAAAAGCAGGCCGCGCTCGCGGAACGTTACGCGGAGTGACGGAGATGGACGGCTTCTGGCGGCGCATGACGCAGCGCAAGCTGGTGCAGTGGGTGCCGGCGCAGGAGCCGCCGTTCGCGTGCGCGCGGGAGGCCGGCGCGGCCGGCAGCTGACGCCGGGGCAGGGCCCGGGCCGCCCCCGGGCGGATCGGCGAATTCCGCTAAAATGGCCTTTTCCCCGGAGTCCACATGGGTGCTCTCCCGTCGCGGGGCGCGGCGTTCCGCGCCGCACTGGCCGCCGAATCGCCGCTGCAGGTGATGGGCGCCATCACCGCCTACGCCGGCCTGATGGCGAAGCGGACCGGCTACAAGGCGCTGTACCTCTCCGGCGGCGGCGTCGCCGCCAATTCGCTCGGCATGCCCGACCTGGGCATCTCGACGATGGAGGACGTGCTCACCGACGCGCGCCGGATCGTCGACGCGACCGGCATGCCGCTGCTCGTCGACATCGACACCGGCTGGGGCGGCGCCTTCAACATCGGCCGCACCATCCGCAGCTTCGAGCGCGTCGGCGTCGCCGCGGTGCACATGGAGGACCAGGTCGGGCAGAAGCGCTGCGGCCACCGCCCCGGCAAGGAAGTGGTGCCGAAGGACGAGATGGTCGACCGGGTCAAGGCCGCGGTCGATGCGCGCACCGACGACGCCTTCGTGGTCATGGCGCGCACCGACGCCGCCGCCGCCGAGGGCATCGACAGCGCGATCGAGCGCGCGGTGGCCTACGTCGAGGCGGGCGCCGACATGATCTTCCCCGAGGCGATGAAGACCCTCGACGACTACCGCCGCTTCAAGGCCGCGGTGAAGGTGCCGATCCTCGCCAACCTCACCGAATTCGGCAGCACGCCGTTCTTCACCACCGGCGAGCTGCGCGAAGCCGGCGTGGACATCGCGCTCTATTGCTGCGGCGCCTACCGCGCCATGAACAAGGCGGCGCTGAATTTCTACGAGACCGTGCGCCGCGAGGGCACGCAGAAGCACCTCATCGACACCCTGCAGACCCGCGACGAGCTGTACGACTTCCTGGGCTACCACGCCTACGAGGACAAGCTCGACGCCCTGTTCAAGAAGGAAGCGAAATGACCGAGCAGACCGCCACGCCCCCCAAGGCCAAGAAGTCCGTCGCGCTGAGCGGCACGCCCGCCGGCAACACCGCGTTGTGCACGGTCGGCCGCAGCGGCAACGACCTGCATTACCGCGGCTACGACATCAAGGACCTGGCCACCCAGTCCACGTTCGAGGAAGTCGCGCACCTGCTGGTGCACGGCGCGCTGCCGACCGCGTCGCAGCTGACGGCGTACAAGGCGAAGCTCAAGCGCCTGCGCGGCCTGCCGGCGATCGTGGCCGAGGCGCTGGAACTGGTGCCGGCGAACGCGCACCCGATGGACGTGCTGCGCACCGGCTGCTCGGTGCTGGGCACGGTGCTCCCGGAACGCGAGTCGCATCCGGCCAGCGAGGCGCGCGACATCGCCGACCGGCTGATGGCCAGCTTCGGCTCGATGCTGCTGTACTGGTGGCACTTCACCCGCAACGGCCGCCGCATCGACTGCGAGACCGACGACGATTCGATCGCCGCGCACTTCCTGCACCTGCTGCACGGCGAGCCGCCGTCGCAGCTGCACGCCGATTCGCTCGACAAGTCGCTGGTGCTGTATGCCGAGCACGAGTTCAACGCGTCGACGTTCACCGCGCGCGTCATCGCCGGCACCGGCAGCGACATGCATTCGTGCATCACCGGCGCGATCGGGGCGCTGCGCGGCCCGAAGCATGGCGGCGCGAACGAGGTGGCGATGGACATCATCAGCCGCTATTCCACGCCGGACGAGGCGGAAGCCGACATTCGCGCGCGCATGGAGCGCAAGGAGATCGTGATCGGCTTCGGCCACCCGGTCTACACCATCGGCGACCCGCGCAATCCGATCATCAAGGAGATCTCGCGCAGCCTGTGCGCGGACGGCGGCAACCAGGCCCTGTTCGACATCAGCGAGCGCATCGAGACCCTGATGATGGACACCAAGAAGATGTTCCCGAACCTCGACTGGTACAGCGCCAGCGCGTACCACATGATGGGGATCCCGACGCCGATGTTCACGCCGCTGTTCGTGGTGGCGCGCACCTCGGGCTGGAGCGCCCACGTGATCGAGCAGCGCGAGGACGGCAAGATCATCCGCCCCAGCGCCAACTACGTCGGCCCCGACGACCGCCCCTACGTCCCCCTCGCCAAGCGCTGACCGAAAGCCCTCAGGCGACGCTGGCGGCGTAGCCGGAGGCGGCGATCGCCTTCTGCAGTTCGGCGGTGACCTTGAGGTTGCCGGCGATGACGTGGCGGCCGCGCGCCTCGGCCACGTCCATGCGCGCGAGCGCCGCGCCGCGGTAGTCGGTGACGCGGCCGCCGGCCTCGCGCACCAGCAGCATGCCGGCCGCGATGTCCCACGGCTGCAGGCCGGATTCGAAGTAGGCGTCGGCGCGTCCGCACGCGACGTAGGCCAGGTCGAGCGCGGCGGAGCCGGTGCGGCGAACGTCCTCCGCGCCGGCGCCGTCGAGCAGGCCGCGCAGCGTGTCGAGCTGCGGCGCGAGGTGCGCGCGGTCGCGCGGCGGGAAGCCGGTGATGAGCATCGCGCCCGCCAGGTCCTTGCGCTCGCCGATGCGGAAGCGGCGCTCGTTGAGCTGCGCGCCGGCGCCGCGGGTCGCGGTGAACAGCTCGTTGCGCAGCGGATCGAAGATCACGCCGTGGGTCGGCTCGCCGTTCTCGACCAGCGCGATGGACACGCACCAGTGCGGCCAGGCGTGCAGGTAGTTGCTGGTCCCGTCGAGCGGATCGATGACCCAGGTGGCGCGGCTGCCGGGGCCGCGGCCGGCCTGCTTGCCGCCTTCCTCGCCGAGCACGGCGTATTCCGGGTAGGCGCGGCGCAGTTCCTTGACGATCTCGGCCTCGGCCAGGCCGTCGACCTCGCTGGCGTAGTCCATGCGCGCCTTCTCGACGATGTTCAGCGCGTCGAGCTTGTTCATGTGCCGCAGCAGCACGTTGCCGCCGGCGCGGGCCGCCTTGATCATCACGTTGACGGCGGGCTTGAGCATGGCGGAACGACCTCGGGGAGGGGCGGGGGACGGCGGCGGGAAAGAACGGCGCCGGCGCGGGGGCCGGGGCGCGGAGTTTAACATTGCCCACATGGAGACTTCCCCGACGCCGCCGTCACCGCAGGCATTCGCCGCCGCCGCGCGCATCCGCATCGTCCTGGTCGGGACCCAGCATCCGGGCAACATCGGCTCCGCGGCGCGGGCGATGAAGACCATGGGGCTGTCGCGGCTCGCCCTCGTGGCGCCGGAGCGCTTCCCGGACCGCGAGGCCGACGCGCTCGCGGCGGGCGCCCGCGACGTCCTCGACGCGGCCAGCCTGCACGGCACGCTCGCCGAAGCGATCGCCGACTGCGGGCTGGTGCTCGGTTGCACCGCGCGCAGCCGCCGGGTGCCCTTGCCGGAGCAGGTGCCGCGCGAGGCTGCCGCGACCGCGCTGGCCGAAGCCGCGGCCGGCGCCGAGGTGGCGCTGGTGTTCGGCCGCGAGCGCACCGGCCTGGAGAACGGGGAACTGCAGCTCTGCCACGGCGCGGTGCACATCCCCTCCGACCCGGATTACGGCTCCCTGAACCTCGCCGCGGCGGTCCAGGTCCTGGCCTACGAGTTGCGGATGGCCTGGCTGGCGGGGCTGTCGGGCGCCGCACCCGCCGTTCCCGCCGTGCCCGTTCTTCCCCTGGCAGCGGACCCGTCCAGCGACGATCGCGGCCAGCCCGCGGCGCACGCGCAGATGGAGGGTTTCTTCGCCCAGCTGGCCGAGACCCTGGACGCGATCGACTTCCACAAGGGCCGCGCCCCGGAATCGGCGATGCGCAAGCTCCGCCGGCTGTTCCTGCGGGCCCGCCCCGACGTCCGCGAGGTGCGGCTGCTGCGCGGCGTCCTCGCCGACGCCCAGCGGATGGCCCGGCTGGCCGGCAGGCCGGGTTCCGGAGACTGAGGGGACGCCCGGTCGCGGGGTGTCGGCGTCCCGGTTTTCCAGTAGGCTGCCGGCTGCCGTTCCAGGGGATTTTCCATCTTGCGCCCGTTGCCGCGCCTGCCGTCGCCGCGCCCGCCGTTGTCGCGCCTGCTGTCCTGCCTGCTCGGCCTCGCCGCGGCGCTGGTGCCGACGCTGCCGGTGCGCGCGGGCGAGCCGCACGTGCTGGTGCTCGGCCGCATCAGCGACGACCCCAAGGCGCACTACGAGCAGCTGCGCCCGCTGCTCGACTACGTCGTGCCGCGCATGGCCGACGTCGGCATCACCGAAGGCCGCATCCTGATGGCGCGCGACCTGCAGCAGATGAGCAGCTACCTGCGCCGCGGCCGCGTCGACTGGGTCACCGAGACGTCCGCCAACGCGATGCGCCTGGAGGATCGCGCCGGGGCGACGCCGCTGCTGCTGACCGAGCGCGACGGCGCCGGCACCTACCGCAGCATCGTCTTCGTCCGCCGCGACAGCGGCATCGCCTCGCTCGACGACCTGCGCGGCCGCAGCATCGCCTTCCAGAACACGTCCTCCACCAGCGCCTACGTGCTGCCGGCGCTGCAGATGCTGCGCCACGGCCTGCCGCTGCGGATCCTGCTGTCGCCGATGGACCGGCCCGCGCCGGATGCGGTCGGCTACCTGTTCGCGCGCTCGGAGCTCAACATCGCGACGTGGGTGCACAAGCGCCTCGTCGACGCCGGCACCATCAGCAACCTCGACTGGGACAACCCGCGCCGGATCCCGCCCAGCTACCGCGGCGATTTCCGCGTGATCGCCGAGAGCGGCGACTACCCGCGCGCGCTCGAGATGGTCCGCGGCGACATGGATCCGCGGGTGCGCGAGCGCCTGCGCCAGGTGCTGGAGGAGGCGGGCGACGATCCCGACGCGCGCGAGGCGCTGCTGCAGTTCTTCGGCACGACGCGCTTCCTGCCGATCGACGCCCGCGCCCAGGAGTCGCTGCGCGAGCTCCGCGACGGCGTCGCGCGCGTGCGCTCGGAGGTCGAGTGAATCCGCGCTGGCGGCCGCGCGGCCTGCACGCGAAGTTCGCGGTGCTGGCGGTGGCGATGCTGCTGCTGATGCTCGCGGTCGTCGCGCTGATGCTGCAGCGCCAGCGCGCGATGCAGGACGACGTCGCCCGGCAGAGCCGCAACGCGATGCACGCGCTGCTGTTCGAGCGGCTGCGCGAGCACGGCCAGGCGCAGGCCGCGCAGATCGCCGACTCGCTGGTCAACCCGCTGTACTACTTCGACCTCGACGCGATCGGCGTCATCGCGCGCGAGGTGCTCCGGCAGCCGGACGTGAGCTACGTGCTCGTGTACGACGACGACGGCGACATCCTCCACGACGGCTCCGGCGACATCCCCACCTACGGCCAGGCCATGCGCGACCCGCTCGCGTACGAGGCGGTGTCGGCGCCGGGCGTGCACGCGCAGTGGACCGACCGCGTCCTCGACGTCTCGAGCCCGATCAAGGTCGGCGACGACCGGCTGGGCGGCGTGCGCATCGGCTATTCGCTCGACGGCGTGCGCGCCGACGAGACCCGCGCGTCCAGCGCGCTCGGCGAGCGCATCGGCGCGATCGGCACGCGCCACCTGTGGTGGATCGGGCTGGCCCTGCTCGGCCTGGTCGCGCTCGGCGCCGCCGCCAGCTTCGCGCTGCAGCGGGTGCTGGTGCGGCCGATCCGCGAGCTGGCCGACGCGGCGCGCGAGATCGAGGCCGGCAACTTCGGCACCTCGATCGCGCCGTCGCCGCGCAACGACGAGGTCGGCGACCTGATGCGCGCGTTCGGGCGCATGGGCGACAGCATCGCCCGCCACGACCGCGAGATCCGGCGCATGGCGTACACCGACGCGCTCACCGGCCTCGCCAACCGGCTCGCGTTCCGCGAAAGCCTCGACCAGCGGATGATGCAGGCGCGCGGCGCCGGCCGCGAGATGGCGCTGCTGTTCGCCGACATCGACGACTTCAAGCGCGTCAACGACACGCTCGGCCACGACGCGGGCGACGAGGTGCTGGTCCAGTTCTCCAACCGCATCCGCCTCGCGGTCGAGCGCCACTGCGGACGCGAGTCGCCGCTGCTCGCGCGCTTCGGCGGCGACGAGTTCGTCATCCTCATGGAAAGCGGCCCGGGCGACGGCGAGTCCGGCGAGGTGCGGGTGCCCGCGGCGGCGCTGGCCGAAACGCTGGTGGCCGAGCTCGCGCGGCCGATCGTGGTCGAGGGCCGGCAGGTCTTCCTCGGCACCTCGATCGGCATCACCCTGTTCCCCGAGGACGCCGCCGGCGCGACCGCGCTGATGAAGAACGGCGACATCGCGATGTACCAGGCGAAGGTCGCCGGCAAGAACTGCTACCGCTTCTACAGCCGCGCGATGGACCAGGCGGTGGAACGCCGCGTGCGCCTCGAGCAGGACCTGCGCGGTGCCTGGGGCCGCGGCGAGCTCAGCCTGGCGTACCAGCCGATCTACCGCCTCGGCGACGGCTTCCTCGTCGGCGCCGAAGCGCTGCTGCGCTGGGACCATCCCGAGCAGGGCAGCATCTCGCCCGCGGTGTTCATCGACGTCGCCGAGCAGAGCGGCCTGATCGAGAGCATCGGCCCCGAAGTGCTGCGCACCGCCTGCGCCGACGCGGTGCGCTGGCACCGCGACCATGCGCGCGGCGAGGGGCTGTTCGTGTCGGTGAACGTGTCGCCGCGGCAGCTGCGCAGCGGCGACCTGCCGCTGCACGTGGCCGGCACGCTGCGGGAGACCGGGCTGCCGGCCTCGCAGCTGCACATCGAGCTCACCGAGACGGCCGTGCTCGGCGACGAGCAGCACGTCGGCGCGCTGCTGCAGCGCCTGCGCAGCATGGGCGTGAAGGTGTGGCTCGACGATTTCGGCACCGGCTTCTCCGGCCTCAGCCACCTGCGCCGCGTGCCCGCCGACGGCGTCAAGATCGACCGCAGCTTCATCTCCGACGTGTTGCGCGACCCGGACGACCTGGCGCTCACCACCGCGATCATCGCGATGGCGCACTCGCTGGGCATCACCGTGGTCGCGGAGGGCGTCGAGAAGGAAGGCCAGTACGAGATCCTGCGCGAACGCGGCTGCGACCTGGCCCAGGGCTTCTGGATCGGGCGCCCGATGGACGCGCGCGCGTTCGAGGCCCTGCTGGGTTAGCGCCTGAATGGCCCATTCAGGCGGATTCGCGTAGAATCCACCTCGTCCTGTGCACGGCTGATCCGTTTTCCTGGTAAGCCTGCCGCCCCGCCCGGAGCCTGGTTCAACGAGCCTGTCTCCGCCGGACGCGGCCTTCTCCCGCACGCCTTTCGTCGCGCAGGCACGGCCCGGAGCATCCGGCGCCGTCCAACAAGATCGCTCGCAGCGCGGTTCAAGGAACGCTCCGGGTAGGCCCGCCATCGCGCGGGTCGTGACGGAGTTCCATTGCCATGACGTTCGAAACCCTCGGGCTTTCGCCCGCGTTGCTGCGCGCGCTCGCCGAAAACAAGTTCAGCGCGCCCACCCCCATCCAGGCCCAGGCGATCCCGCTGGCGCTGGCCGGCCACGACCTGCTCGGCGGCGCCCAGACCGGCACCGGCAAGACCGCCGCGTTCGGCCTGCCGCTGCTGCAGCGCCTGTCGAAGCAGACCCCCGCGAAGGGCCCGCGCAAGCCGCGCGCGCTCGTGCTGGTGCCGACCCGCGAGCTCGCGGTGCAGGTCGCCGACAGCATCAAGGCCTTCAACCGCCACCTGCACCTCAACGTGACCACGATCTACGGCGGCGCCGGCATGGGGCCGCAGGTGGACAACCTGCGCCGCGGCGCCGACATCCTCGTCGCCACGCCCGGCCGCCTGATCGACCACCTCGAGCGCGGCAGCGCCAAGCTCGACGCGGTCGAGGTGCTGGTGCTCGACGAGGCCGACCGCATGCTCGACATGGGCTTCCTGCCCGCGATCAAGCGCATCCTCGGCCGCGTGCCGGCGCAGCGGCAGACGCTGCTGTTCTCGGCGACGTTCGAGCCGCGCATCAAGGCGCTGGCGCTCGAGTTCATGCGCGATCCGAAGCAGGTGCAGGTCGCCGCGCAGAACACCATCGCCGAAACGATCGTGCACCGCGTGCATCCGGTCGACAATTCGCGCAAGCGCGACCTGCTGGTGGACATCCTCGCCAGGCGCCACACCGACCAGGTGCTGGTGTTCGGCAAGACCAAGCACGGCTGCAACCGCCTCGCCGAGCAGCTGGAGAAGGCCGGGCTGAAGGCGGTCGCGATCCACGGCAACAAGAGCCAGGCGCAGCGGCAGAAGGCGCTCGACCAGTTCAAGGCCGGGCGCGCCCGCGTGCTGGTCGCGACCGACGTCGCCGCGCGCGGCCTCGACATCCCCGACCTGCCGCTGGTGATCAACCACGACCTGCCGATGGTCGCGGAGGACTACATCCACCGCATCGGCCGCACCGGCCGCAACGGCGCGCAGGGCGAGGCGCTGTCGCTGGTGTCGCCGGAGGAAGGCGGCCTGCTCAACCAGATCCAGCGCCTGCTGAAGGTCGACCTGCAGATGGACGTCGTGGACGGTTACGCGCCGGCGCGCCCGATCCGCCTCGATGCGCCGATCCCGAAGAACGGCGGCGGCCAGCGCCAGCCGCGCAACGGCCAGGCGCGCAACGGACAGAAGCCGCAGGGCCGCGCCGCGGGCAAGCCGGCGCACCGTCCGCACGGCAAGCCGGCCGCGCGTACCGCGCATGCCGGGCCGAAGCAGCGTTCGAACGGGCAGGGCGGCCGCGGCGCGCGCCGCGACAGCCGCGCCTGATCCGCAAGCGCGCCGCGTTCGGCGAACCTGGAGGGGCCGGCCGTTGCCGGCCCTTCCGTTTTCCGGGGATCATGCGGCTTTCGGAAGGAATCCGGGCATGCCAAGGATCGCGCCGTTCCTCTTGTTGCTGCTGGCGCCATTTGCCGGCTTCGCCCAGCAGGTTGCGTTCGATCGCGCCGATAAGGCCGCGCTCGAGCTCGCAGGCGCGTATTACGAGAAGGACATGTGTTCTCCGCTCGGGCCGCAACCGAAGCTGAAGCGCGCACTGCGGGAATCGCTTGCGGACATCCATGAAGCCGGATTCGCCGACATTACCGGGCTGACGCCGGTCGATTTCGCCGTCTGGTCCGACGACACCGCCGCTGTCCGGCGCATGATGGACTTGGGATACCCGCTAACATCCGCGCACCGGAACGTGCTGCACGGCGCTGTGCAGATGTCGTCGCTGGAGATGATCCGGTTCATTGTCGCGAACGGCGTCGATCCCAATGCCCCGACCGGTGCGGGCGCGACGCCCCTGATGGCCGCCGCGGCGGAAAACCGGCTCGATGTCGTTCGCGAGCTCGTCGCGGCTGGCGCCCGGGTCGATGTCCGCGAGCAGCATGGCGGCACGGCGCTCCACTACGCGATGGTGTGCCATGACCAGGCGATGATCGACTTCCTTGTGGAGGCCGGGGCGCCGGTGGACAAGCGCGCGCTGCGGCTCGCCGCGAAATTCCACGTCCGTCTCGCAGGGCGTTAGCGCCGGAGCCGCGGACGGCGATCGTCGTCGGGTGCGGTCGCCGTCAGTCGCGCGGCTGCAGTTTCGCCAACAGCCACTTGAGCGCGGCGATGCCGAGCAGCAGAAAACCCGCGGGCGCCAGCACCACCATCAGTAGCCCGAGCCCGATCGGATTTCCGTGCGCCGGGCCGAGCCACGAGTAGACCAGGATCGGCAGCACGCCGATCGCGAGCAGCGCTAGGCCGGCCTTCGCGAAGGAGGCTACGGTCCAGCGCCGGATCAGGCTGTGCTCGAAATCGGCCACGCGCCGCGCCTAGCGCATCGCCGCCGCGTGCTCGCGCATCTCGTGCGCGCGCTCGTGGCCCAGGTAGCCGTGGATCGCCACGCGCGCCGCGTACAGCAGCGGGATCAGCGCGACCGCGGCGCCCATCTTGTACAGGTAGTTGAGCGTGCCGACGGCCAGGAACAGCGACATCGACCAGTGCTGCGGCCCGATCACGAACGCGATGTACAGCACCACGAAGCTGTCCACCACCTGCGAGATCGCCGTCGAACCGGTCGCGCGCAGCCACGCGTGGCGCTCGCCGGTGCGCCTGCGGATGCGATGGAACACGCTCACGTCCACCAGCTGGCCGATGATGAAGGCGACCAGCGAACCCCAGATGATCCACATGCCCTGGCCGAAGATCGCGGCGTACGCGGCCTGGTAGTCCGGCACGCCCTGGTCCTTCGCCACGCCGACCCACCACGACGCCGGCGCCAGGTGGATCGCGGCATAGGCGAACGCGAACGCATACAGGATCAGTCCCGCGGCGAGCCAGCTGATGAAGCGCACGCCGCGCTTGCCGTAATACTCGTTGACCGTGTCGGTCATGATGAACACGATCGGCCACAGCAGGGTGCCCGCGGTGAAGTTCAGCGAGCCGGCCTGGCCGAACAGGTTCCACTCGAGCGGCTTGATGCCGAGCGTGTCCTCGAGCGCGAAGATCTTGACGCCGATGAACTCCGCGAGCACCGCGTTGACGCAGAAGAACGCGGCGAGCAGGACGAACAGGCGGGCGGAACGGTCGGAGAGCGGGCTCGCCTCGCGCGCGTCGCCGGGCGCGGTGCTCACGCGCGCGGCTCCCGCGCCGCGCCGCCCGGCGGCGGAGCGGCCGTGGGAGGCGTGAACGGGATCGAATCCGGCGACACCGCGCCGCCGCTGATGATGAAGCTCATCGCCTGGTCCACGGTCCAGTCGGTCGGCGTCACCTTCTCCACCGGCACGATCTCCAGGTAGCCGGACGTCGGGTTGGGCGTCGTCGGCACGTACACCGCGGCGAGCTCGCGGCCGGTTTCCTGGTCGCGGATCACGCGGGTGACGAAGCCGACCGACTTCATCTGGTCGTGCGGGAAGTCGATGAGGACGACGCGCTGCGTCCCGTCGGGCTGGGTCTGCAGGATGTCGAGCAGCTTGCGCGCGCTGCCGTAGATCGTGCTCGCAAGCGGCACGCGCGCCACCAGCGCCTCGAAGAAGCGCAGCAGGCGCTGCCCGAACACGCGCCGCGCGAACCAGCCCGAGAGCAGGATCACCAGCACCGTCGCGACCAGGGCGATGGCGGTGCCGACCCACGGATCCTCGAGCCAGGACAGCGTGCGCGGCTCGAGCGCGGCCAGCGAATCCAGCGCGGGGTCGACCAGCGGCCGGCTCAGGTCGGAGAGCAGGGCGAAGACGAACTTGACGACCACCCAGGTCAGCCAGATCGGCAGCAGGGTCAGCAGTCCGGTGAGGAACAGGCGCTGCAGGCGCTGTCCGAGGGTGGGCGCGGTGGGCGGCATGGCGGCGATTGTAGGGGAGCGGGACGTGGCGTGTGGGGGGAACGGCGGAAAGGGCCGCGTCCGGCCGCGCGCGGGCCCGCTAGTCCTTCGGTCGCTTGCGACGCACGTAGAGCTGCTTGCGGACCATCGCGACGACGTCGCCCGAAGCGTCGCGCACCGGGGCATCGAACCAGCGCAGCACCTTGTCGCCGCCGGCCGCCGCCGCGCGCAGTGCGTCGAGCGTCGCGTCGTCGAGGGCGAAGTCGGCGTGGACCACGCCGCGCCCGGGCTTCTCGAACTCGATCGTCGCGGCCTTGTCCCAGACGATGTACCCGTCGCCCAGCGCGTGCAGCACCAGCAGCATCCAGAACGGATCGGTCATCGCGAACAGCGAGCCGCCGAAGTGGGTGCCGACGTAGTTGCGGTTCCAGGGACGCATCCGCAGCTCGACGCGCGCGCTGCGGAAATCGTCGCCGAGCGCGGCGACGCGGATGCCGGCGAACAGGAACGGGGGCCACAGGTTGAGCCCGTGGCGCAGCATGCGCGCGGAGACCATGCGCATCGGGCGCTCGCGCGGGCCGTCAGGCCAGCAGCAGCGACGACATCCGGCGCCGGTAGCGGCCGACCAGGTCCTCGTCCTCGACCACGCGGAACGCATCGATCAACGCCTTGCGCGGCAGGCCGTCCTCGAAGTTGCGGTCGCGGCGCAGCATCTCCAGGAACTGCTCGAGACCGCACTCGGCGTCGCCGGAGACGATGCCGCGCACGCCCAGCAGGTGGCGCGCGCGCAGGTCCGACGGGTCGGCGGCGATCGCCGCTTCGAGCACCTCGCGCGGCGGCGCGTCGGCGAGCAGCGCGGCGAAGCCCAGGCGCGCGCGGGCCTTGACCGCGCGATCGTCGGTGGCGAGGTTCGCCGGGAGCGCGTCGAGCAGCTTCTCGGCCTCGTGCGCGCCGCCGGTGGCGAGCAGCGCGAGCGCGAGGTCGAGCCTCAGCGTGTCGTCGTCCGGCTCGGCGTCGACCGCCTTGCGCAGGCGCATCACCTCGGCGTGCGGATCGACCGGTGCCGGCGGTTCCGCGGCGTCGTCGCCGCCGTCCGCCTCCGCCGCGGCCGGCTCGATGCCGTGGTGCTTCAGGAATTCGCGCAGCTGGCCTTCCGGCAGCGCGCCCGGGAAGCCGTCCGCCAGCTGCCCGTCCTTGACCAGGATCACCGTCGGCACCGAGCGGATCTGGAACGCGGCCGCGAGCTGCTGCTCCTTGTCCACGTCGACCTTGGCCAGCTCGAACGCGCCGTGGTACTCGGCCGCGAGCTTCTCGAGGATCGGGCCCAGCGACTTGCACGGGCCGCACCAGGTCGCCCAGAAGTCGATCAGCACCGGGACCTGCAGCGAGCGCTGGATCACGTCCGCCTCGAACCGGTCGGTGGTGGCGTCGAAGACGTGCGGCCTGGCGGTGTCGGGGGTCATGGCGGGATCCGGGGGAGGTTGGCTCGGAGATGGAGGCGCGGCGCGGCCAATGCAACGTCCGGCGGCCGATGTAAAAAATACTTGACATGGCGCGCCAGCAATGTAAGGTGCACATTACATCAAGTCTGGTACAGGTGACACCCATGGAAGCGCTCTCCCCGCGGACCCGCCTCATCGCCTGCCTGGTCCTGGCCGGCATCGGCCTGGCCCTGTTCTTCGGCGGCGAATACCGCGACTTTCCCATTCCGCTGGGCTGGTTCGGCACGTTCCTGTTCGTCGCCGCGGTCTGGTTCTGCGTGGACCTGGTGCATCGGGTACCGCACAGCGACGAGGAGGCCGCGATCGCGCCGCGCGAGTGGCAGGCGTGGATCGGGATCGCCTTCGTCGGCGCCGTGATCGCGGCGATGGTGCTCAAGGCGCACGTGTTCCTGCCGCAGCTCCCGATCCACCGCAACCCGGAGGCCGGCGCCGTCGGCCGGAGCATCGGCATGCTGTTCGTCGCGTGGCTGGTGCTCGCGCAGGTGCTGAAGCAGCGCTGGGCCGGCAACGTGCTCGAGGACGAGCGCGACGCGCGCATCGCCCTCGTCGCGGCGACGTGGGCGCGCTGCGCGGCCACGGGCGGCGTCGTCGTGGTCGCGGTGCTGCTCGGCTTCAGCGGCACCGAACGCCTGCGCGCCTTCAGCTATCCGTACATCGCGCAGATGCTGATGCTGGCGCTGCTGTGCGGCGCGTGGATCGAGCAGGCGGCGACGGCGTTCCTGTACTGGCGCGATCGCCGGGGAACGGCGTGACCGGCACGGCGGTCGCCAACGAGATCCGCCGCCTGCGCTTCGAGCGCGGCGAAATGACGCAGCAGGCGCTGGCGGACGCCTGCAGCGTCACCAGGCAGACCATCATCGCGCTGGAGGCGGGTCGCTACGCGCCGTCGCTGGAGCTCGCGTTCCGCATCGCGGACGCCCTCGGCGCGCGCATCGAGGAGGTGTTCCAATGGAGGGGAAAGCAGTGAACATGGGCAAGCGCGAACTGATTGCGTTGCTGGGCTTCATGGGCGCGGCCGCCGGGTGCGCCTATCTCGGGTGGCTGCTGGCCTGGCGTTGGCCGGGCAATGCCGCCTTCGTGTCGCACTACGATTCCTTCGCCGGGCCGCTGTTCAACGGCTTCGCCGCTTACGTCTTCGCCATCGCGCTGCTGCAGAACGGGTGGCGCCGGCACGAGCCGACGGAGGATGAGCGCGACCGCACGATCGACGGCGCCGCGGCGAAGCGCGGATTCGTGGCGCTGGCCCTGATGGCCATGGTCGGCGGCGTGGCGCTGCACGCGAAGCCGGAACTGCTCCTGGGCTTCGGCGCGGAATGGATCCGCTTCGCGCTGCTGTGGATGGTGCTGGCGTCCATGGCGGTCTACACCGGCTACCAGCTCTACCGGTACCGCCGCGGATGAGCCGCATGGACCTCCCTCGCGCCGGCCTGCACGCCGGCTGGATCGCCGGCGCGCTCTTCGCGGTTGCGCTGCTGGCGATCGCGGCAGCCACGCCCGGCTACGAGCACGCGTACCAGCCGGTGAGTTTCCTGGGCATGCGCGGCGCGCCGCTGGCGGCGTGGTGGAACATGCTCGGCTTCGGGCTGCCAGGCGCGCTGATGGCGTGGTTCGCGCTGGCGCTGCAGCGTCCGCTGCAGGCGGCGGGAACGGGTTCCCTGGCGCGCATCGGCACCTGGCTGCTGCTCGTGTCGGGGCTGGCGTTCGCGGGCAACGGGCTGTTCCCGTTCGACCCCCGCGAGCCGGACGGCCTGTCGACGAAGCTGCACGTGACGATGCTCACCGTCGCGCTGCTCGGCTTCCTGCCGGCGACGGCGGTGCTGGCGGCGGCGCTGCGGCGCGTGCCGGGCTGGCGGCTGCTGTCCACGGCGGGGTTGCTGCTGGGCGTGGCGACGCTGCTGAGCGTGCTGCAGCGGATGGCGGACGCCGTGCCCGGCCTGCAGGACCACCCGGGTTATGCGCAGCGGGTCACCCTCGCGCTGTATTTCCTCTGGCTCGCGCTGGCGGCGCGGATCGCGCTGCGGGCGTCGACGCGCGCACGCGACGGCGGATGACCGCCATGGCGGCTTTTTGTGCGCTGCGGTAGGCTTCGGGGTCCGCTCCCATCCGCGCCCGCATCGTGTCCAACGACCCCGCCAGCCCCGCTGCTCCCGCCCACGAACCGGCGGGCTACGACCCCGCCGCGGTCGAGGCCGCCGCCCAGGGCTACTGGCGCCGGACCCGCGCCTACGAGGTGACGGAGGACGCGTCGCGGCCGAAGTTCTACTGCCTGTCGATGCTGCCGTATCCGTCGGGCGCGCTGCACGTGGGACACGTGCGCAACTACACGATCGGCGACGTGATCTCGCGCTACCAGCGCATGAACGGCCGCAACGTGCTGCAGCCGATGGGCTGGGACGCGTTCGGCCTGCCCGCCGAGAACGCGGCGATCAAGCACAGCACCGCGCCGGCGAAGTGGACCTACGCCAACATCGAACACATGCGCGCGCAGCTGCAGGCGATGGGCTACGCGATCGACTGGACGCGCGAGTTCGCGACCTGCAGCCCCGACTACTACGTGCACGAGCAGCGCATGTTCGTGCGCCTGATGAAGCAGGGCCTGGCGTACCGCCGCAACTCGGTCGTGAACTGGGATCCGGTCGACCAGACCGTGCTCGCCAACGAGCAGGTCGTCGACGGCCGGGGCTGGCGCACCGGCGCGGTCGTCGAGAAGCGCGAGATCCCGCAGTGGTTCCTGAAGATCACGGACTACGCGCAGGAACTGCTCGACGGCCTCGACACGCTTGACGGCTGGCCCGAGCCGGTCAAGACCATGCAACGCAACTGGATCGGGCGCAGCGAGGGCCTGGAGATCGGCTTCGCCGTCGCCGACGCGCACTTCAACCCGACCGGCGAACGCCTCACGGTGTTCACGACGCGTCCCGACACGCTGATGGGCGCGACCTTCGTCAGCATCGCCGGCGAGCATCCGCTCGCGCTGCGCGCCGCCGAAGGCAATCCCGCGCTCGCGGCGTTCATCGCCGAGCTGCGCCAGGGCGGTGTCTCCGAGGCCGAACTCGAGACGCAGGAAAAGCGCGGCATGGACACCGGCGTGCGCGTGCTGCACCCGGTCACCGGCGACGCGATGCCGGTCTATGTCGCCAACTTCGTGCTGATGGGCTACGGCACCGGCGCGGTCATGGCGGTGCCCGGCCACGACCAGCGCGACTGGGAATTCGCGCAGGCCTACCAGCTGCCGGTGCGCATGGTGGTGGTGCCGGGCGAAGTACGCGACGCGCTCGCCGAGCTGGCCCGCCACGTCGGTTCGCACGAGGACGCGATGGCCGCGGCGCTCGGCGAATCCGACGCGATCGACGCCTACGACGCGGCCGCGGCCGCGCAGGTGGTGCGCGAATACCAGCGTCGCATCGACGAGGAAGCGGCGTACACCGGCCGCGGCTGGCTGGTGAATTCCGGCGAGTTCGACGGCCTCGATTTCGACGCGGCCTTCGACGCCGTCGCGAAGCGCCTTGAAAGCGCGGGCAACGGCCGGCGCAAGGTCAACTTCCGCCTGCGCGACTGGGGCGTGAGCCGCCAGCGTTACTGGGGCTGCCCGATTCCCGTCGTTTACTGCGCGAAGTGCGGCGCCGTGCCGGTGCCCGAGGACCAGCTGCCGGTGGTCCTGCCGGAAGACGTCGAATTCTCCGGCGTGCGCTCGCCGATCAAGGCCGACCCGGAATGGCGGAAGACCCGCTGCCCGCAGTGCGGCGGCGCGGCCGAACGCGAGACCGACACCTTCGACACCTTCATGGAGTCGAGCTGGTACTACGCGCGTTACACCTCGCCGGGCGCGTCCACGCAGGTGGACAGGCGCGCGGACTACTGGTTGCCCGTCGACCAGTACATCGGCGGCATCGAGCACGCGATCCTGCACCTGCTGTACTTCCGCTTCTACCACAAGCTCATGCGCGACCAGGGCCTGGTGAAGAGCGACGAGCCGGCGACGCGCCTGCTCACCCAGGGCATGGTCGTGGCCGAGACCTACTACCGCGAAGGCGAAGGTGGCCGCCGCGAATGGATCAACCCGGCCGACGTCGAGGTGCGGCGCGACAGCCACGGCCACGTCGCGGGCGCGGTGCTGAAGGCCGACGGCCAACCGGTGGGCATCGGCGGCATCGAGAAGATGTCGAAGTCCAAGAACAACGGCGTCGACCCGCAGGCGATGGTGGCGCGCTACGGCGCCGACACCGTGCGCCTGTTCTCGATGTTCGCGGCGCCGCCGGAGCAGTCGCTCGAATGGAGCGAGGCCGGCGTCGAGGGCATGGCGCGCTTCCTGCGGCGCTTCTGGCGCGAAGTGACGGCGCACGCGGCGCAGCCCGATCATCCGGGGGTCGATCCGGGGTCGCTGGACGCCGCGCAGAAGACGCTGCGCCGCCAGGTCCACGAGACGATCCAGAAGGTCGGCGACGACTACGGCCGCCGCCACAGCTTCAACACCGCGATCGCGGCGCTGATGGAGCTGCTGAACCACGTTTCGCGCTTCAACGACGTGTCAGAACAGGGCCGCGCTGTGCGGCACGAGGCGCTCGAGGCGATGGTGCTGCTGCTGAACCCGGTGACGCCGCACGTGTCGCACGCGCTGTGGCAGGTGCTGGGCCATCCGGAAACCGTGATCGAGGACGTACCGTTCCCGCGCGCCGATCCGGCCGCGCTCGCCCGCGACAGCGTGACCATCGCGGTGCAGGTCAACGGCAAGCTGCGCGGCACGATCGAGGTGGCGCCGGGCGCGCCGCGCGAGGCCGTCGAGGCGGCGGCGCTGGCCGAGCCGGGCGTGGCCCGGTTCCTGGAAGGGCAGGCGGTACGCAAGGTCATCGTCGTGCCCGGCAAGATCGTCAACATCGTCGCCGGCTGAACGCGCCC
>JBQCJF010000014.1:0-2758 GCA_051953015.1 Luteimonas sp.
CCGGTCCGCGACCCGGTGTACCTGGAAGGCAAGGAGCTGGAGTTCAAGCTCATCAAGCTCGACCGCAAGCGCAACAACGTGGTGGTTTCGCGCCGCGCGGTGGTCGAGTCCGAGCATTCGGAAGAGCGCGAGCAGCTGCTCGAGAAGCTGGTCGAGGGCGCCGTGCTGAAGGGCGTCGTCAAGAACCTGACCGACTACGGCGCGTTCGTCGACCTCGGCGGCATCGACGGCCTGCTGCACATCACCGACATGGCCTGGAAGCGCGTGCGCCATCCGTCCGAAGTCGTGGAAGTCGGCCAGGAGCTCGACGTCCGCGTGCTCAAGTACGACCGCGAGCGCAACCGCGTCAGCCTCGGCCTGAAGCAGCTGGGCGAGGATCCGTGGGACAACATCTCGCGCCGCTACCCGGCCAACACCCGCGTGTTCGGCAAGGTCTCCAACGTGACCGACTACGGCGCGTTCGTCGAGATCGAGCCGGGCGTCGAGGGCCTGGTGCACGTGTCCGAGATGGACTGGACCAACAAGAACGTGAACCCGTCCAAGGTCGTGCAGGTCGGCGACGAAGTGCAGGTCATGGTCCTGGACGTCGACGAGGAGCGTCGCCGCATCTCGCTCGGCATCAAGCAGGTCACCAGCAATCCGTGGGAGACCTTCGCCGCGATCCACAAGAAGGGCGACAAGGTGTCGGGCCAGATCAAGTCGATCACCGACTTCGGCATCTTCATCGGCCTGGACGGCGGCATCGACGGCCTGGTCCACCTGTCCGACATCAGCTGGAACTCGACCGGCGAGGACATCGCCCGCAACTACAAGAAGGGCGACACCCTCGAGGCCGTCGTGCTGGCGGTCGATCCGGAGCGCGAGCGCATCTCGCTGGGCGTCAAGCAGCTCGAGCAGGACCCGATGGGCCAGTTCCAGGCCAACAACACCCGCGGCTCGATCGTCACCGGCACGGTGAAGGACGTCGACGCCAAGGGCGCGACGGTCGACCTGGGCGACGGCGTCGAGGGCTACCTGGCCGCGCGCGATATCGCGCACGAGCGCGTCGAGGACGCCAGCCAGAAGCTGAAGGTGGGCGACAAGGTCGAGGCCAAGATCATCGGCACCGACCGCAAGAGCCGCCTGATGCAGCTGTCGATCAAGGCCAAGGACGAGGCTGAGACGCAGGAAGCGCTGGCCGAGTACAACAAGGCTGCGTCCGATGCGTCGAGCGGCACCACGAAGCTGGGCGCGCTGCTGCGCGAGCAGCTCGAGGGCAAGTCGGAGTAAGGAAAGCCGGCGCCTGACGGCGCCTGGGAAGAGGCAAGTCGGCGCCCTTCGGGGCGCCTGGGAAGAGGGAAGTCGAAGCGTCGTTGTCAGCCCGCGTCGCGGGCGACTTCCCCCTTTCCAGCCCGCGCAGCGGGCGACTTGCCTTCTTTCGCACCGTTACACCGGTTCCAAACCAGGCAGCCACGCAACCGCGCGTCCGAATGACCAAGTCCGAACTGATCGAAATCCTCGCCCAGCGCCAGGGCCACCTGAAGGCGGACGACGTCGACCTCGCGGTCAAGTCGCTGCTGGAGATGATGGGTGGCGCGCTCGCCGGCGGGGAACGGATCGAGATCCGCGGCTTCGGCAGCTTCTCGCTGCACTATCGGCCGCCGCGCACCGGGCGCAACCCCAAGACCGGCGACGCCGTCGCGCTGCCGGGCAAGCATGTCCCGCATTTCAAGCCGGGCAAGGAACTGCGCGAGCGCGTCACCGGCGTGGTGCCGCTGCCGGCACAGGACTGACGCGGCCGACCGGGCCCCGCCGGAGTCCGTTAAGCTTGGCGCCTGTCCGCTCCTTTTCCTGAATCCGTGGTTCGACTGATCCGCCTCCTGGCTGCCTTCGCCTGCCTGCTGTTGGGCGCGGTCGTCGGTGCCCTCAATACCCAGCCCGTTGCGCTGGATCTCGGCGTCGTGGCGTTGCGCACCAGCCTGGGGCTTGCCGTGCTGGTGGCGCTGCTGGCCGGCGTGTTCATCGGCGGCATGGTGCTCGCGGTGGGCGTGGTGGCGCCGCTTCGGCGTCGCCTGCGCCGTGCCGAGGCCGCAGCGCGGACGCCCGCGATCGCAACCAAGGACTGACAGTGGACTTCCTCAACCAATGGATGTGGTTCGTCATCTTCGTGCCGCTGGCGGCCCTGCTGGGCTGGGTGATCGGCCGGCGCGGCGGCGAGCAGCACAGCGGCAACCAGGTCAGCAAGCTGTCGACGACCTACTTCCGCGGCCTGAACTACCTGCTCAACGAGCAGCCGGACAAGGCCATCGAATTGTTCCTGCATGTCGCCGAGCTCGACCGCGACACGTTCGAGACGCAGGTGGCGCTGGGGCATCTGTTCCGGCGTCGCGGCGAGGTCGACCGCGCGATCCGGCTGCACCAGGCGCTGGCCCAGCGGTCCGACCTGAGCGACACGCAGAAGATCCAGGCGTTGTCCGCGCTCGGCGAAGACTACATGCGTGCCGGCCTGCTGGACCGCGCCGAGACCGTGTTCAACGACCTTGCCCAGCTCGACCAGCGTGCACCGCAGGCGCTGCGGCACCTGATCGGCATCTACCAGGCCGAGCGCGACTGGGCCAAGGCGATCGAGAACGCGACCCGTTACGAGGCCGTCACCGGCGAGCCCATGGGCAAGCTGATCGCCAAGTTCGAATGCGAACTCGCGGACCGCCAGCGCGCGGCGGGAGATACCCAGGCCGCACGCGAAGCGATCGCCCGCGCCTATGCGGCCGATTCGGCG
>JBQCJF010000015.1:0-24737 GCA_051953015.1 Luteimonas sp.
GCCGCGCCCAAGTCCGCACGGACCCTGGCGATGCTGTCCCAGGTCGCGCGCATGGAGGTCACGGTCACCCGCACCGAGACCGAGGCGCTGCTGCTCGAGAACCAGCTGATCAAGTCGCTGAAGCCGCGCTACAACGTGCTGTTGCGCGACGACAAGAGCTACCCCTACGTGCTGCTCACCAGCGAGGACTGGCCGCGCCTGGCGATGCACCGCGGGCCGCGCGCGATCCCCGGCCGCTACTTCGGTCCGTATGCGAGCGTCGGCGCGGTCCGCGACACGCTCAACCTGCTGCACAAGCTGTTCCGCCTGCGCAGCTGCGAGGACAGCGTGTTCCGCAACCGCTCGCGGCCGTGCCTGCAGTACCAGATCGGCCGATGCAGCGCGCCCTGCGTCGGCCTGGTCGAACCGGCCGCCTACGCCGAATCCGTGCGCCGCGTCGCGATGTTCCTCGACGGCCGCAGCGACGAGCTGTCCGGCGAGCTCGAGCGGGCGATGGCCGCCGCCAGCGGGCAGCTCGAGTTCGAGGAGGCCGCGCGCATCCGCGACCTCATCGCCACCATCCGCAAGCTGCAGGCCCGCCAGTACGTCGACGGCCGCGCCGCCGACCTCGACGTGCTCGCCTGCGCGATGGAAGGCGCTGCCGCCTGCGTCCTGCTGCTGGCGTTCCGCGACGGCCGCAACCTCGGCACGCGCGCCTTCTTCCCGAAGACCAACGGCGCCGAGAACTGCGAGGAAGTCCTCAGCGCCTTCGTCTCGCAGTATTACGCCGAGCAGCCCGCGCCGCCGGAAATCGTGCTCGACCGCGACATCGACGACCGCGAGCTGCTGCAGCAGGCCCTGGGCGAAGCCGCCGGCAAGCGCGTCCAGCTCAAGTGCAACGTGCGCGGCGACCGCGCCGGCTACCTCGACCTCGCGAAGCGCAATGCCGACCTCGCGCTCGCCGCCGAGCTCGGCAGCCAGGCCAGCCAGCGCGCCCGCGTCGAATCGCTGCAGCAGCTACTCGGCCTTCAGGAACCGCCGCACCGCATCGAGTGCTACGACATCAGCCACACCATGGGCGAGGCCACCGTCGCCTCGCAGGTCGTGTTCGACGAGAAGGGCCCGGTCCGCAGCCAGTACCGCCGCTACAACATCAGCGGGATCGAACCCGGCGACGACTACGCCGCCATGCGCCAGGCGCTCGAACGCCGCTTCCGCCGCGCGGTGGACGAGGGCGGGGTGCTGCCGGACCTGCTGCTGATCGACGGCGGCGCCGGCCAGGTTGCGCAGGCCAACGCCGTGCTCGCCGACCTGGGCGTCGCCGACCGCGTGCCCGTCGTCGGCGTCGCCAAGGGCGAAGCGCGCCGCGCCGGGCACGAAGCGCTGCTGCTCCCGGACGGTCGCGAGATCCGCCCCGGCGCCGATTCCCCCGGCCTGCAGCTCGTGCAGCAGGTCCGCGACGAATCGCACCGCTTCGCCATCACCGGCCACCGCGGTCGCCGCGCCAAGGCGCGCAACACCAGCCGCCTGGAGGACATCCCGGGCATCGGACCGCGCCGACGCGCTAACCTGTTGCGGCATTTCGGCGGCCTGGGAGGCCTGAAGTCGGCCGGCGCGGAAGAGATCGCGCGGGTCGAGGGCATCAACCTGCCGCTCGCCGAACGCATCTGGGCCAGCCTGCATGGCATGGCCCAGCCGGAAGCCCCAAGGAACGAGGACGCATGAAGCTCACGGTGCCGACCCTGCTCACGCTGCTGCGGATCGCGCTGATCCCGGTGCTGGCCGTCGTGTTCTACCTGCCGTACGGGTGGACGAACTTCGCGACCGCCGCGGTGTTCATCGCCGCCTCGCTCACCGACTGGCTGGACGGCTGGATCGCGCGCCGCTACGCCCAGTACTCCGACTTCGGCGCCTTCCTCGACCCGGTGGCCGACAAGCTGATGGTGTCGACCGCGCTGTTCCTGATCGTGCAGGGCCATCCGACCGCATGGATGGCGCTGTGGGCGGCGGTGATCGTAGGCCGTGAGATCGCCGTGTCCGCGCTGCGCGAATGGATGGCCGGCCTGGGCCAGCGCCGCAAGGTCGCCGTCGCCGCGCTGGGCAAATTCAAGACCATCGCCCAGATGGTCGCGCTGACCTGCCTGCTGTACTCGATCTCGCCGGCGCCGCACCTGGGCGGCGTGCCGCATCCGATGCCGTGGATGGGGGCCTTCGTCTTCCACGTGGGCGACTGGCTGCTGGCCGCCGCCGCGCTCCTGACCCTCTGGTCGGGCCTGGACTACCTGCGCGCCGCCTGGCCCACGCTTCGCGGCGACCCCGAGCCACCTGCGTATTGACACCCCGCCGGCCTCCCGTAAAATGGCGGGCTCCGCGGGAATAGCTCAGTTGGTAGAGCACGACCTTGCCAAGGTCGGGGTCGCGAGTTCGAGTCTCGTTTCCCGCTCCAGTTTCCACGAACCCCGGCTTGCCGGGGTTCGCTTTTTCGGGACAATGAAAGTCCACCGGCCGGGTGGCAGAGTGGTTATGCAGCGGACTGCAAATCCGCGTACGCCGGTTCAATTCCGACCTCGGCCTCCAGTCACGAAAAACCAGGCTTCGGCCTGGTTTTTTTTGGCCTGTTGCAATAGTCCCAATTTGGGACTATAGGCACAGCAAATCTGAGGACTCTCATGGACATCTTCCCGATCAAGACCGAAAACGATTACCGGCGCGCCCTCGCCGAGATCGAGGGTCTGATGGCGGCTACGCCGGATACGCCCGAAGGCGATCGCCTGGACGTGCTCGTGACCCTCGTCGAAGCCTATGAAGCCAGGCACTACCCGATGGACCTGCCGAATCCCATCGAGGCGATTCGTTTCAGGATGGAACAAGTCGGGCTGCGTCCCAAGGACATGGCGTCGATGTTCGGCGCATCCAACAGGTTCCATGAGGTCATGAAGGGAAGCCGTCCCCTGACGCTTCCGATGATCCGGCGCATCAATGCGAAGATGGGAATCCCCGCCGACGTGTTGATCCAGGAAGGTACGCGCGCGCCGGTCAAGCGCAAGAGGCATCCGAAGGCTCCCGCGAAGGCGGCCAAGCGGGCCTGATCGGGCGATACCATGCCGTAACCCATGCCTGGGTGGCGAAACTGGTAAACGCAGCGGACTTAAAATCCGCCGGCCCGCAAGGGCCATGTCGGTTCGATCCCGACCCCAGGCACCAGCGTCCAGGACCGGAAGGGAAGGGAGGCCGATGCGGTATTCCGCCTACATCGCCAGCATCGTCATTGCCGCCGTGTCGGCGTGGCGGGTCGCGGCGCATCCGGCCTCGCTGGGCTGGCGCTGGCTGCTCGGCATCACTGCGGCGCTGGTCGTGCTCGGCACCTGGGACCTCCTGCAGAAGCGCAGCACCCTGCGCCGCAACTACCCGCTGCTGGCGCACTTCCGCTACGGGCTGGAGTCCATCGGCCCCGAGATCCGCCAGTACTTCATCCAGTCCGACCTCGAGGAAGTGCCGTTCTCGCGCGAGCAGCGCTCGCTCGTCTACCAGCGCGCCAAGGGCGTGATGGACGTGGTGCCGTTCGGCACCGAGCACGACGTGTACGGCGTGGACTACGAATGGATCAACCACTCGATCGTGCCCTCGGCGATCCCGTCGCACGACTTCCGCGTCCCGGTGGGCGGCGAGGGCGTCACGCAGCCGTATTCGGCCAGCGTCTTCAACATCTCGGCGATGAGCTTCGGCGCCCTCAGCGCGAACGCCATCCGCGCGCTCAACGCCGGAGCGAAGCGCGGCGGCTTCTACCACGACACCGGCGAGGGCTCGATCTCGCCCTATCACCGCGAGGCCGGCGGCGACCTGGTGTGGGAGATCGGCTCGGGCTATTTCGGCTGCCGCGACGACAACGGCCGCTTCGACGAGGAACGCTTCGCGAAGAACGCGACCGACCCGCAGGTGCGCATGGTCGAGGTCAAGCTGTCGCAGGGCGCCAAGCCCGGCCACGGCGGCATGCTGCCCGGCGCCAAGGTCAGCCACGAGATCGCGCTGACCCGCGGCGTGCTCGAGGGCGTCGACTGCATCTCGCCGGCCCGCCACACCGAGTTCGACACGCCCGTCGGCCTGCTCGAGTTCGTCGCGCGCCTGCGCAGGCTCTCGGGCGGCAAGCCCGCGGGGTTCAAGCTCGCGATCGGCCACCCGTGGGAGTGGTTCGGCGTCGCCAAGGCGATGCACGAGACCGGCCTGCTGCCGGACTTCATCGTCGTCGACGGCGCCGAGGGCGGCACCGGCGCCGCGCCGGCGGAATTCGTGGCCCACGTCGGCGTGCCGATGCACGAAGCGCTGATGCTGGTCCACAACACCCTGGTCGGGCTCGGCCTGCGCGACAAGGTCCGCATCGGCGCGGCCGGCAAGATCACCAGCGCCTTCGACATCGCCCGCACGCTCGCGCTCGGCGCCGACTGGTGCAACGCCGGTCGCGGCTTCATGTTCGCGCTGGGCTGCATCCAGTCGCTGAGCTGCCACACCGACCGCTGCCCGACCGGCGTCGCCACCCAGGATCCGCAGCGCTGGAAGCACCTGGACGTGGCCGACAAGGGCAACCGGGTCTTCATGTTCCAGCAGAACACCCTGCACGCGCTGCGCGACCTGCTGTGCGCCGCCGGCCTCGAGGGCCCGGAGCAGCTCGGGCCGGAACACATCCTGCGCCGGGTCTCGCCGGTGGAGGTGCGCTCGCTGGCGGCGCTGTACCGGTTCCTGGAGCCGGGCGAGCTGCTCCGGCGCATTCCGGAGCACGCGGTTTTCAAGAGCTTCTGGGCGGACGCGCGCGCCGATACCTTCGCGCCGCCGCCGGGCGTCAAGGCGCTTCGGGCCATCAAGTAGCGCCGGCCCTTGGTCGGCGCTACATCGGCGCTACAGCAGCTCCAGCACCCGCTCGGGCGGGCGGCCGATGACGGCCCGGCCGCCGTGCACGAACACCGGCCGCTCGATCAGCTTCGGATGCGCCGTCATCGCGGCCACCAGCGCATCCTCGCCCAGCGATGGATCGTCCAGGCCGAGTTCCGCGTACTCCGGCTCGCCGGTGCGCAGCAGGCCGCGCGCGCCGGTGCCGAGCAAGCGGAGCAACGCGCGCAGTTCGGCAGGCGAGGGCGGCGCCTCGAGGTAATAAACCAGTTCGGGTTCGATGCCGCGCGCGTTCAACAATTCCAGCGCGCCGCGCGATTTCGAGCAACGGCTGTTGTGATATAGCTTGGTGTCGCTGTTCATCGGAACCTGTCTCGCGGTTGGCCGGTTTTTTCCTCTTCCCGCGTAAGGATCGCGCATGTTCGACCTGCATTGCCACCTCCTGCCCGGCATCGACGACGGTTCGCCCGACCTGGCGACGTCGCTGGAGATGGCGCGCATCGCGCACGCCGACGGCATCCGCACGGTGGCCTGCACGCCGCACATCTACCCGGGCATGTACGACAACGACGCGCCGGGCATCCGCAGCGCGATCGCTGCGCTGCAGGCCGCGCTCGACGCCGCCGGCATCGGCCTGCGCCTGGTCGAGGGCGCCGACGTCCACCTCGACACCGACCTGGCCGGCGCCATCCACGGCGGCCGCGTGCCGACCCTCGCCGGCTCGCGCTACCTCCTGCTGGAACCGCCGCACCACGTGGCCCCGCCGGGCTTCGAGCAGCAGGTCTTCGCCCTGATGGCCGCCGGCATCACCCCCGTGATCACCCATCCCGAGCGCCTGAGCTGGGTCGAGGACCACTACGACCTGTTCATGCGCCTGGTCGACCGGGGCGTGTGGATGCAGATCACCGCCGGCGCGTTGACCGGCCGTCACGGCCGCCGGCCGAAGTACTGGGGCGACCGGTTCGTGGGCGAGGGCAAGGCCCACGTCCTGGCCACCGACGCCCACGACACCCGCCGCCGCCCGCCGCTGCTGGCCGAGGCCCGCGAAGCCGCGGCCGCGCTGGTCGGGGCCGAGGAGGCCGATCACCTGGTCGTGACGCGGCCGGCCGGTATCGTCCGCAACGACGCGCCCCGCGACCTTCCGCCCCTCCCGGCGCGGGCCGCCCCGACGCGGAAGGCGGGTTTTTGGCAACGGCTGCGGGGAGCCGCATAATCGTCGGCTACCTGAACAGGCTGCCGACCAGGACCGGACTCTGATGATGTCGCCGTTTCGCCGCGTGTTCCTCCTCCTGATTGCCGCCGTCGCGTTCGCGATGCTCGCTGCGTGCGGGTCGGCGCCCATCCGCAACCCGAACCTGGTCCAGGGCCAGGCGCTGCAGGCCCCCGACACCACCACCGCGTCCGGCGCCTACGAGGGCGGCACGGACTACCGCATCGGCGCGCAGGACCTGCTGGAGATCAGCGTCTTCGGCATCGACCAGCTGTCGAGCACCGTGCGCGTGAACTCCAACGGCCAGATCTCGCTGCCGCTGATCGGCGGCGTGCTCGCCGGCGGCAAGACCATCCCGGAACTCGAGACGGAAATCGGCAACAAGCTGAAGAACGGCTACGTCCAGGATCCGCAGGTCACGGTGTTCGTGAAGGAGTTCACGAGCCAGCGGGTCACGCTCGAAGGCGCGCTGAACAAGCCGGGCATCTATCCGCTGACCGGCAAGACGTCGCTGCTGCAGGCGATCGCCATGGCCGAAGGCGTAAATGAGGACACCGCAGATCTCCAGGGCGTGCTGATCTTCCGCCAGGTCGACGGCAAGCGCGCCGGCGCCGTGTTCGACCTCGCCCAGGTGCGTGCAGGCACCATGCCGGACCCGCAGGTCTATGGCGACGACGTCATCGTCGTCGAACAGTCGGGCAGCAAGTCCGCATTCCGCAGGTTCATCCAGTCGGTGCCGGCCATCGGCCTGTTCCGCTGGTTCTGATCGAATCCCGCTGATCCTTTCCCCCGACATAGAGCACAGCAGACAACGCCATGGTTGACGATCAGTTGCCCGTCGGCGCCGGTGGCGAAGACCCTCGGTTGCCCATCCGCCGCTCGCCCGAGCAGGGCGTACTTGCGCTGCGCACGGCGGGCACTGGACTGGACCTGTTCGAGGAGAAGCAGAAGAGCGAGGACGAGATCGACCTGCTGGCCTACTGGCAGATCCTGCAGAAGCGCCGCTGGCTCGTGCTGGGTGTGTTGGCGAGCATCCTGGCGCTGACCTTGCTCGTGACGCTGCTGACGCCCGCCGTCTACCGGGCGACGACGACGCTGCAGATCGACCGTGAAGCCGCGCAGATCGTGCAGGTCGAAGGCATGGAGGCACCGGAGGCGGCGAACAGCGGCGACTTCTACCAGACGCAGTACGAGCTGCTGCAGAGCCGCGCCCTGGCCGAGCGCACCGCGGACTCGCTGAACCTGGCCGGTTCGAGTGCGCTGAACCTCGTCGCCAAGCATTCCTGGTGGAACCGCCTCAGGCAGTCGCTGCGCCCGCAGACCCGCGAAGAAGCCGCAGCCGCCGCGAAGCAGGGCAAGGCGGACGCGCTGCGCGACGCGGTCAACGTCGTGCAGGACGGCCTGACCATCGAACCCGTGCGCAATTCGCGCCTGGTCAAGGTGAGCTTCGACAGCGGCAACCCGGTGTTCTCCGCCCGCGTCGCCAACGCGCTGGCCGAGGGCTTCATCGCCCAGCAGCTCGAGCGCAAGTTCGACGCCTCGTCCTACGCCAAGACCTACCTCGAGGACCGGCTGCGCCAGCTGAAGGCGAAGCTGGAGGACTCGGAGCGCCAGCTGGTCGCGTTCGCGCAGAAGGAGCACATCGTCAACGTCGGCACCGGCGACGGCGAGCAGTCGCTGGTGTCGCAGAACCTGAGCGAGCTCAACACCCAGCTCGCCGACGCACAGGCCCAGCGGATCAAGGCCGAAGCGCGCTGGCGCGAAGCCTCCAGCTCGACCGGCGCGGCGCTGCCGGCCGACATGCTGGCCAATTCCATCATCCGCACCCTCCAGCAGCAGCGCGCGGAACTGCAGGGCCAGTACCAGCAGAAGCTGCAGGTGTTCAAGCCCGAATACCCGGAGATGAAGCAGCTCGAGGGCCAGATCGCCGAGCTCGACAAGCAGATCGCCGGCGAGCTGCGCAACATCCGCGCGTCGGTGAAGTCCGAGTACGACGCGGCTCGGTCGCAGGAAGCCCTGCTGCTCGGCAAGATCGACGCGCTGCGCAGCCAGACCCTCGACACCGACAACCGCAGCATCCAGTACAACATCCTCAAGCGCGAGGTCGACACCAACCGCCAGCTCTACGACGCGATGCTGCAACGCTACAAGGAGATCGGCATCGCCAGCGGCGTCGGCACCAACAACGTGTCGGTGGTGGATCGTGCGATCCCGCCGACGTCGCGCTACAAGCCGAACCTGCCGTTGAACCTGGCGATCGGCCTGCTGCTGGGCGCCATGCTCGGCGTGCTGTCGGCGTTCGTGCTCGAGTTCATGGACCAGACGCTGAAGACGCCGCAGGACGTGGAGCAGCGCCTGCGCCTGTCGGTGCTCGGCATCATCCCGAGGCTCAAGAAGCAGGAAGTGCCTGCGCAGGCGCTGCGCGACCTGCGTTCCGCGTTTTCGGAGGCCTATCGCTCGGTGCGCACGGCGTTGCAGTTCTCGACCGACAGCGGCGTGCCGCGCGTCCTGCTGGTCACGAGCGCCGGACCGGCGGAAGGGAAATCGACGACAGCCTGGTCGTTGGCGCGCAACTTCGCCCAGCTCGGCAAGCGGACGCTGCTGATCGACGGCGACCTGCGCAACCCGTCGCTGCACAAGGTGGCAGAGGTTCGCGGCGAGATCGGGCTGAGCAACCTGTTGTCCGGCGCCGCCAACATCAACGAGGCCGTGCAGGAGACCGACGATCCGCGCCTGAAGATCGTGCTCGCCGGTCCGTTGCCGCCCAATCCGGCGGAACTGCTCGCGGGCAGCAAGCTGATCTCGCTGCTGACCGTCGCCGCCGAAAACTACGACCAGGTGGTCATCGACGGTCCGCCGGTGCTCGGGCTCGCCGACGCGCCGATCCTGGCCAACGCGTCCGTCGGCACCTTGCTGGTGGTCGAGGCGGGCAAGACCCGCATCCAGTCCGCGCAGATGGCGATCAAGCGCCTGCTGGTCGCGCGCGCGCGCATCATCGGCGTCGTGCTCAGCAAGTACGCCGCACACCAGCACGGATACGGGTATGGTTATGGCAGCTACGGCTACTACGCCTACGGCGGCCAGAAGCAGTTGGCCCACAAGTAGGGCCGACCAAGGTCGGCTAAACATCAGGTAGAGCCGACCAAGGTCGACTCGAGGATTCCGGGGAAATCCTTGCGCTCACCCGCCGCACAAATCCTGGACACGGCCCTGGCGTTGCAGCGTGCGCCCGGCGAACGCTTCCGGTTGCGCGAGCGGCCGCTACCCGCGGGCATCCTCCACCTGATCGAGGTCGCGGCGGCCTCGCCGCAAGCCCTCCAGGCGAGCGCTGCGGAGCTGGGCGAGCCCGAGCAGGCGCTGGTCGAAGCGTCGCGCTTCTATCTCGAACAGGTGCTGCTGGCCGACCCGGACGCGGACGCCTATCGCACCCTCGGCGTCGCCCCCGAGGCGTCGTTCGACGCCATCCGCACGCACCACCGCTGGCTGCAACGCTGGCTGCACCCGGACCGGGCGCTGGCCGGCGACGCCTCGGTGTTCGCCACCCGCGTCAACCAGGCCTTCGCGCAACTGCGCACGCCGGAACTGCGGCAGGCCTACGACGTCCGGCTGGCCGAGGCCCGCATGGCGGGTGCCGCGGCGCCGCTGACCCCCGAGACGCTTCGGCGCTGGGAGCATGGCGACGAAGCTGCGCCGTCGGGTGTCGGCCGCCGTTCGCGCTGGCTGCTCGCCGCGGCGCTGGTGTCCTGCGTGGTGCTCGCGGTGCTGATCGTCCGCAATCCGCAGAACGCGGTCGAATGGCATCCCGACGGAGAAGGCGCTGCGAGCGTCGCAACGAACGAGGTGCATGACACCCCCGCGATCGAGGATCGGGATCTCGGCGTGCTGAGCGACGCACTGTCGACTGCGACGGCTTCCCCGTCGCCGGCTTCGCAGCCGATGGCATCGGTGCCGGCTCCGGCTCCGCAGCCGCGGGCCGCCGAATCAGCGCCAGCGTCCCAGCCCACGCCGATCGCGACTCCCCCACGGATACCCACTGCGGAAATACAGAAGCCGCGGGCGGTCGTGGCTGAACCCATGCCTTCGCGGCGCGAAAGCACGCCTGTGGCGGCGCCTTCCGCACCCGCGAGCCGGGCCTCGGCCCCGCCCGTGGTCCAAGTGGCGGCCGTCGCACCGGCAGCCCTGGTCCCCGAGCCCGCCGCAGCCCCGCCTCCTCCGCCAGCGGCACCGACGCTGAGCCCCGAACGGATGCGCCTGGCGGAAGAGGGCGTGGAGCAGGTCGTCGACTACTTCCGCGCCGAGCCTAGCGCGTTCCCGCTGTGGAACGACCCCGCGGTCCAAGCCCGTACCACCCAGCTCCGCGGCGCGCTCAACGCCCGCCACGGCAGCTTCGAGCTCAGGGACCTGGATTGGAAGGTCGGCACGGACGACGCAAGCCTCGACGCCACCTATCGCTGCCGGCCGGCTGCGCCGGGCGCCTGCGGTGGCCGGTTGATGGTGGATCTCGTCTGGCGCCAGGGCTACTGGTTCGTTCGCCGCGTGTCGCTGGCGCCGTCCACATGAAGGGCTTAAAGGCCGTCGCCGTCGTTGCCGGCGTCGCGATGCTCACGGCACTCGGCTGGCAGGTCGTCGCGACGACGCGGGTCGACCGGCTCGCCCTGGCCGGCGACGACGCCGTGCTGCGGCTGGATCCGGACCAGCCCCAGGCCTTGCTGCTGCGCGCGCGCCGCCAGCTCGCCAGCGGCGACGACCGCGGCGCGCTCGCCACGGCGCGACACCTGCTGGCGGTCGCCCCGGGGCAGGGCGACGCCTTCGCCATCATCGCGCTGGCGGCGGACAGGATGAAGGCGCCGAACGCCGAGCAACTGCTGGAGATCGCGGCGCGGCGAGCGCCTCGCGTATCGCAGGTACGCGCGCGCCTCGCGACGATCCGCTTGCAGGCCGGCGACCTGCCGGGGGCCCTTGCGCAACTGGATGCGCTGCTGCGTTTCGAACCGGCGCAGGGCGACCGGTTCTTCCCGGCGATGGCGCAACAATCCGCAGACCCCCGCTTCGCGCAAGCGATGGCGGGCACGCTTGCCCGGCAGCCTCCGTGGCGCAGGAATTTCCTGCAGGTCCTGATGAACAAGGGGCAGCCTAAGGCGATCAACAACATCTACGGCAACCTGCAGGGCCAGGGCGGATTGTCTGCGAGCGAATCCCGAAGCTGGCTCGATGGCCTGATCGCGCGGGGTCGCTGGGGCGACGCATTCTCGGGCTGGTTCGGCACGCTGCACCCGGCACCCAAGCGGATTCCAGCGGTGCGTAACGGCGGCTTCGAGGACGACATCGACGGCATCGGCTTCGGCTGGCGCAACGTGGTGTCGCCCGGGGTCTTCACCGACATCGAGGACGCGGCCGGTCGGGACGGCAGCCGCGCGGCGCATCTCCACTTCATCGGCCGGCCGGCCCCGCGCGGCAACCTGCGGCAACCGCTCCTGCTGGCGCCGGGGCGCTATCGCTTGTCCCTGCAGGCGCGAGCCGACGACCTGCGGAGCGATCTTGGCCTGCAATGGGGTGTCCGCTGCGATCGTGGGCCATGGATCGCGTCCTCGGAGCCGATCGACGGCAGCTTCGACTGGCGCGCGATCGCCGCGGAATTCGAGGTCCCCTCGCAGCGATGCGAGGGGCAGTGGCTGGAGCTGCGGAATCCGGCGGTCAAGGGAGCAGCCCAGAAGGTCAGGGGCGACCTGTGGATCGACGACATTGCGATCACGCCCCTGGGGGCAGACTAGGCCGTGATGGGAGCCTGAACGGCCATCCCCCAAGGGCGCTCCAACGGCCTGAAACGCTTGTCCGGTCGCCCCCCTTGCTTTACGTTGTATCCCTCGCCCCCCAAGTTGCACAGGATGGATCCATGAACATGTTCGCGAAGCTCGCCCTGACCGCCGCGTTTGCGGCGCTGCTCGTTCCCGGTGTTGCGGCCGCGCAGAGCGCCACGGCGACGGACGTCGAGGGAGGCGCGATGAAGTCCTCCCAGGGCAGCGAGTACACCCAGCTCAACGTGGGCGACTCCGTGGCCTCCGGCGATTCGGTCATGGTTCCCGCGAAGGGCCAGGTGGTCCTGAACGTGACGGACGGTACCCGCTCCTGGACGCTGACCCTTCCGCCCGGAACCTACCGGATCACCCCGGAGGTGCTGAGGACCGCGTCGGGCTCGGCCATCGCCAGCACCGGTACGAACCTGACGTTCACCGTCGGCACGATCCTGGGTGCTGCAGTGCTGGGCGCCGCGGCAGTCGAAGGGGTGGGCGACACCGTTCCGCCGGTCGAGCCGGTCAGCCAGTAAGCAAATCTGTCCGGCGCAAGCCGGATCATCCAGAAACGGCCGCGATGGCGGCCGTTTTTTTCTGGTAGGCACGTTGTGCTCCTACAATGGCCGGAGCTCACGGGAGGGCGGCGGTGATCTACGCATTCCTCATCCTGGTCTTCGTGACCGGCGGCAGTTCGCAGCAGCATGGGTGGACGGACGTGGCCGCGCAGCTGTTCGCGTTGCCCGTGCTCGGCATCGGCGCGTGGCGGCTGGCGCGGCAGCCCGCGTCGCGCGTTCGCACGCTCGGGATCGTTGCGATGGCGGCGGTGGCGTTGCTGCCCTGGCTGCAGTTGTTGCCGCTGCCGCAGGCGCTGTGGGCGATGTCGCCCGCGCGACAGGCGCTCGCGCACGACTTGGCGCTTGCCGGTATCAGCGACGCGTCGACGACGTGGACGCTGACACCGGAAGCCACGTTGCGCAGCGCGCTGTTCCTGCTGCCGGCCTTGGCGATCTTCGCTTGGACGCTCGGTAGCGACGCTCGGACGCAGCGACGGTTGTTGATGCTCTGTGTCGCGCTGCCGATCGCCAGCCTGATCCTCGGCTTCCTGCAGTTGGGGGCGCCGCAGGACAGCCTGCTCAACCCGTATCCGCAGTGGGCGCCCTCCATGGCGGGCACGTTCGCCAACCCGAACCACCAGGGCACGGCCATGCTGATCGGCCTCGGCATCTGCCTGGCGTTCGCGATCGGTGCATTCGGCACTTCGGATCCCGAAACCGGGAAGCCACGCAATCCATGGCCGGCGATCATCGCGGGCGGCACGCTGCTGCTCGGCTTGCCGCTCACTAATTCGCGCGCGGCGGTCGTCATCGGCGTGTTGATGCTGGCGGCGGCACCGCTGGGCATGGCGGCGTCGGCGTTGCGCAGGTCGGGGCACGGCCGGGTCGGAGTGCTGGCGCTGGTGGGCGCGGCAGCGATGGCGGCGATCGGCCTGTCCGCGGCGATGGGCTGGATGCGCGTCGACGAAATCGAGGAACTCCGCGGGATCATGCGGCACGCGGCGACGGTGGAAGGTGTCCGCCAGTGGCCGTTGGGCAGTGGAATCGGCAGCTTCGTCCCCGTGTTCCAACAGGTGTTGCCGGAGTCGTTGATGCTGTCCAACTACATCAACGCGGCGCACAACGACTATGCGCAGGTCTGGATGGAAGGTGGCATCGCCGGGCTGATCGTCGCCGCCCTTTGCGGCATGGCCTTGTGCGCGTCGGTCGCCGCTTACCTGCGGGGGCATGCCGGCGAGCGCCGGCTGACCTGGTCGGCGCTGCTGGGCATCTTCGCGCTACTCGCGCATGCCGGCGCGGATTACGCGCTGCGCACGCCGGCGCTGGCGACGGTCGCTGCGCTGCTGGCCGCTGTCCTGATTGCCCAGGGCACGCGCGGCACGGCCGCGAGCGAACATCGCCCCGTATCATCAGCTTCCTGAGTCTACCGAACGCATGCCCATGAAAATCCTCGTCACCGGGACCGCCGGGTTCATCGGATCCCAAGTGGTACAGCGGCTACTGGCGCGTGGTGACGAGGTTGTCGGGATCGACAACCTCAACGATTATTACGACGTCGGCCTGAAGCAGGCGCGGCTCGCGCGTTTTTGCGATCACCCCGGCTACCACCACGTCGTCGGCGACCTCGCTGATCGCAGTTTGGTCGCGGCCCTGTTCTCGCGCGAAAGGCCACAGCGGGTGATCCATCTGGCTGCGCAGCCGGGCGTGCGCTACGCCGCCGTCAATCCGCATGCGTACGTCAGCAGCAACATCATCGGCTTCCTGCATGTGCTGGAAGGATGTAGGCACCACGATGTCGGACATCTCGTGTTCGCGTCCACCAGTTCGGTATATGGCGCCAACCGCGCCATGCCTTACTCCGAACACGCCTCGACCGAGCACCCGCTGACCCTGTATGCGGCCACCAAGAAGGCCGATGAAATGATGGCCCACAGTTACGCGCACCTGTACGGCATTCCATGCACGGGGTTGCGCTTCTTTACGGTCTATGGCCCTTGGGGGAGGCCCGATATGGCTCCGATCCTGTTCGCGCGGGCGATTTCCGCCGGCGAGCCGATCAAGGTTTTCAACAACGGGAACCACAAGCGGAGCTTCACCTACATCGACGACATCGTGGAAGGCATCGTCCGCGCCTCGGACTTGCCCGCGACGCCGAACCCCACGTGGGATCCGCTCCATCCAGATCCGGCCACGAGCCTCGCGCCGTACCGCATCTACAACATCGGCCACCGTCGTCCGGTCGAGTTGCTGGATTTCATCCGCCTGCTGGAGCAGTCCCTGGGCCGCGACGCGAAGATGGAACTGCTCCCGCTCCAGCCTGGCGATGTTCCGGACACGGAGGCCGACACTTCGGAGCTGAACGAGGCGGTAGGATACGCTCCGCGCGTCCCGATCGAAGAAGGGGTGCCGCGGTTCGCGGATTGGTACCGGACCTACTACGAGCACTGAAGAGACCGACTGAATGTCCCAGGCTGTTTCCAACGATCCAAAAATTGCCGTCGTCGGGCTTGGCTATGTCGGCTTGCCTCTGGCCGTCGAATTCGGACGGCACTTCGACACGACTGGTTTCGACATCAGCGGAAAGCGGATTGAGGAATTGCGAGCGGGCCACGACAGTACGCGGGAAGTCGAGGGAGCGGAACTGGCCGCGGCGTTGAGGTTGCGCTTCGCCGACGATGTGGAAGAGATCAGGCGTTGCAACGTTTATATCGTGACGGTACCTACGCCCATTGACGAACATAAGCGCCCGGACTTCACCCCGCTGGTGATGGCGAGTCGCAGCGTCGGCCGGGTGTTGGCGCGTGGTGACGTCGTCATATACGAGTCCACGGTCTACCCGGGGGCGACGGAGGAGATCTGCGTTCCGGAGCTGGAGCGGGCCTCCGGCTTGGTGTTCAATGAAGATTTCACCGTTGGTTACAGCCCGGAACGAATCAACCCAGGCGACAAAGAGCGCCGGCTTCCCAAGATTCCCAAGGTCACCAGCGGGTCTACCGCGGCGACGGCGGCGTTCGTGGACGGCCTGTATCAGACGATCATTCCGGCCGGCACGCATAAGGCTTCCACCATCAAGGTCGCCGAGGCCTCGAAGGTGATCGAGAACACCCAGCGCGATGCGAACATCGCGCTCATCAACGAATTCGCCCTGATTTTCCATCGGCTGGGAATCGACACGATGGAAGTCCTGGAGGCGGCGGGAACAAAATGGAACTTCCTGCCCTTCAGGCCCGGACTAGTTGGTGGTCATTGCATTGGGGTCGACCCTTACTACCTCATCCAGAAGGCGCAGTCGGTCGGCTATTACCCAGACATCCTGTTGGCCTGTCGGCGCATCAACGACGCGATGGGCAAGCATGTCGCAGCGGAAGTCGTGAAGCTGATGATCCGGAAGGGGCATGCCGTCGACGGTGCGCGAGTACTCGTGCTCGGCTTCACGTTCAAGGAAAACTGCCCTGACATCCGTAATACCCGGGTCATCGACCTGGTCGGCGAGCTACGGGAATTCGGCGCGGCCGTCGACGTGTTCGACCCTTGGGCGGATTGGCAGGAAGCACGGGACGAGTACGGGATCGAGCTACTCGAGCGGATGCCGGAGGCCGGTGCCTACGACGCCGTGATCGTCGCGGTGGCGCATGACGCGTTCCGGGAATTCGGACCGGACGGCATCCGGACGCTGGCCAACGGACGGGCGGTGGTCTATGACATCAAGGGGCTTCTCCCGAAGGAACAGGTCGATGGCCGCCTCTGAACAGGCACGAGACAACAGGACGCAGATGAAGAATTTCGGTTTGATGGGTGCAGCCGGATACATCGCGCCACGCCACATGCAGGCGATCAAGGCAACGGGTAACCGCCTGGTAGCTGCTTTCGATCCGAGCGACTCGGTCGGCATCATCGACAGTTATTTTCCTGAAGCCGATTTCTTCACCGAGTTCGAAAGATTCGATCGACACGTCGACAAGCGCCGCCGCGCCAATGACGGTCGGGCCGTCGACTATGTTTCCATCTGCTCTCCCAACTACCTGCACGACGCGCACATGCGCTTCGCGCTTCGCGCTGGCGCAGATGCGATTTGCGAGAAGCCGTTGGTGCTCAATCCATGGAACATCGACGGCCTCCAGGAGATCGAACGAGATACCGGACGCAAGGTCAGCACGATCCTCCAGCTGCGCCTGCACCCCGCGATCGTGGACCTGCGGCAGAAGGTCCGTTCGGGACAGCTCAACAGCAAGCACGAGGTGGACCTGACCTATGTGACTTCGCGTGGGCATTGGTACCTGCGGAGCTGGAAGGGCGACCTGAACAAGTCGGGTGGCATCGCCACCAATATCGGCGTTCACTTCTTCGACATGTTGCATTTCATCTTTGGTGGGTTGCAGGACAACATCGTCCATCTTTCAAACGACACCAAGGCCGCCGGATACCTCGAGTACGAGCACGCGCGGGTGCGCTGGTTCCTGTCGGTCGACATCGAGGACGTCCCGCGCGAGGCACGGGACACCGGACAGCGAACCTATCGGTCCATCACCGTGGATGGCGAGGAGGTCGAGTTCTCCGGAGGGTTCACGGACCTGCACACCCGCAGCTACGAGGAGATCCTCGCAGGCCGGGGGTTCGGGCTGGACGAGAACCGGGTGGCAGTCGGAACCGTGGCGGCAATCCGCAAGGCTGCTCCGGCTGCCCTCGCAGGGGATTACCACCCGTTCCTGAAGCGGTGACGCCATGAGCCACTACCAGCACCCTAGTGCCATTGTAGACGAGGGCGCGCAGATCGGCGAAGGCAGCCGAGTCTGGCATTTCGTGCATATTTGCGCAGGCGCCCGCATTGGGGCCGGCGTGTCGCTCGGACAGAACGTCTTCGTCGGCAACAAGGTCGTCATTGGCGACCGCTGCAAGATCCAGAACAACGTCTCCGTCTACGACAACGTGACCCTGGAAGAGGGTGTGTTCTGTGGCCCTAGCATGGTGTTCACGAACGTCTACAACCCTCGTTCACTGATCGAACGCAAGGACGAATATCGCGACACCCTTGTCAAGCGCGGCGCCACGTTGGGGGCGAACTGCACCATCGTGTGCGGAGTGACCGTCGGCGAGTACGCCTTCGTTGGCGCCGGTGCTGTCGTCAACAAGAACGTACCGGCGTACGGGCTGGTGGTCGGTGTCCCCGCACGCCAGATCGGATGGATGAGCGAGTTCGGCGAGCAGCTCGATCTACCGGTGCGTGGGGAAGGACAGGCCACTTGCGTCCATTCCGGAAAGAAGTACCTGCTGCAGGGCGATCGCCTTGCGGTGATCGACGTCTGAGCACGGGAAGCCCATGCAATTCATCGACCTGGCGACACAACAGGACCGGATCAAGCCCCAGATCGATGCCGCGATAGCCAGGGTGCTTGCGCATGGACAATACATTCTCGGGCCCGAAGTGGCCGAACTCGAGGCGCGGCTTTGCGACTACACGGGCGCGAAGCATTGCATTACCGTTGCCAACGGCACCGACGCGATTCAGATCGCGCTGATGGCGCTGCGCGTCGGACCTGGTGACGAAGTGATTACCCCTGGCTTCACCTATATCGCAACGGCCGAGGCAGCAGCCGTGCTCGGGGCCCGGCCGGTCTACGTCGACGTCGATCCCCGGACTTACAACCTCGCCCCGACGCTGCTGGAACGGGCGATCACTCCGCGGACCAAGGCGATCATCCCCGTTTCGCTGTACGGTCAGTGCGCAGACTACGACGCGATCAACGCGATCGCGGACAAGCATGGCATCACGGTGATCGAGGATGCCGCGCAGAGCTTCGGGGCGACCTACAAGGGTCGCAAGAGCTGCAACCTCACGACCATCGCTACGACCAGTTTCTTTCCAAGCAAGCCCCTCGGTGCGTATGGGGATGGTGGCGCGATATTCACCGCGGACGACGAGCTAGCCAAGGCTATGCGCCAAATCGCGCGCCACGGGCAGGAAAAGCGCTACCACCACGTGCGCGTCGGCATGAACAGCCGCCTCGATACGCTGCAGGCCGCAATCCTCCTCCCCAAACTCGATGTTCTCGATCAGGAGTTGGCCGCGCGGCAGCGTGTTGCGATGGAATACGAGCGACTTCTCGTTGATTCCGCGGTTACGGCCCCCTACGTCCAAGCTCACAACACCAGTGCGTGGGCACAGTACACAATCCGAGTCCTGGATCGCGCAACCGTGCAGTTACGTTTGCAAAAAGCCGAGGTGCCGGCGGCAATTCATTATCCGCTGCCTCTGAATCTTCAGCCGGCAGTCGCCGACCCAACTGCGAAGCTGCCCAACGGCGATCTGGCCGCGAAGCAGGTGATCAGCCTCCCTATGCACCCGTATCTTGGGACTAGCGATGTGGAACGCATCGTCATCGCCCTGGCTGGGATAGGATGAAGCGCATCTTTCGGGAGGGCAGTTCCGCCCGACACGTCGTGACGCTTATGACGGGCACAGCGCTCGCGCAGGCGATTCCGGTAGCGATCAGCCCGCTGCTGTCGCGTTTGTACACACCGGCGGACATTGGAGTGCTGGCGCTATTCACAGCTTTATCCAATATTCCATCGGCGGTCGCGAGTGGTCGGTATGAACTGGCGATCCAGTTGGCCAAGGATGATGAGGAAGCCATTAATGTCGCCGCACTTTCGTTAGTCGTAGCCGTGGCGGTTGCAGTGATCCTGCTGCTGATCGTTATGATTTCCGGCCAGCGGATCGCGGAGTTGACCGGCAATAAGGAAATTGGGCCGTGGCTTTATCTGGTACCGATTTCGGTGTTGCTTTCGGCCATATTCACGATCTTGAACTACCTCAACACACGCGCCAATCGATTTAGCGACGTGGCCAAAGCAGGCGTCCTCAAGTCAGTCGTGTTGGGGGCGTTGCAGTTGGGAGGAGGCGCGCTCAAGGCGGGGGCAACCGGGCTCATCGTGGGCCAAGTCGCTTCCATGTTCGCAGCGAACGGTCGACTATTTCGAAATGCGACGCAAGGTCGGAACATTTCTGCCATTGTAAGTCGTCAGCGCATGAAGCAGGTCGCCCACCAGCACAGTCGACTGCCCAAGTTCATCATGGGGAGTACGCTCGCGAATGCATTTGCCAACAACTTCACCGGCGTGCTGATTTCCAGCTTCTATTCAACCACAACGCTGGGGTTCTATGCGCTAGGGCAAAGAGCGCTCAGTGCCCCGATGCAGCTGATTGGTAATGCGGTAGGCCAAGTATTCTTCCAACGTGCAAGTCAAGCGAGAAATAGAACCGGAAGTGCGTATAAGGTTATGAAGCAGGCACGTAACGCTTTGCTGGCGTTTAGCTTGGCGATCTTCGTCCCGTTGTACTTCGTAGTGGAGCCGCTATTTGCCTTCATTTTTGGTGAACAGTGGCGAACTGCTGGTCAGTATGCCCGGCTTCTGATTCCCGTTATCGCGGTGCGTTTTGCTGCCTCGCCGCTGGCGTTGATGTATCACGTTAACGAGCAATTCGTGGCACATCTTCTCTTCAACCTTGCTCTGCTGGCATCGGTGGTTCTGGTCATTTTTGGTTGCGGGATGAATGGCGTGGCTCCGGAACGCATGTTTATGACGCTTTCCATCGTCAATGCGACCTTGTACGCGTGTTTGCTATGGTCCATGGAGCGCACGGCCCGTCGGCTCGACCGCGCCGTTGGTGCGCAAGGCGCGCCGTTGTGATCATGAACAGGGCGGCATGCCTTCGCTGGCTGGCGTATCCATCCATCCCCCTTTTGGATGTCTGCGACCAACGGAGAACGGCATACCTCGATGGGATGGCGCAGCGACCTGCGCGGCCCTCCTTGGCAGCTTTGGCGCATCCTCGGGAGAGAGGCTTGAAATGAGCGCGAAAGGCCGGTTCGCAAGGTTTATTCGCAGCGTTTCGCAGCGAATGGATTTCGCTCGTCGAAGAATCCATGTCAGCAGGGGGTCGCGGGTCGACCAGAACACGGTAATTGGTAGGTGTACCAGGATCAATCGTCCATCGGAAATCGGCAGATGCACCATCGGTGCGTACTGTGCCATCGGCGGTCGTCTAGTGGTGCGCAGTACCGATCATTACATGGGGTACGCGAATATCCAAGATTGGACACAGCAGAAGATCTTACGTTCCAAGGTGAGAGTGGCTGGAAAGTCGAAGGGAGAGGTGGTCATCGGCAATGCAGTGTGGATTGGTGACTCAGTAATCATCCTGCCAGGAGTTACTGTCGGCAATGGCGCTGTAATAGGCGCCGGTAGTGTCGTGACGAAGCCAATTCCTGCCTATTCCGTGGCGGTTGGCAATCCCGCTCGTGTGGTTAGGAAGCGCTTTGCCGATGACGTAATCGCGCTTTTGGAGCAGGTCCACTGGTGGGAGTGGGGCTGGGATACGCTTCTCGCGAGGAAGGAATTCTTCGAAACCGACCTGTCGAAAAAGTCAGCTAATGAAATTGCCTGCATGCTGCGCAGACTCGGCGTAAAGCTGGAGTGGGGCGAGGGAGAGCGCACTAGCGATGATCGGTAAGGTCAAGTCATATTTCGCGATGCAGTCGGATTGGCATCGCCATAAATTGCGCGCGTGGCGTGATCGCCGCCGCCGCCGCTCGCTCGGCTTGCCGGAATTTCCACCTGCGGAAGAAGTACTCGCGGCGCCTTACTATTTTGTTCTTTCAACCGGCCGCTGCGGAACTTCTTTCCTGACGGAGATACTTGGACGCAGTGCAAGATTGTCCGTTCATCATGCCCCAAAGCCTGAGCTCCAATATCTGTCGAGCCTGGTGCATAGGGTCGTTCCAGTTGCTGCTTCGCTCGATCTGGCTGTGCTCGCTGCTCGTTTCGAGTTATTCGTTAACGCGTACCGATCTGGCGAGATCTACGTCGAGACTAATAACCGTATCACCTTCTTTGCGCCAGCCCTTGCCAGACTGTTGCCAAATGCGCGTTTCATCCACCTGATTCGGAATCCGGCGGATTTCGTCCGAAGCGGCATGCGGCGGGGCTACTATGCGAGTGGTGCTGTCCAGTACCAGCGGTTGATGCCTACTGGCGAAGCCGGGTGGGCTTCTTATTCGCAATTGGAGAAAATCGCTTGGGAGTGGAACGAGATCAACGCGTTCGTCGAGAAATTCAAGGCATCGATGCCGGATGATCGTGTGTTGACCGTCCGCAGCGAGGATCTATTCCGCGACCGCGAAACCATAATGTCGGTTCTAGAGTTTGTCGGAGTTGGGGGTGACAAGAGACTCACTGGCGCTGTCGCGAAGCGGGCATTGAAACCCATCAATCAGCAGAAGAGCGGCAGCTTTCCGAAATACAGTCATTGGTCTGAGGCAGATAAAATCGCGCTAAAGAGGCTTGCATTACTCGCCCCGAAATACGGCTATGAGTATTTGTAAGTCCAGGATGCGAACCCCTGGCTGCAAAGGCATAAAGATCTCTCCGAACGTTCGTGGTTCCCACGGAAGCTGCCATGAATTTTGACTGGTTCTCGCGTGGGTACGATTGGCTGCAAGCCATCATCTCCGAACGATTCGGCGACAACCTGTTGCTGTCGCGCTCCGATGGAGTAATACGGATACGCCTTGCCGGAAGCGAGCGGTCTATTGCGCTTGTGTCCGATCTTGCGACATTTTCGCGCCGAGATTCCAGCCTGCCGTGTTCTGTCTGGGACGCCACCTCCGAGGGTTGGCGTGCGCCGCTTGGCTCTCGGATTCCGGCGCCAGGCAGCGAGCGCCTGCCCCAGCCATTGATCGAGGAGCGCGAGAACGAGTTTTATCTTAAGTATGACGTGCTTGGGCTGGCATGGTGGATGCTCTCGCGACAGGAGGAAGTCGGTCGAGTTGACCTCGACGCCTTTGGTCGGTTTCCTGCGGAGTCGTCACACGCGTTTAAGCACGATTATTTGGACCGCCCTGTCGTCGACGAATGGTTGGACGTTTTAGGTCAGGTTATGTCGCGGGCATGGCCGTCGTGGCGACGACCCGTGGCGGCGTTCGAAATGCTCGTTTCGCATGATGTTGATCACCCGAGCCGTTATGCCTTTGCTAACGTGCCGAAGCTCTTCCGGACTGTTGGAGGTGATCTGCTCAAGAGGCGGGATTTGCGCAGCGCCGCGAAAAGTATAGGAATTCGCGTGCTGACACGAGATCGCTTGCTGCCGAATGACCCGATGAATACGTTCGATTGGTTGATGACGTTATCGGAAAAGGTGGGTATCAAGAGTGCCTTCTACTTCATCTGCGGGCGAACAAGTCGGGCCATGGATGCTCTTTATGAGCCGGAGCATCCGGCAATCCGCACGCTGATGCGGGAGATTCATGTGCGCGGGCACGAGATCGGACTTCATCCCAGCTACAACACCTATCGGAATCCGACTGCCATTGCACGCGAAGCTCGTAGGCTCAAGGAGGTTTGCGCCGATGAGGGCATTCATCAGTCGGTGTGGGGCGGGCGAATGCACTTCCTCCGCTGGGAGACGCCGACAACGCCCGCGGGGTGGGAGCTCGGGGGGATGGACTATGACAGTTCGCTTGGGTATGCGGATAGGCCAGGATTCCGGGCGGGAACCTGCCACGAGTACCCGGCCGTAGACCCGACGACGGGTCAGGCATTCAAACTCCGGATCCGCCCGCTGATCGCGATGGAGTGCACGGTAATGGCGCCCCGATACATGGGGCTCGGGACGGGGGCTGAAGCCAAAGCGAAGTTTCTGCAACTTAAGGAAGCCTGCCGCGCAGTTGGCGGCGACTTTACCTTGCTCTGGCACAATTCGAGGTTGGACACACCGGACAAGCGGGCCTTGTATGCCTCGCTGCTTGGCGCGGAAGGAACCGAATGAACAGACCGACCATCCTGATCGTCACCTACAACTGGCCACCCAGAAACGCGATCGGAACCCATCGTCCTTACTCGTGGGCTCGCTATTGGTCGGAACGCGGGGCCAGCGTCCGGGTCTTGACCGCCGAGAAGCGCGATTTTGATCACCCGCTCGACCTTTGCTTGCCCGTCATCGAGGGGGTGACGGTCAAGGAATCATTCTACTCTGCGCTTCCCGGCGCGGGCCGGGGCCGGGCGCTTCCGGCCGCCTTGGTGAGTCTCCTCAAGTGGGTGCGCCGTAAAGCTGACCATCGACTGGGAATCGTGCTCGACCCCAGGGACGGATGGATGAAATCCGCACTTGAGGATGCCGAAGCGCTCTCAGAAGGGGTGGATGTCGTGGTGAGCACGTTCGGGCCGCGAGCGGCCCATGAGATCGCCGCTCACCTAAAGAAGCGCAACCCGCGCCTGCTGTGGGTCGCCGACTATCGCGACCTGTGGAGCCAGAATTTTCTTCGAAAGTGGTCGGGCCGTGCCCGCAGGAAAGAGCGGCGGCGTGAGCTTGACTGCCTCGCTTCCGCTGATCTCGTCACCACGGTCTCCGATGAACTCGCAACCAGTTTGACGTGTTTGCTGGATTGCAAAGTGCATGTCGTAACAAACGGCTTTGACGAGGCGGCCGATGCGGGAGCGGCCGTAAAGATTGATGCGGCGCCGCCGGTTCGTCCGCTGGTGTTGGCGTACACCGGAATCGTTCATGAGCCATGGCAAGATCCGGCACCGCTTTTTAAGGCCATCGCGTTGCTGCGAGACGAAGGCACGATCCGTGCTGGCGATCTGTACGTGGATTTCTACGGCGGGCGTGGCAACTCGGTGATCGCCAAAGCTTTGCGAGCCGAGATTCAGGAATTCGTTCGCTGCCATGGGCATGTCACACGGGATGAGGCGTTGCAGCGCCAGCGGTCGGCGAGCGCGCTTTTGCTTTTGGAGAATGCGTCCCCGGAGGCGAGAGGGATTCTCACGGGGAAACTTTTCGAATACCTCGCCGCGCGCGTGCCGATTCTCAGTGTCGGTGGCGCGCCCTCTTCAGCGGCGGATCGGATCCTTGCCTATTGCCATAGTGGTGCATCGCTTGGTACCGACCCGGCGCGCATCGCCGCACAGTTGCGGGACCTGCTTCACGGCCACCGCCCAGATTGGTTTGCCCCCGACGACGGTCGGATAATGGAATTTTCCCGTAGGCAGCAGGCGGTCGGGATGCTGGATCGGATCCGTCAGGCAATGGAGGCGCGAGATGGGCACCGATAGCGGCATGCGGGTTTCGCTTCGCCCGGTGTTGTTTCTCGCATTTGCATTGTTACCCATTTATCTGTGGGCATCGGGCGGCTTACAGATTTCGCACTATCTTTTAATGCTCTATTGCCTGGTCTTCCTAGCGAATAACGGGTTGCAAGCGATCAAGGCGGATATCATCCTCCTGATGGTATTTGTTGTCGTTCTGCTGCGCGAGGCGGTCGC
>JBQCJF010000016.1:0-28632 GCA_051953015.1 Luteimonas sp.
CGCGCGACGGGCGGCCGTCGCACCTGGCGCGCGGGTTCGTCCCCGGGGGCAGCGGCGACGTTAACGTGACGCGTATCGCGCGGGGTGGGGCCAGCGCGCCGGCGCTCGCCAGCACGACCGTGCGCGCGACGGCAAAGGCGCTGCCCGCGGGCTACGAGCGCTTCTTCGCCAGCTGGGCGGGCGCGGTGCGCTTCCTGTGCCGGCAGGACACGGCGATCGTCGCGGTGGACGGCGACGGCCGCATCGCGCAGGCCGGGATCTCGCTGCCGATCGACCTGGACACGGTCGTCCCGCTGCAGTCCACGGAAACGCGTGGCGCCGGCTTCCTCGAAGCGGTGGGCGCGACCGGCGAGCCGTTCTGCTTCGCGGTGCCGAAGGTGCGCTTCGAGGTCCTGTGGGAGCGCATGCTGCCGCGCCTCGGCTGAGGTCCGTGCCGGCGGCCGCGATCGGCGCTATCGTTGCGGCATGAACGAACACACCGCTCCGCCGGTCCGGCTGCGCATCGACTTCGTCTCCGACGTCGTCTGCCCGTGGTGCGCGATCGGCCTCGCATCGCTGGAACAGGCGCTCGAGCGCCTTGCCGGCGAGGTCGAGGCCGACATCCACTTCCAGCCGTTCGAGCTCAACCCCCGGATGGGCGCGGAAGGCGAGGACATCCTCGAGCACCTGTCGCGCAAGTACGGCATGCCGACGGCGCAGGTCGCCGCGAACCAGGCAGCGATCCGCGCGCGCGGCGCCGAGCTCGGTTTCGCGTTCGACATGGACAGGCGCCAGCGCACCTGGAACACCTTCGATGCGCACCGCCTGCTGCACTGGGCGGCGCTGGAAGGCCGGCAGCGCGAGCTGAAGCACGCGTTGCTGCGCGCCTATTTCACCGAGGGGCGAAACGTCGGCGACCACGCCACGCTCCTCGACGTCGCCGCCGGCGCCGGCCTCTCCGCCGACGGCGCGCGCGAGGTGCTCGCCGGCGACGCGTACGCCGACGAGGTGCGCCGCGACGAGCAGTACTTCCTGCAGGCCGGGATCCACGCGGTGCCCGCGGTGCTCATCGAGCGCCGGCACCTGGTGTCCGGCGGGCAGCCGCCGGAGGTCTACGAGCAGGCGCTGCGGCAAGTGGCGGCCACGAAACGCGGCTGACCCCTCATCCATCGCCGCGCGCGGCCGGCGCGGCGCGACGGCGCGCGCGGACCGCGGTTACTTCACCGCGCCGCCGCCGTCCAGCGCTGGCAGCAGCTGCTCCGTCAACAGCTTGAATGTGTACTGGTGCGGCTGGCGTTCGTTGAAGTTGCCGGTGGTGATGACCACGACCGCGTCGTGGTCCGGCACGAGAAAGATGTCGTTGCCGCCGGTGCCCGCCATCGCTGGCATCACGAGCGTCTTCCCGCCGTAGGGGATCTTCATCAGCCACCACAGATAGCCGTAGTCGGCGTCGTCGCGCGCGGTCGCCTGCGGCGAGAGCGAGCGGCGCACCCAGTCGGCGGGCACCAGCTGGCGGGTGCCGTAGCGGCCGCCGTCGAGGTAGAGCTGGGCCAGCTTCCACAGGTCGCGCGTGCGCAGGCCGAGGCCGCCGCCCGCCTGCGCCAGGCCGAGCGGCGAGAACTGCCATTCCGGTGCTTCGATGCCGAGCGGGTCGAACAGGCGGCGTTGCGCGTAGGCCTGCAGCGGCTCGCGTACCGCGGCCTGGAGGGTCGCGCCCAGCGTGGTGACGCCGGCGGTGCAGTAGCGGAAGCTGCGGCCGTGCGGCGAATCCGCCGGCTTCTGCATCCAGGCGGGAAAGCCCTGCACCGGGAGATCGGCGTAGAACTGGACCCAGTCCTCGACGATGTACATGCGTTCCTCGTTGCCGCGCGAGAACTGGTTCTCGTCGTCGCACTCGACGAGCGAGGACATCGTCAGCAGGTCTTCGACCGTGATCGCGTCCTTGCGCGGATCGGGGTGCTCCATTCGTTGCCGGTACTGCGCCGGCAGCACGTCGAAGACGCGCGCCGACGCCGAGGGCAGCGCGCCGTCCTCGATCGCCAGGCCCGCGAGCATGCCGGCGACGGTCTTGGTCGCCGAGCGGGTGTTGCGGTGCGTTTCCGCGTCGCCGTCGAAGTAGTGCTCGTAGACGACCTTGCCGTCGCGGGCGACAAGGACACTGGTGATCGCCTTGAAATCGCCGCGCTCCACGGCGGCCTGCGCCTGTGCGAAGCGCGGGTCCGGCGCGGGCGCGCTCGGGGCCGCGGCGCCGGCGGGGGCCGCGGCCTGCGCGGCGAACGATGCGGCGGCCAGCGCCGCGCCCAGCAATGCAGCTTTCATGGAGCCTCCGTCGTGGCGATGGCGGTGTGCCCCAGGGGCGGGGCGGTGCAGCCCCCAGTACGCCATGGCCGCAGGTCAGTGTCGATCCCGCGGCCGGCCATTCGTCGCTCCAGCAGGCGTTTCGTCGTTTTCCCCTAAGATCCACCGACACCGGAGCCATCCATGACCGATTCCCCCGGCGCCGCCGCGGCCCCCACCCTCTGGTCCGAAGTCCGCGACGCGGTCCGCGGCACCGGAGCCGACTACACGAAGATCCCCCTGCGCCGCGCGGTGTTCCTGCTCGCGGTGCCGATGGTGCTCGAGCTCGTCCTGGAGTCGACGTTCGCGGTGGTCGACATCTTCTTCGTCGGCAAGCTCGGGCCGTCGGCGGTCGCGACGGTCGGGCTGACCGAGAGCTACCTGTTCCTGCTGTATTCGATCGCGATGGGCCTGGCGATGGGCGTGACCGCGATCGTCGCCAGACGGGTGGGCGAGGACCGCGCCGCGGAGGCGTCGGTCAGCGCGGTGCAGGCGATCTGGATCGCGATCATCGCGTCCGTGCCGTTCGCGATCGCCGGCATCTTCCGGGCGCACGACCTGCTGCGGCTGATGGGCGCGGACGCGTGGACGCTCGAGCACGGCGTCGGCTACATGCAGTTCGCGCTGGGCGCGAACGTGGTGATCATGCTGCTGTTCGTGATCAACGCGGTGTTCCGCGGCGCGGGCGACGCGGCGATCGCGATGCGCGTGCTGTGGGTCGCGAACGGCCTGAACATCGTGCTCGATCCGCTGCTGATCTTCGGCATCGGCCCGTTCCCGGAGCTGGGCGTGCAGGGCGCGGCCGTCGCCACCAGCATCGGCCGAGGCTGCGGCGTGCTGCTGCAGCTGTGGCTGCTGTTCCGCGGCGGGCGGCACGTCCGTGTGCTCGCAAGCCAGCTGAAGTGGCGCGGTTCGGTCGCCTGGCACATCGTCCGCACCTCGCTGGGCGGCGTCGGCCAGATGGTCATCGGCATGACCTCGTGGATCTTCGTCGTCCGCATCCTCGCGAGCATCGGCAGCGAAGCGGTGGCCGGCGCCACCATCGCGCTGCGGGTGATGATGTTCACCTTCATGCCGGCCTGGGGCATGTCGAACGCGGCGGCGACGCTGGTCGGCCAGAACCTCGGCGCCGGCGAGCCGGGGCGCGCCGAATCGGCGGTGTGGCACATCGGCTGGTACAACATGGCCTACCTGGTGTGCATCTCGGTGCTGTTCTTCCTGCTGCCGCGCGAGCTGGTCGGCTTCTTCACCGACGATCCGCGCGTGGTCGACGTCGGCGCGCAGTGGCTGCGGATCCTCTCCTATTCGTTCTTCGTCTACGGCTGGTGGATGGTGTCGGTACAGGCGTTCAACGGCGCGGGCGACACGATGACGCCGACGAAGATCAACGTGGTGTTCTTCTGGCTGATCCAGATCCCGCTGGCCTGGTACCTCGCGATCGGCCGCGGCCATGCGGAAGCCGGCGTGTTCTGGGCGGTGTTCGTGTCGGAGACGTCGGTCGGCCTGTTCACGCTGTGGCTGTTCACGCGCGGCCGCTGGAAGACGGTGCAGGTGTAGCGGCGATGCGTCTCGGCGGCCTCTACCGCTATCCGGTGAAATCCTGCGCGCCGCTGCCGGCCGCGGCCGCGGCCGTCGAAGCGCGCGGACTGGCGCACGACCGCCGCTGGATGGTGGTCGATCCGGCGGGCGGGTGCATCACCGGGCGCGAATTGCCGCGGCTGACGCTGGTGCGCGCCGAGCCGGCCGCGGACGGCGCCCTGTCGCTGCAGGCGCCGGGCATGGCGCCGTTGCGCGTCGCCGCGCCCGCGGGCGATGCGCGACTGCCGGTGACGGTGTGGAAAAGCGACGTGCTCGCGCGGCCCTGCGATGCCGCTGCCGATGCGTGGCTCTCGGCGTTTCTCGGGTGCCCGGTGCGGCTCGTGCACATGGACGCAGGCGTGCATCGGCCGATGACCTCGTCGCATGCGCAACCCGGCGACGAGGTCAGCTTCGCCGACGCCTACCCGATGCTGCTCGTCACCCGCGCGGCGGTCGACCTGCTCAACACGAAGCTGGCGCGCCCGGTTTCGGTGCTGCGCTTCCGGCCCAACTTCGTCGTCGACGGGGCGCCGGCGCACGCCGAGGACGCATGGTCGCGGATCCGCGTCGGCGAGGTCGAGTTCGAGGTCGGCAAGGCCTGCGTGCGCTGCGTGTTCACCACGGTCGACCCGGAGCGCGGTGAGCGCGATCCCGGCGGCGAACCGCTGCGGACGCTCGTCGGATACCGGCGCGGGCCGGAAGGCGTGACCTTCGGCCGCAACCTCATCCCCCGTTCCCCCGGTACCGTCCGCCTCGGCGACGCCGTCGAAGTCATCGCCTGAAAAAGGTCAGAGGTCGAGCTCGATCGAGAGCGGCGCGTGGTCGGTGCCCGGGCGCGCTTCCGGCGCCTCGTCGATGCCCGTCGCGGTCACGCGCGCGGCAACGCCGGCGTCCGCGAGGAAGAAGTCCACCCGCGCGGCATCCAGGCGCCCGCCGCGCGCGCGCCGGTTGAACCAGGTGTAGGCGCGCGCTTCGGGATGGCGCTCGCGGAAGACGTCGACGAGGCCGAGCCCGGCGACGAATTCCTCGTTGAAGCGCCGGCGCGCGGTCGCGTGCGGCTCCTCGGTACGCAGTCGCGGCGTGGTGTCCCGGCGGGTGCGCGAGACGTTCCAGTCGCCGGCCAGCAGCAGCGGCAGCCCGCGCGCCTGCAGCGCCGACAGTTCGGTGCCGAGGCGGGCGATGAAGTCCTGCTTGTAGCGATGGCGGTCGCCGTGCACCGCGCCGAGCGCGTGGTCCCAGTGCGGGCGCGAGGTGCCGTTCACCGCATAGACGTTGCCGACGGCGAGCCCGGCCGCGCCCAGGTGCACCACCAGGGCGCGGCCTTCCAGGTCCCAGTCGAACGCCAGCGCAACGGGCTCGAGCGCCTCGCGCGTCCACGTCGCCACGCCGTAGGCGCGGCCGCCGCGGAAACCGCCGTTGCGCGGATCGCGGTTCAGCGCGGCGTGGCAGGCGAAGCCGGGCAGGGCGGCGCGCATCCGCTCCACCAGCGCGCCGTCGCCGGGGCGGACGCGGACTTCCTGCAGGCACAGCACGTCGGGTTCGCCCAGGCGCGCCCATTGCGCGGCGAGATCGCGCCCGTCGTCGCCGGCGAGCCACGGCGCGAGGTTCTCGATGTTCCAGGACACGATGCGCAGGCGCATGGCGCCAGCATCGCCGCCGGCCTGTGCGCGCAGGGTCAAACGCGCTAAGGTCCGCGCATCCCCGTGCTGGAGTCGCGCATGTCCCGCAGTTTCCTTTCCCGCGCCGGCCTCGCGATGCTCGGCGCCGCAGCCTTCTCCGCCCTCGCCGCGCAGCCGCCGTCGGATCCGCGGGCGGCGCTGCTGCAGGCGGAAGCCGATGCCTGCCGGGCCTTCGAGGGCGGCGACGCGCAGGCGCTGCGCGACATGCTCACCGACGACTTCACCCTGGTCGACTCGCGGGGCAACGTCACCGGCCTCGAGCAGAACCTCGCCGAGGTCGCTGCCCGCGAGCCGTACTACGACGAGTTCCGCAACGACGGCCAGGCCGTGCGCCGGTACGGCGACACGGCGCTGATCGTCGGCGTCACCCACATCCGCGGCAAGGCCGGCGGCGAAGCCTTCGCCGCCGACTTCCGCTACACGGACACCTGGATCCGCCGCGACGGCCGCTGGCGGCTCGCCGCCAGCCACGCCAGCCGTCTGCCATGACTCACATGTCGTCGGGGATGTTCGGCTCGACGACCTTCGCCAGCAGCATCAGCGATTCCTGCCAGCCCAGGTAGCAGGCCTCGACCGGGATCGCGTCCGGGATCCCTTCCTGCACGATCTTGAGGTCGGTGCCGACGGACACCGCGGTGAGCTCGATCGTCGTGTTCATTTCGCCCGGCAGGTCGGGGTTGTCGAAGCGGTCGCTGTAGCGGATGCGCCGGTCGGGCACGAGTTCCTCGTATTCGCCGCCGAAGGCGTGGCTGTTGCCGGTCGAGAAGTTGGTGAAGCTCATCCTGTAGCGGCCGCCGACCTTCGCATCGAGCTCGTGCACGGTGCAGGTGAAGCCGTTGGGCGGCAGCCACTTGGCGAGCGCGGCGGCGTCGAGGAAGGCGCGATAGACGCGCTCGGGCGGGGCGGACAGGACGCGGTGCAGGCGGACGGTGCCGGACATGGTGGTTTTCCCGTGGCGAGGGGTGGTCCTCGATGGTGTCGACGAACGGGTAAAGCCCGGATCGACATTCCGTTACGGCGCCGCCAGCCTGCCACGGACGCAACCGGGAGCGCCATCGCCGTCTCCCTTGCCGGAACCCCCACGGAATGCCCCCAATGACCCGCGTGCACGCCCTGGTCCTCGCCTTGTCGCTCCAGCTCGCCGCGCCCGCCGCCGCCTCGCCGCAATCGGCCGCGGCGCCCGGCGCGCCCGCGCCCGTGGGCGCCACCCTGCCGGCGCAGCCGCTGCTGGTACAGGCGCGCGACGGCCAGGACCTCAACTTCGACCTGCTGTTCGACAACCCCGGCGACACCGCCCTGGCGCTCGTCGGCGTCGAGGCGACCTGGTACGACCGCGACGGCCGCTTCCTCGGCCAGCGCCGCCTGGACCGCAACGGCGACGACACCACGATGGGCATCGCCACCGTCCCGAACCGGACGCTGCCCGCGCACGGGCGCCTGGTCCTGTTCAATCCCTTCCAGCATTTCCCGGCGGGCCTGTGGCTCGGCGACGTGCGCTACGAAGCGGTGTTCTCCGCCGGCGACGACGCACCGGAGCAGCGCGTGGCGCTGCGCGTCGCGCCGCGCGCCTGGCAGCCGAAGACGGCGCTGTCGCTGCCGCTCGCCGTGCCGGTGTTCGTGCACGACGGCCACGACTTCACCGCGCACCACCGCCGCCTCGACATCACCGGCGGCATGACCACGCACTTCGGCATCCGCTCGAACTTCATGCGCTACGCCCACGATTTCGTCGTCGCAGACGCGCAGGGCAGGCTGTACCGCAACGACGGCGCGACGCCCGAGGACTGGTACGGCTACGGCACGCCCATCCTCTCCGCGGGCGACGGCACGGTCGTCGAGATGCACGACGGCATGGCCGACAACCGCAAGGGCGCGCCGCCGCCGTTCGACCAGGCGGCGATCATGGCGAACCTGAAGCTGTTCCTCGGCAACTACGCGATCATCGACCACGGCAACGGCGAGTTCAGCCTGTTCGCGCACATGCGGCAGGGCAGCGTGAAGGTCCATCCGGGCCAGCGCGTCGCCCGCGGCGAGCCGATCGGCGCGATGGGGATGTCCGGCGATGCGTTCCTCGTGCACCTGCATTACCAGCTGCAGTCGGACGCCGGTTTCGGCGAAGGACTGCCGGCGGTGTTCGAGGGCGTGCGCTTCGCCACCGGCGACGGCTGGACGGCGCCGGCGGCCTCGCCGGTCGACAGCGGCGACCTGGTGCGTTCGGCGGCGACGCGCTGAGCGGGACGCGTCAGCCCGGCAGGGTGTATTCGAGGTCGTAGAAGTGCGTGCCGTGCTAGATGGTGATGCGCAGCGATCCTTCCAGCCCGGCCAGCGCCCCGGTGCCTGAGCCGGGGACGACGACCACGCTCCAGCCCTCGGGCGTGCCGTCGCGCATCAGCGCGCGGTGCACCAGCGCGAAGCTGCCGGCGCGCCCGTCCAGCGTGCCCGTCACGCGTTCCAGCGCGACGTAGGCGCCGTCCTTCCGGTTGCCGCCGCCGTCGGCGAGCATTTCGCCCTGGCCGGTCGCCTCGAGCGAGCCGCTGTAGCGCTTGTCCAGCGACAACCGCGCCAGTCCGGCGCCCTGCGCGGGCGGGTTGTCCGGCGACTGCGGCGCGACCTTGACCTCGAAGGTGCCGTGCGCGCGGCGCTCGCGGTGCGATCGGCCCAGCGCCATCTCCATCGCCAGCGGCGTGCCGGCCGGCTCCGCCTTCGGGGCGGCGGCGTCGACGGCGGCCGGCGACTCGACGCGCTCGGGCCGCGTCAGCCAGGCCACCGCTTCGTCGAAGTCGCGGAAGCGCTCGTTGGCGACGCCATGCGCGCGGGTCTTGCCTTCCACCACCGGATCGAGCTGGTGGTCGTAGGTGACCAGCCAGGCGATGCGCGCGCCGCGCTCGCCGAGCTTGTCGCCGAGGTAGTCCGCGAGCGTGGCGCCGGAGGCTTCGTCGGTCGGCGCGGAGGTCGCGCGCCGGTAGTCGAGCAGGACGCGGCGCACTTCGGGCCCGGTCGCTTCGCCGAGCACGTGTTCCGCCGCGGCCTGGCGATCGGCGACGGTGACCATGCCCGAATAGCGCACCCACAGGATCTGACGTTCCTTGTCGAAAACGAAGTCGTAGGGCATGCATGGGCTCCGCAGGGGCAGCGCATCTTAAGCCATCCGTTGCTAACGGAAGGCGACGGCGCGGCGGTAGAGCGCGGGTCGCCTTTGACCCGGACGCCGGCGCGGGCCTAGCGTCGGTCGGGCGAGGGAACGCCAACAGAAGGGAAGCAAGCATGCATCTCAAGCACAAGACGGCAGTGGCGCTGCTCGCCACGCTCGCGTTCGCCGTGCCGGGCGGCGCCCATGCCGCGACGCGCACGCCACGGATCGGCCATGCGCCCGTCCACGGGCTGGTCGCCTCGCCCGGATACTGCGATCCGTTCTCCGACTGGGACGACGACGATCCCGACGGCAGCGGCGGCACCAACGGCGGCGACGACAGCAGCACGAACGACCTGCTGCCCGGCCTCTCGATGCATGGCCTCGCGCACGTGCCCGGCGGCGGCGGCCAGGCCATCGCCGGCAATGCCGCGAAGGTGATCGGCACCACGCCCGCGGAGATCGAGCACCGGTTCGTCCGCGTCGTCACCGGCAACCTGGCGAACGCGGGCACCGCCAGCCGCATCGCGCGCCTCAGCGACAGGGAACTGGCGGCGATCGCGTGGCACGCGGGGCAGGGCGCGGCGCCGGACCGGGCCGAACTGCTGAAGCTGTTCGCCACGCGGCTCGACGTCGCCTCCCTGGTTCGCGTCGCGCGCGCGTTCGGCCGCGCGCCGGTGCAGGCGGCGGTGCACGCCTACTCGAGCCCCGAGACCGGCGCCGCGTTCGACGCCGCCGTCGCGAGCTTGGTTCCTCCGCCGGAAGGTGGCGGCGGCGGTGGCGGGATGCCATATCCCTCGCCGTCGCCCCCGCGCCCCACGGTGGATATGACCCTTGAGGAAATCTATCTCGAATACCGCACGGCTCCGGTGGGAAGCCTCAGTCCTGCGGGTGCGCTCTCGGAGACGGCGCAGTTCGCAGGCTACCGGCTGTCCGCAGCATACGGAGCCGGGTACGCCATCGGGACGGGGATCAGCTGGCTGATCGAGAATTACGCCCCAGGTCTGAACGACACGATCGGCGCCACGATCGGATCGATGATCGAAAATTTCTGGGACGCGTCAAGCCAGATCGAACAGGGACACTACGAAGCCGCGTTCGACGAACTCTTCGGCTTCCCCGTGACCAGCAGTAGCGACCCTTGGGGCGATTGGGATCTCTGCGACCCGATGATGTACTACTACCAGACGACGAACACCTGCGGGTACTGATCTCTTTCGCTGAAAGCCGGGCCGCATCCTTCGCGGCCCGGTCAGGGAGGACAGATGGAACAGTTTGAGATGAAGCCTGGCAAGGGGCGCAAGATATCCGCGCTCGCACTCGCCGTTCTCTGCATCACGGTCGCGCTCGTGCAGCGCACCCTGTCGTCGCGATTGAACATGTGCGGGATGCTGTTGTTCGCATGGGACATCGCTTTCATCCCGAGTCCTTCGCTCCGGATGTCCTTGAAGGACATCCACAAGATGGCGCGCCAGGGATGGCGGATGCCCTGGATCAGCAAGCTCGCGACCACGGCCGCCATCGGGTTCCTGGTCGCCGGGCAATACTTCGCTTTCCACGGTCGCTGAACGGGCGCGGGTCGGACCTCGTGACTTCCAGCGCTTGACGGGGCCGCCGCGGGTCGGCAGCGTGGCCGCTTCGCGCCAGCCAAGCTACCGGGGATCACCATGCGACCTGTCCGACCCACTCTCCGCCGGGCCCTGCTCGGCGCCGCCCTCAGCCTGTGCATCGCCGCGCCGGCGCTGGCGGCCGACGGAAGCGCTTCCACGCCGCCGCCGCAGGTCGATTTCCTCGCCTCGCACATGGACACGTCGGTGGACCCCGGCGTCGACTTCTTCGAGTACGCCAACGGCGCCTGGTTGAAGGCGAACCCGATCCCGGCCTCGGAATCGGCCTGGGGCATCGGCAACGCGGTGGACGAGCAGCTGTACGCGAGCCTGCGCAGGATCAATGAGGATGCGGCGAAGACGCGGTCGGCGCCGGGCAGCGACCAGCAGAAGATCGGCGACTTCTGGGCGACGGCGATGGACACCGGGCTCGCCGAACGCCTCGGCGTCACCCCGCTGCGTGGCGAACTCGCGCGCATCGACGCCATCGCCACGCCGGCGGACGCGATCGACGCGGTGTTCGCGCTCAAGGAGGTCGGCGTCGGCGGCCTGTTCCGCGTCGGCGTCGGCCAGGACGACAAGGCCAGCGACACCATGGCGGTCGGGATCCGCCAGGGCGGCCTGGGACTGCCCGAGCGCGACTTCTACTTCAACCCCGAGCAGGGCGTCGCGAAGATCCGCGCCGAATACGTCGACCACATCGCGCGCACGCTGGTGCTGCTGGGGCGCGACGAGGCCGGCGCGAAGGACGCGGCCGCGAAGGTGATGGCGTTCGAGACCTCGCTGGCGACCGCGTCGCGCAAGCTCGCCGACCTGCGCGACCCGGAGAAGAACTACAACCGGATGTCGCCGGCCGACCTGACGGCGAAGTACACGCCGTCGATCGACTGGACCGCGCGCCTCGGCGCATGGGGCATCCATCCGGATTACGTCATCGTCGGCCAGCCCGAATTCATGGCTGCGATGGACAAGCTGGTGCAGTCCACGCCCGCGCCGGTGCTGCAGGACTACCTGCGCTACCACCTGGTCGACGGGTACGCGGACTACCTGTCGTCCGCGTTCGACGAGGAAAGCTTCCGCTTCCACGGCCAGGCGATGTCCGGCCAGAAGGAGCAGCGCGAGCGCTGGAAGCGCGCGCTCGACGAGGAAGGCGGCGCGATGGGCATGGTGCTCGGCCGCATCTTCGTCAAGGAATATTTCCCGGAGGCCGCGAAGCAGCGCTACACGGCGATGGTCGAGGCGATCCGCAGCACCCTGCACGACCGCATCGAGCGCCTGGACTGGATGGGTCCGGAGACGAAGACGAAGGCGCTGGCCAAGCTCGCCGCGATCACGCCGAAGGTCGGCTACCCCGACAAGTGGAAGGACTACTCGGCGCTGGAGATCGGGCGCGAGTCCTACGCGGCCAACATGATGGCGGCCGCGCGCTGGCGCTTCCAGGACAACCTGTCGAAGTTCGGCAAGCCGGTGGACCGCACCGAATGGAGCATGACGCCGCAGACCTATAACGCCTACTACAACCCGTCGAACAACGAGATCGTGCTGCCGGCGGCGATCTTCACGGTGCCGGGCGTGCCCGACGCGCAGGTCGACGACGCCGTCGCCTACGGCTACGCGGCCGCGAGCACGATCGGCCACGAGATCACCCACGGCTTCGACGACGAGGGCCGCCAGTACGACGCCAACGGCAACCTGTCTGGCTGGTGGACGAAGGAAGACGAGGCGCGCTTCAACGCCGCCGCGCAGAAGATGGTCGACGAGTTCGACGCCTACGAGCCGCTGCCGGGCCTGCACATCAACGGCAAGGCCAGCCTGGGCGAGAACATCGCCGACTACGGCGGCGTGCTGCTCGGGCTCGAGGCGTTCAAGAAGACCGGGCAGTACAAGGAAGGCAAGACGATCGGCGGGCTGACGCCCACGCAGCGCTACTTCCTCGGCTACGCGCTCGGCTGGCTGTACCAGCAGCGCGAGGAGAAGCTGCGCGCGCGGCTGCTGTCCGACGTGCATGCACCTGCGAAGTGGCGCGTGCTCGGCCCGATGTCGAACATCCCGGAGTTCTACGAGGCGTTCGGCGTGAAGCCGGGCCAGCCGATGTGGCGGCCGGCGGACCAGCGCGTCAACATCTGGTAACGGGCCCTCTGCCGCAGGCGGCGTTCAGCGCCGCTCGTGCGACTCGTCGTCGAGAGCGTCGCTGCGGACGTCGTCGCTGAACGCGCGGCGGCCGCCGTTGCGGTCGCCGGGCTGGTCGTCGAGCTCGACGTCGAGCAGGTCGCCCTGGTCGTCGACGCCGATGTTGTCCATCGCCGACAGCGAACGCGGATCGCGCAGCGGCGGACCGTCGGTGTCGGGCAGGTCGCCGGCGTCGTGCAGGCGCTCCTCGTCGGCGGGCGCGTCGGGGCGGGTGGGATTGGCCTTGGCCATGCGCGTGGACCTCGGGTCGGGAGGTCCACGCTAGCGCCGCGCCCGTCAGGGCCGCGACAAGGCTTTATCGCCGGGGTGGTAGCTGCGCTCGAGGTGGCCCTTGCGCTGCTCCGGCCAGTAGTACACCTCGCGCAGGTTGCCGCTCGCGTAGCGCTCGACCTCGTCCTTGAAATGCGGCGACTCCGGATGGCCGCTCTCGCCGCCGGCGGTGACCGCCCGCGCGCGGACCCTGTCGCCGAATTCGACCACGGCGACGAAGCTGTTGCCGCTGGTGCCGTAATAGCGCTTCGTGCCCGGCCAGCGATGCGCGCCGAAGGAGGCGAGCGAGCCCCAGCGCGAGGACACGAACGGCACCGGGCTGCTCGGCTTCGCATCGTCGAACACCTGGTCGATCGCGGCGTCGTTGCGCTGGAAGCGGTTGACCTCGCCCCAGGCGACGCCCCAGCTGCCGAAGTCCTGTTCCAGCCGCGCGACCGCGTCCGACAGCGCCTTGAGCCGCGCTTCGCGGCTGGCGGGCGCGGCGACCAGGTCGTACAGCGGCGTGCGCGTCCCGCGTGCCTGCGCCGACAGGGCATCCCACAGCGTGTCGCCCCAGAACACGGCGAGCGTGGTCGGCATCGACGCGGCGCCCCAGCGATGGTCCCAGTGCCGCAGCAATCCGACCGGACCGCGCAACGCCGCCTTGCGCGGGTCGGACGCGGGCAGGGCGTCGTAGTCGGCCACCAGCAGCGGCACCAGCCGTTCGAATTCGGGCAGCTGCGGATCGAACGCGAGCGCGATCAGCGACGGCATGCTCATCGACGGCGCGCTCATCGACGGCGCGCCCATGCCGCTCGCCTTCTCGAGCAGGCGCACCGCGTGCACGCCGCGCGGATTCTCGCCGGCGCTGTCCATGTAGCGCGGAAAGTCGGCCTGCTTCGGGCTGTCGCCGGCGGCTGCGGTCCACGGCCAGTTGTTGCTGTTGTAGACCCAGCCGGCGGACGGATCGACCACCCGCGGCTGCCCGTCGAGCGGCGTGAGCCCTTTCCAGTCGGTCGCGGGATCGCTGCCGTCGACCGGCTGCGTGTAGTCGAAGCGATCGTCGCGCACCGGGATGAACTGCGGGTGCAGGTAGGCGATCTCGCCCCTGTCGTCGGCGAACAGGGTGTTGTTCGACGAGTTGGCCTTGAGGTCGGCCACCTTCAGGTAGCTCGCCAGGTCGCTCGCCTTCGTGCGCAGCCAGCTCTGCTCGAGCGCCTCCATCGGCCGGTTCATCAGCGCGGTCGCGATCCACTTGCCGTCCGCGGCGCGCACGACCGGGCCGTGGTGGGTGAAGTACGCGGTGAAGGCGCGCTGCGCCATGGTGCCGTCCGCGGCGCGCCAGGGCACGACGATCTCGCGGGTCGTGACCGGGCGCAGCGCGCTCCCGTAGCGGTAGGCGAGCTTGCCGTCGGCGCCGCGGACGATGGTCTCGGCGAACTCGTCGACGACGTCGGCGCCGGTGGACGTGTGCATCCAGCCGACGTGGCGGTTGAAGCCCTGATAGACGAAGAACTGGCCCCAGGTCGCCGCGCCGTACGCGTCGAGGCCTTCGTCGCTCGTCATCTGCAGCTCGGAGCGAAAGAAGAACGAGGTGTGCGGGTTGATCAGCAGCAGCGCGTGGCCGTCGGCGGTGAGCTTCGGCGCGATCGCGATGCCGTTGGAGCCGGTCGGCTCCCACCAGCTCGCCGGCGGATCGACCTGCGCGAGCGCGATGTCGCGCGCGGGATCGCGATCGCCGTCGCCGTAGAACGCCGCGAGCTGCTTCAGCGAGACGCGCTCGATGTCGCCGCCGATGCTGCCTTCGCTGAAGCTCAGCGCCATCCACGGCTCGAAGCGGCGGATCACGCGCGGATGCACGTCCGGATGCGTGGCGAGGTAATAGTTGAGGCCGTCGGCCCACGCCGTCATCAGCGCCTGCAGCCACGCAGGGCTCTCGCCGTACAGGCGCTGCAACTCCGCCGGATCGATGAACAGCTTCATCCGCAGGTCCTGCCAGATCGCGGATTCGCCTTCGGCCTCGGCAAGCCGGCCCATCGCGTTGATGTAATTCGTCTCGACGCGGTTGAAGTCGTCCTCGGCCTGCGCGTAGACCATGCCGAACACCGCGTCGGCGTCGGTGCGGCCGTGCACGTGGGCGATGCCCCAGTCGTCGCGCTCGATCGTCGTCGCGTCGGCATGCCGTTGCCAGCGCGCCCGTTCCGCCGTGTCCGCCGTGTCCGCCGTGGCTGCGCCGGCCGGCACCGCGTTGGCTGCGGTCGCCGCGGCGGATCCGAGCAGGAGGGCGAATCCCAGCAGCCCGGCACTGGCGATGCGGTTCGGCATGGCGGCGTCTCCCCTCCGGCAGGACGCCGACCCTACCACGGGGGCGCTATGCTCGCCGCGCCACCGCCACGGAGCACACGGATGCGCCCCATCGAACGCCCCGCCATTCCGCGCGCCGTGTGGATGCTCGGATTCGTGAGCCTGTTCACCGACATGGGCTCGGAGATCGTGCACAGCCTGCTGCCGGTGCTGCTCGCGACCACGCTCGGCGCGAGCATGCTGACGATCGGCCTCATCGAAGGCGCGGCCGAGGCGACGGTGCTGTTCACCAAGGTGTTCTCGGGCTGGGCCAGCGATGCGCTCGGACGGCGCAAGCCGCTGGTGCTGCTCGGCTACGGCCTGGCCGCGGTGGTGAAGCCGCTGTTTCCGCTTGCCGGCTCGGTGGGCGCCGTTGCGACGGCGCGGCTGCTGGATCGCTTCGGCAAGGGCATTCGCGGCGCGCCGCGCGACGCGCTGGTCGGCGACATCGCGCCGGCGGCGGTGCGCGGCGCCGCGTTCGGCCTGCGCCAGTCGATGGACACGATCGGCGCGGTGGTCGGGCCGCTGCTCGCCGTCGCGCTGATGACCGCCTTCGCCGGCGACATCCGCCGCGTGCTGTGGGTCGCGGTGCTGCCGGGCTTCGTCGCCGTGCTGCTGCTCGCCACGGCGGTGCGCGAGCCCGCCGACACACCGGCGCGGACGGCGCGCCTGCCGATCACGCGCGAGGGCCTGTCGCGCCTCGGCGCGCCGTTCTGGCGGCTCGCGATGCTCGGCGGCCTCGTCGCGCTGGCGCGTTTCAGCGAAGCCTTCCTCGTGCTGCGCGCCAGCGAACGCGGGCTGCCGGTCGACTGGGTGCCGATGGTGCTGGTCGTGATGAGCGTCGTGTACGCCGCGAGCGCGTATCCGGCCGGCTGGCTGTCCGACCGCATGCCGCGCGGCCGGCTGCTGGCGGCGGGCATGTTCGCGCTCGTGCTCGGCGACGCGCTGCTGGCGGTGGACGGCGGCATCGGCCTGGCGTTCGCCGGCATCGCCGCCTGGGGCCTGCACATGGGGCTCACCCAGGGCATCCTCGCCAGCCTCGTCGTGGACCGCGTGCCGTCCGCCTACCGCGCCACCGCCTTCGGCATGTTCAACCTCGTGTCGGGCGTCGCGCTGCTCGTCGCCAGCGGAAGCGCCGGCGCGCTCTGGGAATGGGCGGGGCCGGCGGCGCCGTTCCTGGCCGGCGCGGTGCTGGCGGCGTTGGGCGGCGTCGCGGCCTTGCGCGCGCGGGAACATTCATCGGCCATTGATCCCGCACTGCACGGCGCGCCATAAACTGGGGGACCCGCCCGCCGCTCCTTCGCGCATGTCCTTCGCACGCCTGCCCAAGGCAACCAGTCTCCAGGCAACCATCCGACGGGCGACGATGCGCCCGGCGCTGACGCTCGCGGCCACCGCGCTGCTCGCGCTCGCGGCCTGCCGCGCGCCGGCGCCGCCCCCGCCCGCGGCGCCGGAGAAGACCGCGGCCAGCGCGGCCGTGGAGAACGGCGCGATCAGCACCCCGGCGCCGAAGGCGGTCCCGCCGGCGAAGGCCGTCCTCGAAGGCACGAAGTGGCCCGAGGCGAAGCTCGAATCCGGCACCGCGACCGTGAGCTGCGAGACCGACTACGCCGCGGCGGGCGACGGCGAGCCGCTCGCGGACCTCGGCTTCTTCCAGGTCGCCGACGCCGTGCGCCCGTGCACCGACGCGGGCGTCCTGCGATTGCGCTACAGCGGCAAGATCTCCGCCGACTTCGCCGACCTGGTCGAGCGCGTCTCGGCGATGGCCGACCGCATGCAGATCGGCAAGCGCATCCTCGACATCGATTCGGCCGGCGGCCAGGTCGAGGACGGCATCCGCGCCGGCGACACGATCGGCGATTCGCACTGGACGATCTGGGTGCGCGACGGCTCGGTGTGCCACAGCGCCTGCGTGTTCATCCTCGCCGCGGGCGACAACCGCATCGTCTCCGGCGACGTCGGCATCCACCGCATCATCCGCCTGCATTCGGACGCGACCACGCGCGCCGAGCTCGAGGCCGAGCTGCGCGACGTGCACGACAACATCAAGGAATACTTCGCGCGCAACGGCGTCGACGTCGCCGTCGCCGACATGATGATGACCGTGCCGAGCAGCCAGTTGCGCCTGCTCACCGCGGACGAGTTGCGGCAGTACGGGCTGTCGGGCAGCAATCCGGTGCAGGACGACCTCGAACGGATCCGCCTGGCGCGCAAGTGCGGCGAATCCTTCGTGCACCGCCGCGAGGCGTTTCTGCGCGCGTTCGACGCGAAGTGCGCCGCCAGCCCCGACGACGTGGATGCGATCGCCGAGTGCGGGCGCAAGCTCCGCGGCGACTACGGCTTCCCCGACAAGCGCTGCCCCTCGGAGACGCCGCTGGGCGAGTACGACTGACCGCCGCCCGGCTGCCGGCGGCGCCGGCCGGCCGGGCGTGACTTCCGGGGGTGTCGGCGACCCCGGGCCGCCCCCCACCATCGGGAATTCCACTCCCCGGGGATTCACCTGATGCGTCGCCACCTCGTTTCCGCCATCGCGCTGGCCCTCGCCGGCACGGGCGCCACCGCCACCGCCTTCGCCCTGCCGGCGCCCCAGGCCGCCACCGCCATGCCGGCGCAGGCCGCGCCCGTCGTGGCCAACGCCACCACCCAGCTGCCGCGCAACGTCGAGCCGCGCCACTACGAGATCCAGGTCGTCCCGCACGCCGACCAGCTGAACTTCGACGGCAGGATCGCGATCGACCTGCAGGTGCTCGAGCCGACCTCGACCATCGTCCTGAACCAGATCGACATGACCTTCCCGAAGGCCGTGCTGGCGCCGAAGGGCGGCAAGGCGCTGCCGGCGCCGACGGTGGCCGTCGACAACGACGCGCAGACCGCGACCTTCACGTTCGCCAAACCGCTGGCCGCCGGCGACTACACCCTGTCGCTGGACTACACCGGCAAGATCGGCACCCAGGCCAACGGCCTGTTCGCGATCGACTACGACACCGATTCGGGCAAGAAGCGCGCGCTGTACACCCAGTTCGAGAACTCGGACGCGCGCCGCTTCATCCCGTCCTGGGACGAGCCGAACCACAAGGCGACCTTCACCCTAACCGCGGTCGTGCCGTCGGCGCAGATGGCGGTGAGCAACATGCCGGCCGCCGAGACGACCGACCTCGGCAACGGCACCAAGCGCGTCCGCTTCCAGCAGTCGCCGAAGATGTCGACCTACCTGCTGTTCTTCGGCCTCGGCGACTTCGATCGCGCCACGACCATGGCCGACGGCGTCGAGATCGGCGTCGTGACCCAGAAGGGCAAGGCCGACCAGGCGAAGTTCTCGCTCGAGTCCGCCGCCGCGGTCATCAAGGAATACAACGACTACTTCGGCGTGCCGTACCCGCTGCCGAAGCTCGACAACATCGCCTCGCCGGGCAGCAGCCAGTTCTTCAGCGCGATGGAGAACTGGGGCGCGATCTACACCTTCGAGTACGCGCAGCTGTTCGACCCGCGCATCTCGACCGAATCGACGAAGGAAGGCATCTTCTCCACCGGCGCGCACGAGATCGCGCACCAGTGGTTCGGCGACCTCGTCACCATGGCGTGGTGGGACGACCTGTGGCTCAACGAGGGCTTCGCCTCGTGGATGGAGGGCCGCACCACCGCCAAGCTGCATCCGGAATGGAACAGCGCGCTGTCGGCCGTGGGCGTGCGCGAGGCGGCGATGAACCGCGACGCGATCGCGACCACGCACCCGGTGGTGCAGCACGTCGAGACCGTCGAGCAGGCCAGCCAGGCCTTCGACTCGATCACCTACTCCAAGGGCGAGTCGGTGATCCGCATGCTCGAGGCCTACGTCGGTTCCGACACCTGGCGCGACGGCGTGCGCAAGTACATCAAGGCCCACGCCTACGGCAACGCCGTGTCCGACGACCTGTGGCAGGCGATCGACTCGGTGTCGGACAAGCCGATCACCCAGATCGCGCACGACTTCACCCTGCAGCCGGGCATCCCGCTGATCAAGGTCGACTCCGCGCAGTGCGCCGGCGGCAACACCACGGTGCAGCTGTCGCAGGGCGAATTCACCCGCGACCGCCCCGACAAGCAGCCGCTGGCGTGGCACGTCCCGGTCGTCGCCGCCACGGTCGGCGGCGCGCCGGCGCGCACCGTCGTCGACGGCAAGGCCACGCTGCAGGTGCCGGGCTGCGGCCCGCTGGTGCTGAACGCGGGCCAGACCGGCTACTTCCGCACGCTGTATCCGCAGGCGCAGGTCGCGCAGCTGCGCGGCAGCTTCGGCAAGCTCGCCACCATCGACCAGCTCGGCCTGATGAACGACATCTGGGCGCTGGGCATGGCCGGCAACCAGCCGCTCAGCGACTACCTCGACCTCGCCGCGGCGGTGCCCGCCGACGCCGCGCCCGAAGTGTGGCAGGACGTCGTCGGCAGCCTGTCGTCGATCGACTACTACTACGAAGGCAACCCGCAGCAGGCCGCGTTCCGCAAGTACGCGCTGGCCACCCTGCAGCCGGTGTTCGCGCGCGTGGGCTGGGAAGCGAAGGCGGGCGAGGCCGATCCTGTCCGCCGCCTGCGCAGCAGCCTGATCGGCGCGCTCGCCGGGCTCGACGACCAGGCCGTGATCGGCGAAGCGCGCCGCCGCTTCGCCGCCGGCGGCGACGCCGTGCCGGTGGTCCTGCGCACCGTGATCCTGGGCCTCGTCGCGCACAACGCCGACGCCGCGACCTGGGACAAGCTGCATGCGCAGGCGCAGGCCGAGACCACGCCGCTGATCAAGGACCAGCTGTACGGCCTGCTCGCCATCGCGAAGGACGACGCGCTCGCGCAGCGCGCGCTGGACCTCGCCCTGACCGACGAGCCGGGCGCCACCAACAGCGCCGGCATGATCTCGCGCGTCTCCGGCGAGCATCCGGACATGGCGTTCGACTTCGCGGTCGCGCACCGCGAGCAGGTGGACAGGCTGGTCGACTCGACCTCGCGTTCGCGCTACTACCCCGGCATCGGCGGCGGTTCGCGCGACCCGAAGATGATCGACAAGCTCAACGCGTTCGCCGACGCGTACATCGCGAAGAGCTCGCGCCGCGCCACCGACACCGCGATCGCGGGCATCAAGTACCGCCGCGAGGTGATCGAGAAGCGCCTGCCGCAGGTCACCGCCTGGCTGGCGAAGCGGAAGAAGTGATGCGCATCGCGGCGGCCGTCCTCGCGGCCGCCGCCCGTTGACGAAAAGGGCCGGCATTGCGCCGGCCCTTTTTCTTTTCCTTCGGTCCGCCCGGTCGTCGCGGTCCGCGGCCCGGGGTTCAGTCGCGCTCGAAGCGTTCCAGCTCCTCGAGCTGCGCGCGGGCGCGCCGCAGGCTCGCTCCGCTCAGCGCGTCGTCCAGCGCCCGCGCCCGCGCCGGGCGCCGCGACCAGCGATAGACCCACCAGGTGCCGAGCATGCCGGCGGCGCCGACCGCCACGCTCGCGTAGATGAATCCGGGGGCGCGCGCGAACACGTCGATGCCCAGGAGTCCCGCCAGCACCATCACGAACGGGATCCACAGGAACCACCAGGGCAGGCCGAGGACCAGCCCACTGACGACGTAGGCCTTGCGCACGCGCGACAGCTGCTTCTGGATGTCGAGCACCGGCGCGGCGTTGTCGAGCTTCGCCATCGCAGCCAGCACCGAGCCGGCGCCGATGATGCAGGCGATGCCGTAGGCGTGCACGATCACCCCGGCCACGATCACCGCTGCGGCGCGCGGATGCGTCGACCACAGGGCGAAGGCGAGCAGGGCGATGCCGGCGCCGAACAGGGCCTGCAGCAGCTGGCCCCAGAACAGCGGCCGCATCCCGGCGCGCATGCGCTGCAGCTTTTCCTCGCGGAAGCGGTGCAGGTCGAGCGCGTGCTGGCGCTGCAGGCGGGCGTCGATGGTCCGCCAGGCGGCCTTGAAATCGTCGAGTTCCATGTTGATGGCATCCATTCTCGGGTTCCGGCGTGGTGGGTGGTGGGTGGTAGGCGTGGCGTGCGTGCGTGGCTCAGGCGAGCTCGTCGCGGATGCGCTGCCTGAGGCGGCCGAGCTTGGTCGCGACGTTGCTTTCGCTGATGCCGATGATCTCGGCGATCTCGCGATGGCTGCGCTCGTCCAGGTAGAGCAGCATCAGCGCGCGGTCCATCGGCGCGAGCCGCGCGATGGTTTCGCGCAGCAGGCGCAGCTGCTGCCCCGACGCGTGGCCATCCTCGGCGCCGGCATCGTGGCCGACGTCGTGCAGGCCGTCGTCGAAGGGCACGTGGTGGCGGTCGCGCAGGGTGCGGCCGCGCAGGTGCGAGATCGCGACGTTCAGCGCGATGCGGTACATCCAGGTCGTGACCGGCCGATCGGGCGCATACGACGGCCATGCGCGCCAGAGCTGCGCCGCGATGTCCTGGGCGAGATCGGCGCGGTCCTCGGGATCGGCGGCGTAGCTGCCGGCGACCTTGAGCACGATGCCCCGGTGGCGTTCCAGCAGGTCGCCGAAGGCCTGGCGTTCGGCCGTCGTCGTCGTGGCGGCGGAGAGCTCCATGCGGGTCCCGTGGCGGGCGCCCACGCGCCCTTCGCCATGATGATTCGCGCGGGGGCCGAAAACATCACACCCGCCGGCATCACGGCCGGCGCGGCTGCCGCCTCAGGCGCCCAGCACCCGGATCTCCGCCGTCCCGGCGCGGACCGTCTGCCCGGCGCGGATCTTCGCCGTCTTGCGGAGTTCGACGACGCCGTCCACGCGGACGGCGCCGGAGGCCACGAGCGCCTTGCCGGCGCCCCCGCTGTCGGCCAGGCCGGCGAGCTTGAGCAGCTGGTTGAGCTCGACGAATTCCCGGTCGAGCACGAAGTCGAGGCGCTGCGCGGCTTCGCCCATGCGCTGCGTCAGCGCGCCGGAGCGGCGCTCGCCGCGGAGCGGTACAGCGCAGGCAGCAGGCGCTGGAGCGCCACCAGCTTCGGCGCGTCGTTGTAGACGATGTAGGGCTCGTCCGGATGCAGCCGCAGGTAGTCCTGGTGGTAGGCCTCGGCGGGATAGAAGCCGTCGAGCGGCTCGACCCTGGTCGCGATCGGCTTCGCGAAGACCTTCGCGGCGTCCAGCTGGGCGATGTAGGCGGTGGCGACGTCGCGCTGCGCCTTGCCGGTGGTGAAGAGTTCGGAGCGGTACTGGGTGCCGACGTCCGGCGACTGCCGATCGACCTGGGTCGGATCGTGCGCCACCGAGAAGAACACCTTCAGCAGCTGGCCGTAGCTGAGCTGCGCCGGATCGTAGGTGACGCGCACCGATTCGGCGTGGCCGGTGCGGCCCGTGCCGACGACCGCATAGTGCGCGGTGAGCGCGCCGCCGCCGGCGTAGCCCGAGGTCGCGTCGGTGACGCCGCGGACATGCTCGAACACCGCTTCCACGCCCCAGAAGCAGCCGCCGGCGAAGACCGCGACGGCCTTGCCGTGCTTCGCGGCGAGCGGGATGTCCAGCTTCGGATCCGGCAGGGTGACCGGATTGCTGCGCGCGCCGGCGAGGTTGCACGCGGCGAGCAGCACCGCGGCGGCGCAGGCAGCGAGGGCGCGCCGCGGCGCGGAAGCGGGGCGCAGGTCAGGGCGGGGCGCGGCCGTCATCGTTCGTCCTCCGGAATCAGGCGTTCGCGGGCGCGAAGCGCAGTGCGGCGGAATTCATGCAGTAGCGCAGGCCGGTCGGGCGCGGGCCGTCGTCGAACACGTGGCCGAGGTGCGCGTCGCAACGCGCGCAGGAGATCGCGGTGCGGACCATGCCGAAGGTGCGGTCGCGGCTTTCCGCGACGTTGCCGGGCGCGATCGGCTGCCAGAAGCTCGGCCAGCCGGTCCCCGATTCGAATTTCGTCGCCGAGTCGTACAGCGCGGTGTCGCAGCACAGGCAGCGGAACACGCCCTTGCGGTGCTCGCCGAGCAGCGGACCGGTGAACGGACGCTCGGTGCCGGCGTGGCGGGCGACGTCGTACGACAGCGGCGACAGCTGCGCGCGCCAGGCGGCGTCGCTCTTGACGACCCGGTCGAGGCGGACCGTGCGCAGCCGCTTGCCGTTGTCGTCGAACTCGACGATCAGGACCTTGCCGCGCGGCGCGGGGACCGGCGCGGCGTCGCTGCGCCGGCTGCAGCCGAGCGCGAGGCCGGCCACCGCGAGGGTGGACGCCGCGACGAAATCGCGGCGCGGGAGCGGACGGGAGAAGGGGGCCATGCCACTCGGACCGCGATCCGGGCCCGCGGGTTCCGCGGGCCCGGGAATCGTCAGCGCCCGTTCACGCTGTAGCGGCCAGGCCCCAGCAGCGCCAGCGCCGCCGCGGTCGCCAGGTACATGCCCTGCAGCTCGAGCTGCCAGCCGCCCGCCTCGTTGAGCATGCCCAGCTGGCCCAGGTGCGCCAGGAAGAAGGCGAAGAGCATGTTCACCATGACCAGGAGCGCGCCGATCCGGGCGTAGAAGCCGGCGATCAGCATCAGCGGCCCGACCACCTCGCCCACGAGGGCGCCGTAGGCCAGGAACGCGGGCAGCCCGTGGGCCGCGAGCATTTCGCCGATGGGGCCGACGCCGCCCCGCAGCTTGGAGACGCCGTGCAGCAGCACCAGCACGCCCAGCGCGATGCGCAGGACCAGCTTGCCCAGATCGGCCTGGGTATTCGCGTTCATGCCTTCCCCTTCGACGTGCCCGGCGGATCGCCGTGGGCCGAGCATAACGCCGCGTGCATCCATCGTTGACGCCCGCGCGTCCATGCTCCGGCGCACGGAGGACGCACCCATGCGCATGGCCCGGCTCGGCTTCGAGGAATCGTTCAAGGTGGCCTTCACCGCCGGCCACGCCCAGGCGGCGGAGATGACCCTCCGGCCCGGCGGCAAGGAGGGCGGCCCGGACAACCGCCACCAGGGCGCGGACCAGTGGCTCTACGTGGTCTACGGCCGCGGCGAGGCGACGGTCGGCGACCGCGAGCTGCCGCTGGAGGCCGGGACGCTGCTGGTGATCGAGCGCGGCGAAACGCACGAGATCCGCAACACCGGCGACCAGCCGCTGCAGACGCTCAACTTCTACCACCCGCCGGCCTACGACGCGAAGGGCGATCCGCTGCCCGCCGGGGAGGGCTGAACCCGGCCGTCAGCGCGTGAGGTCCCGGGCTTCGCCGGTGGCCAGCACCTCGACGTGTTCGAGGCGTCGCGGCCGGACCAGCAGCGGGTAGGCCAGGACCGCGCCGAGGATGATCGCGACGCCGCCGTAGAAGGCGGGCGACAGGTCGCGCTGCTCGCCCAGGAGCAGGATCGCGAGCACGATGGCGTACACCGGCTCCAGGTTGACGGCGAGCTGCGCGGCGAACGCGCTCATGTGCCGCAGCGCGGCCAGCGACAGCGCGAACGGGAACAGCGTGCACGCCATCGCCAGTGCGACCAGCAGCATCGCGTCGCGCGCGCCCGGCAGCGCCAGCAGGTCGCCCGCGAACGCCGGGAACAGCAGCGGCATCAGCGGCGCGAGGGCGAACATCGCGATCGTGCCCGCGCCGAGCTCGAGCGCGGTCATCGTCAGCGGATCGGCGTGGTCGACCAGGCGCTTGTTGAGCGAGCCGAACAGCGCGACGAACAGCGCCGAGAGCGTCCCGACCAGGATGCCCAGGCGCATGCCGGCGGGAACGCCGCCGACCACCAGCGCGACGCCCGGCAGCACCGCCACGCCGAGTGCGACCTCGCGCCAGGAGAAGCGGCTGCGCGCCAGGCGCGGCTCGACCAGCGCGGTGAACACCGTCGCGAGCGCCATGCACGTTGCGCCCACCGAGGCGTTCGCGAGCTTGATCGCGCCGTAGAAGGTGAGCCAGTGCAGCGACACCAGCACGCCGATGCCGGCGTACGCCCAGCGCAGGCGCGCCGGCATCGCGCGCAGCCCGCGCCACACCCGCGGCACGCAGGCCAGCGCGGCGGTCACCAGCAGCATGCGCCAGAACACCAGCGGCAAGGCCGGAAGCGTGATGAGCTTGCCGAGGATGGCGGTGAAGCCCCACAGCAGCACGCAGGCGTGGATCTGCAGGAACGCCCTGCGGCGGTCGGTGGCGGTCATGCGGGGGCGCTCATGTCGGCGTCAGGCATTCTCGCCGAGCACGCGCAGCAGGGCCATCGCCGCCGCGGGATTGCGCTCCTTCGCCGCGGCGATGAAGAACACGAAGACGTCGCGCGCCGCCGCCGGCGGCGATGCGGCGGCGCCGGCGTCGACGTAGGGCAGGTCGGCGGGCGCGCCGCCGCGCGACCACGCGTCGATGCGCCCGGCCCACTGCCGCAGCTCCGGCTCCGGATAGCCCTCCGGCTCGTCGCTGCGCGAACGCATCAGCCGCGCGTAGACGAACGGGGCCGCGAGGTCGGCGAAGGACGGGTGTTCCGGCGAATCCGTGTACACCGTCGCGCAGCCATGCTGCCGCGCCATCGCGACGTAGCCCGCGTCCACGCATCCGGCGTCGCGCACGTCCAGGACGTGGCGCAGCGCCACGCCGCCGGCGCTGGCGGGCAGGGAGGCGACGAACGCCGCGAGGTCGCCGCGCTCCGGGCGCCGGCCCTGCTCGAACTGCCACACGATCGGCCCGAGCTTGGGGCCCAGCGTCGCGATGCCTTCCAGGAAATCCTCGACCTGCGCGCCGGTCTTCGCCAGCACGCGCGAACGGGTGATGCGCTGCGGCGCCTTGGCCGAGAACACGAAGCCATCCGGCGCTTCGTCGCGCCATTTCGCGTAGGTGGCCGGCTTCTGCGCGCCGTACCAGGTGCCGTTGACCTCGATCGCGCTGACGTGGCGGCTGGCGTATTCCAGCTCGCGGCGCTGGACCAGGCCCTTCGGGTAGAAGTTGTCGCGCCACGGCGCGAACGTCCAGCCGCCGATGCCGACGCGGACTTCGCCGCGTGCCGTGTCCGCTGTCGTTCGCGTGCCTGCCATGCCGGCAGGATACGCGGGTCAGGACGCCGGCTGCGTCGCCGGCCGCGCGCGGCCGAACAGGAAGCCCTGCCCGTAGTGGCAACCCATCGCGAGCAGCGCCCTGCGCTGCGCCTCGCTCTCCACGCCCACCGCCAGCACCTCGAGCCCGAGCGTGCGCGCGAGGGCGATGACCGCGGCAACCACCGCGCGGCCGCGGCCGTCCTCGCTGCCGGCGCCATCGCCGTCGCCGTCCAGCAGCGCCACCAGCGATCGGTCGATCTTGATCATCCGCAGCGGGAAGCGGTGCACCACCGGCAGCGAGGACTGGCCGGTACCGAAGTCGTCCAGCACGGCATGGATGCCCGCCTCGCGGAGGCGATGCAGCACGTCGGCGACGGCGTCGGGATCCTGCAGCAGCGCGCCCTCGCCGAGCTCGACGCACAGCCGTCCCGGCGCCAGGTCCGCTGCCCGCGCGAGTCCGGCGAGGCGCGCGTCCAGGTCGCCGTCGCGGAACATGCGGGTGGCGAGGTTGACCGAGACGAAACCGTTGCCGGGCAGCGAGGAAGCCGCCGCGCAGGCGCGCTCGAACACGCGCCAGTCGATCGCGTCGAGGCGCCCGCTGTCTTCGGCGACCTGCAGGAACTCGCCCGGCAGCAGCACGCCGCGCCGCGGGTGGTGCCAGCGCAGCAGCGCCTCGTGGCCGATCACCTCGCCGTCGGCGAGGCGCACCAGCGGCTCGAACCAGGGCTGGAACTCGTCGCGTTCCAGGCCTTCGCCGATCTGCCGCTCGAGCGCGAGGCTGTCGCGCGCCGCGCGCTCCAGTTCGTCGTCGAACACCACGCAGCGGTTGCGGCCGCGTTCCTTGGCGCGGTAGAGCGCGAGGTCGGCGTCGAGCAGGACCGCGTCCGTGTCGTCGTAGCCACGGTCGCCGACCGCGATGCCGACGCTGGCGCTGGTCTGCAGCGCGCGATCGCCGACCTGCACCGGCCGGCGCAGCGCCTCGATCACCCAGGTGGCGACGCGGGTCGCGTCCTCGGCGCCGCCGACGTCCTCGACCAGGATCGCGAATTCGTCGCCGGACAGGCGCGCGACCAGGTCCGGCGGCTGCGCGATGCGCGCCAGCCGCTGCGCGACCTCGCGCAGCACGTCGTCGCCGACGAGGTGGCCGAGCGTGTCGTTGATCTGCTTGAAGCGGTCGACGTCGATGTAGAGCAGGGCGAACGGTCGCGCCCCGCCTTCACGCATCCGGGCCACGGCCGCGTCGATGCGCTCGCGCAGGCAGACCCGGTTGGGCAGGCCGGTCAGCGGGTCGTGCATGACCTGGTGGCGCAGGCGCGCCTCGGCCTGCTCGCGCTGCGCGACCTGCTCGCGCAGCTCGCGGGTGCGGCGCTCGACCCGGTCCTCGAGGCGCATGTTGGCCAGGCGCAGGGCCTCGGCCGCCATGCGCCGCTGCAGGCTGCTGGCGATCTGGTGCGCGGCGAAGGCGAGCAGCTCGGCGTCGCGGGCGTCGTAGCCGCGGCTCTGCGAATACGACTGCACGGCGACGGCGCCGATCGCGACGCCGCCCGCGCCGAGCAGGGGCGCGCCGAGCCAGCTGGTGACGGTGCCGTCGACGAAGCGCGCGTCGACCTCGCCCTCGCGCACCAGCTCGAGCATGCGCGGCATGTCCACGACCTGCGGCTTGCCGGTGCGCATCACGTACTCGGTCATGCCGCGCCCGGAGGAGCGCGGCGACCAGTCGGTCTCGCAGGCGTCGACCGCGTACGGGAAGCTGACCTCGGAGCCGTCGGGCGTCACCAGCGCGATGTAGAAGTTGCGCGCGTTGATCAGCGCGCCGACGATCGCGTGCACGCTGCGGTAGAAGGCCTCGGTGCTTTCCTCGCCGTTGGCGAGGGCGGCGAGGCGGTAGAGCGCCGCCTGCAGCCGTGCGCCGCGCTGGCGCTCGGCGACCTCGCGGCTCAGGTCGCGGTTCGCTTCCGCGAGCTGCCGCGTGCGCTCCTCGACGCGGTGCTCGAGCTGCGCGCGCGCCTCGCGGCGCTCCATGGCGGTGAGCGCGTGCTCCGCCACGAACGCGAGCAGGTTCATGTCGGCCTGGGTGTAGCGCACGCCTTCCAGGTAGCTCTGGACGACGAGCGCGCCGCGCACGCGGCCGTCGCGGATCATCGGCACGCCGAGCCAGTCGACGCTGTCGGCGCCATGCAGTTCGAGCGGCCCGGACATGCGCGCGCGCAGTTCCTCGGTGCTGCCCATCATCGGCCGCGCGTCCTTCACCAGGTACCAGGTCAGGCCGCGCTCGAGGCGCGACATCGGCACCACCTCGTCGGCGGGGTGCTCGTCCTGGTCCACGGTGTCGGCGAAGTAGGCGAAGCGCAGGCTGTCGCTGGGCTCGTCGTACAGCGCGACGTAGAAGTTCTCGGCGTACATCAGCCCGGAGACGATGCGGTGCAGGCCGCGCAGCATGTCGGGCATGTCGAGGCCGGAGCCGGCCATGTCGGCGATCGCGTACAGCGCGTGCTGCAGGCGTTCGGCGTTCTCGAGGCGGGCGACGTCGCCGCGCAGGCGCTCGTGGGCCAGCGCTTCGGCCATGCGCGCGCCGACGATGCGGGCGATGCGCGGCGCGGCGGGCGGGGCGGCGGTGGCGAGGCGG
>JBQCJF010000017.1:0-3934 GCA_051953015.1 Luteimonas sp.
CCCCGGCGACGGGCGCTCCGGCGGGCATCCGCGCCGGCGCGGGTGCCGTGGCGCGCTCCGTCGCCGGATACAGCAGCCACAGGCTCGCCAGCGCCGGCAGGCCGACCACGCCGCAGGCGAGCACCCACGCCCAGCGCGCCAGCGGCGTCGCGATGCGGCGGCGGGTCAGGACGATGGCGCCCAGCAACGACAGCATGCAGAGCACGGCCGCCAGCAGCACGATGTTGCGGGGCGGCGGCGGGATGTCGCCCGCGCCCAGCGGATCGCGCGGCGCCAGCAGCTCCTGCACCGACAGGCACAGTTCGCGCAGCGCCGGCGACAGCCACCAGCTGCGCATCGTGTAGGCGAGCGGCAGGTCGTAGGTCAGCGCGCGCCGCGACACCTGGCGCACATGCCCGGTCCCGTCGCTGCGCCCGCTGTTGACGATCATGACCTGCTGGTACGGTTCGGCCTCGCCCGACCACGCGCCGTTCGTGTAGGTGAACGACACCAGGTAGCCGTCCAGCAGCTCCATCAGCTCGACGCTGCTCAGCTTGCCGACCGGGCCCGGCATCGGCATCCGCAGCACCGGCTTCAGCACGTCGAGCGTGTTCGCCGCCTCGCGGCCGGGATAGATGTAGAGCGCGCGGTCGCTGAGCACGGCGATGTTCTCGCCGGCCGCTTCCGGCATGCCGGCGAAGACTTCGCCGGCGGGCAGGCGCACGCGCGGGAACACGCGGTGCTGGTCCTCGTCGTACTGGTAGGCGACGGTCGGCGTGGCCAGGTACCCGCCGCCGATCGGCATCGCCGGACCCGGGAACGGCGCGTTGCCTTCGCCGACGCCCAGCTCGCCGCGCGGCCGGCCGTCGAGCGAGCCGCGGCCGACGAAGCGCATGCGGTCGTGGCTGAAGGTCCAGGTGATCGGCCGTTCGGATTCGTCGAACTCCAGCGGCTGCATCGTGCCGGTCAGCTGGCCGCGGATCGGCAGGTCGCGCATCGGATACAGCGCGAACACGTCCGACAACGCGGCCTGCTCGCGCCACAGCGGGGCGTCCGCGTCGCGGCTCGACGCGAGGCCCGCGAGCAGGCGCTCCTTCGGCTCCATGCGACCGGCCGCGATGTAGCCCGTCGGCGCCGGCTGCGCGCCGTTGAGGGGGTGCATCCCGAGCGCCGTCAGCCCGATCTCGTAACCGGTGCCGAGCATCCACAGCAGGAAGTAGGCGGCCACCTGCACCGGCAGCGCGGTCGCGGCCACCGCGAGCGGATGGCGCGGCGGCTCGTCGAGCTGCGGCTTGAACGCGATGCCGACGAGCACAGCGAGCGACAGCAGCACGATCGCCTGCACCGCCAGCGCGGCGAGGCCCGGCGCATGCGAGAACATGAACGCCATCGGCAGCAGCGCCGCGGCCGCGGAATAGCGCCGGTTGGCGAGCATCCCGTACGCGCCGGCGAGGTATCCGCAGGCGGCGATCAGCAGCGCGGCCACGGGCAACAGCCAATGCCGCACGTCGACGACGCGCGCGGTCAGCGCCTCCTGGTAGCCGGCGACGGCGAGGATCGGCAGCGCGATCGCCACCGCCAGCACCACGCCTCCGGCGCCGCACAGCGCGCCCGCGATCCGCAGCCGGTGCAGCGGCCGGTGCAGCAGGTTGAGCCAGTGGTTGGCGCGCCGGTACGTGCCCATCTGGTAGAGGCCGAGCAGCACGCCGGCGACGGCATAGACCATGCCGAACACCTGGTACACCAGCTTCGGCTGCTGCGCGAGGTCGACGAGCCGGGCCATGAAGCCGAGCACGGCGACGTGGATCACGGCGGCCGCGATCGCCCACAGGCGGAAGCGCAGCAGCTCACCCTTGAACAGGTCCTTCATCGCACGCCCTCCTTCGCCGGCGCCGCATGGTTCTTCGCCAGGAAGCCGTTGACCGCGCGGTCGAGGCTCACCGGCATGCTCTGCATCGATCGCGCGCCCGCGGCGCGCAGGAATTCCTCGAAGCGCTCGTCCTGGTCGAGCACGATGTAGTGCTGCAGGCCGTCGAGGCGCTGCTGCTCGAGCAGTCCCGGCACGGTGCGCGGATCGGGCCCCTTGAACGGGATGTCGGCGATCCAGTGGCTGACGCGGGCGCGGAAATCGTCGGGCGCGGACATGCTGACCAGGCGGCCCTGCTCGAGGATCACGAGGTTGTCGGCGACGCGCTCGACCTCTTCCATCTGGTGCGAGCAATAGATGACGGTGCACTGCTCGGCCGCGTTGCTGTACAGCAGCGATTCGAGGAACGCGCGCTTGGCGACGACGTCGAGGCCGAGCGTCGGCTCGTCGAGCACCAGCAGTTCCGGCGACTGCGCCAGCGCCAGCGCGAGGTTGAAGCCGGCCCGCTCGCCGCGCGACAGCTGCCCGACCTTCTGGTCCGGCAGCACGTGGTAGTGGCCGATCACCTCGTCGAAGGCTTCCTGGCGCCAGCGCGGGTACTGGTGGCGCTGCATCCCGACCACGGCGCCGACGGTCATCCAGCCCGGCAGCGTGTGCTCCTCGTTGACGAAGCCGATGCGGGACCGGTCCTCCGGCCGCAGCGCGCGGCTGTCGCGGCCGAGGATGCGGGCCTCCCCGGACGTCTGCGGCATGAAGCCGAGCAGGATCCGGAACAGCGTGGACTTGCCCGCGCCGTTGGCGCCGACCACGGCGTGGATGCGGCCGCGCGGGATGCGCAGGTCGAGCGCGTCGAGCGCGAGCTTGCGGCCGTAGCGCTTGGTCAGCGCGACGGTCTCGATGACGTAATCGTCGGTCATGGGGTGTCTTCCGTTGGATCGTTCTTGGGGTCAGGCGCTCTTGCGGGGCGCAAGCGCGAGAAATTCGTGGTGGAGGCGCGCCTGCACCTCGTCAGGCGCGAAGTCGAGGGCGATGACGTCGTGCAGGAAGCGATGGATCGCCTCGTCGAGCCGGCGCTCGCGCTCGGCGTCGCTGAGGCGCTGGCGCGGCGGGGCGACGTACAGGCCCAGGCCCTGGCGCGAGTCGACCCAGCCTTCGGCGGCGAGCTCGGCGTAGGCCTTGGCGACCGTGTTCGGGTTGATGGTGAGCTGCTGCGCCAGGCCGCGGACGCTGGGCAGCTGGTCGCCGGGTTCGAGCTCGCCGGTGGCGATCTTCATGCGCACGGCGTCGACGATCTGCTTGCCGATCGGGCGCGGATCGCCGGTGGCGATCTGGATCATCAGGGGGCGGGTACGGGCCATGGGCTGTCCTAGCTGTACTATGTGAACTAGTACAGCCGAACCGGGCCCTGGCTTCAAGGCGATTCAGCCCCCGGAAACCCCGTTTCGTCGCAGGCCGCCGCGCCGCGCGGGGCCCGTGGGGGACCTCAGGCGGCCGGCGCGCCCTTCGCGATCGCCGCCTGGAGGTCGGCCGCGGTCACCGGGCCGAGGAAATGGCGGGCCACACGGCCGTCGGGGGCGATCAGCCAGGTGGTGGGCAGGCCGCGCGGCGCGTCGAAGGCCGCGGGCGGGTCGTACACGTCCACCGGCGCCACCGGGTAGACGACGGGATGCTTCACGAGGAAGGCCCGCAGGTCCGCGGGCGTGGTGTCCTCGTAGGCGAGGCCGATTACCTCCACGTCCTCGCGCATCGCGTCGAGCGCGGACAGCTCCGGCATCTCCTTGAGGCACGGACCGCACCAGGTCGCCCAGTAGTTCACGACCACCCAGTGGCCGCGCCGGTCGGCGAGGCGCCAGGGCTTGCCGTCGACGGCGGTGACCTCCAGCACGGGCATCGCGTCCGCGCCGTCCTGGCGCTGCCGCTGGACAGGTGCCCGCGCTTCGGGCGCGGCCGGCGCGGCAGGCGCGGCCGCCGCGGGTGCGGACGGGGCCGCCCCGTCCGGCGCGGCCGGCGCGGCGTCGCGGCGGCAGCCCCCCGCCGCCCTCGCGGGCGCGGCGGCCGGGGTGCCGGCCCTCCCGGCTCTTGCGTTGA
>JBQCJF010000018.1:0-2059 GCA_051953015.1 Luteimonas sp.
CCGATGCCGCCCTGCCCGGCCTGCTGCGCGCCCTGCCGGGCGTGCGGGCGGTGCGCCTGCACCTCGCCCGCCCCTGGGGATAGGGCCCGCTGCCGGGGCGCGGTAGACTGGCCGGATGAACCCGAACTACCTCGATTTCGAGCAGCCGATCGCCGACCTGGAAGCCAAGATCCAGGAGCTCCGCCAGGCCAGCCAGGGCGGCGCGGTGAACATCGACGCCGAAGTGCACGCGCTCCAGGACAAGGTCCGCCAGCGCACCGCCCACATCTTCCGCGACCTGACCCCGTGGCAGGTCTCGCAGCTCTCGCGCCACCCGGCGCGGCCGTACACCATGGATTACCTGCGCATCATCTGCGAGGAGTTCCAGGAACTCGCCGGCGACCGCGCCTATTCCGACGACGCCGCGATCGTCGGCGGCCTGGCGCGCATCGACGGCCGCAGCGTCGTCGTCATCGGCCACGAGAAGGGCCGCGACACCAAGTCCAAGCTCAAGCGCAACTTCGGCATGCCGCGTCCCGAGGGCTACCGCAAGGCGCTGCGGCTGATGAAGCTCGCCGAGCGCTTCCGCCTGCCGCTGCTGACCTTCATCGACACGATGGGCGCGTACCCGGGCATCGGCGCGGAGGAGCGCGGCCAGTCCGAGGCGATCGCGCGCAACCTGCTGGAGATGGCCGAGCTGCGCACGCCGATCATCTGCACGGTGATCGGCGAGGGGGGCTCCGGCGGCGCGCTCGCGATCGGCGTCGGCGACATCACCAACATGCTCGAATACAGCACCTATTCGGTGATCACGCCGGAAGGCTGCGCGTCGATCCTGTGGAAGACCGCCGAGAAGGCGAAGGACGCGGCGGAGCAGCTCGGCCTCACCGCGAACCGCCTGAAGGAGCTGGGCCTGGTCGACAAGGTCGTGCGCGAGCCGATCGGCGGCGCGCACCGCAATCCGGTGCAGATGGGCCGGCGCCTGAAGGCGGTGCTGCTCAACGAGCTCGACGTGCTGGAAGGCATGCCGATCGACGCGCTGCTGCAGCGCCGCTACGAGCGCCTGCGCGGCTACGGCGCCTACGAGGCGGCGTGAACCCGACGCCGCAGCCCGCCGCGCCCGCGCGGCCGGTGCTCGCGGCCTTCAGCGGCGGCCTCGATTCGACGGTGTTGCTGCACTGGCTCGCCGCGCATCCGGCGATGCACGGCGGCCTGCGCGCGATCCACGTCGACCACGGCCTGCACCCCGATTCGGCGGCGTGGGCCGCGCATTGCGCCGCCGCCTGCGATGCGCTCGGCGTCCCGCTCGAAACCGTGCGCGTGGACGTCCCCACCGGCGCGGGCCACGGCCCGGAAGCGGCGGCGCGCGCGGCGCGCCATGCCGCGCTGGCCGCGGCGCTGCGCGAGGGCGAGGCGCTCGCCTTCGCCCACCACGCCGACGACCAGGCGGAAACCTTCCTGCTGCGCGCGCTGCGCGCCTCCGGCCCCGACGGGCTGGCGGCGATGCGGCCGTGGCGCGCCTACGGCGCCGGCTGGGCGTGGCGTCCCCTGCTCGATCTGCCGCGGGCGACGCTCGAGGCCTACGCACAGGCGCATGGGTTGCGCTGGCTCGAGGATCCGTCGAACGCCGATGCGTCGTTCGACCGCAACTACCTCCGCCACGAGGTGATGCCACGGCTGCGCGCGCGCTGGCCGCATGCCGCGTCGGCGTTCGCGTCGAGCGCGCGGCTCGCCGCCGAAGCCGCCGACCTGCTCGACGCCGAAGACGCGCGGCAGCTCGCGTCGCTGCAGCACGGCAGCGCCGACACGCTCGACCTGCCCGCGCTGCTCGCGCTGCCCGCGGCGCGGCGCGCGCGCGTGCTGCGGCGCTGGGTGGGCGGCCTCGGGCTGCCGCCGCTGCCGGCCAACGGCGTCGCGCGCATCGAGCACGAACTGCTGCCGGCTCGCCGCGACGCCGAAGCGGCGTTCGCCTGGCCCGGGGCGCGCGTGCGGCGCTGGCGCGACGTGCTCCACGCCGCCACGGCGCGGGCGCCGCTGCCGGAAGGCTGGAATGCCGCGTGGGACGGCCGCGCGCCGCTCG
>JBQCJF010000019.1:0-4767 GCA_051953015.1 Luteimonas sp.
AGGCGGTGCTGCCATGAACGTGGACGCGCCGGCCACCGCCACCGGTGCGGCGACGCTGTTCGCCGGCGTGGACGAAGCCGGCCGCGGCCCCCTCCCGGGGCCCGTGGTCCTCGCGGCGGTCGTGTTCCCGCCGGGGCGGACGCCGGTCAACGGCCTGGACGATTCCAAGCAGCTCGACGAAGCCTGCCGCGAGAAGCTCTATCCGCGCATCGTCGAGCGGGCGCTCGCCTGGCACGTGGTGTTCGTGGACGTCGCCGACATCGACCGCCTCAACATCTACCACGCGACCATGCACGGCATGCGCGAGTCGCTGCGCGGCGTCGCCGCCGCGCTGGCGGCGGGCGCGCACGCCGCCTGCGCGCTCGAGGCGCGCATCGACGGCAACCGGCTCCCGCCCGGCCTGCCCTGCGCCGCGCGCGCGATCGTCGGCGGCGACGCGCTCGACCGCGCGATCATGGCCGCGTCGATCCTCGCCAAGGTGTCGCGCGACCGGCACATGCGCGCGCTGCACGCGCGCTGGCCCGGTTACGGCTTCGACGCGCACAAGGGCTACAGCACGCCCGCGCACCTCGAGGCGCTGGCCCGCCTGGGCCCGTGCCCCGAGCACCGCCGCAGCTTCGCGCCGGTGCGCGAGGCGCTGCAGGGGCCGGACCTGTTCGCTGAATGCGAACCGGCCTTCGCCGGCGCCTGAACGCAGCGCAACGCGCCTGAAGTCATGCCGACTTGCGGCGCATCCGCGCGGCATTGCAACGGCGCACGCTCTGCGCGCATCCAATCGGGAAGCCCCCACCCCGAGGAGGAACGTGCCATGCGTGCCGCGAACCAGACCATCGACGATTCCGCGCTTCCGGCCATGGACTTCGGCCTCGACGAAGACCTCGCGCCCAGGCCCGGCCGCGACGCGGTCGCCGGCTTCGACGCGCTGCTCTCGACCCTCGACCCGGACACCGCCCGCCACGTGCTGCGCGAATGCCTCGCCGAGATCGCGCTGTGGCAGCACCACCTGCGGGTCCAGGCGAGCCGCTACGCGAACGACGACGCCCGCCCGCGCGAGCTGTTCCGCATCGGCTGAGCCGGGCGCGGCCCGCCGGGGCCGGGCAGGCGCGCAAGTCAAGCCTTGTCCGGTCCCGGGCCGGGGGCTAGGCTGCGGTGAGCCATGCCCGCCCGCTTCGTCCACCTGCACCTGCACAGCGAGTATTCGCTGGTCGACTCGACGATCCGGATCCCGGAACTCATCGGGCGCTGCGCGGCGCTGGGCCAGCCTGCGGTGGCGATCACCGACCACGCCAACCTCTTTTCGCTGGTCAAGTTCCACAAGGCCGCGGAAGCCGCCGGCGTCAAGCCGGTCACCGGCGCCGACATCCTGCTCGCCGAGGGCGACGAGGCGCCGACGCGCCTGACCCTGCTGTGCCGCGACAACGCCGGCTACCTCGCGCTGTCGCGGCTGCTGTCGCGCGCGTGGATGGAAGGCCACCGCCACGACGGCGTGGTGGTGCGGCCGCACTGGCTGCACGCGGACAACGCCGGGCTGTTCGCGCTCGCCGGCCGCGAGAGCGAGGCCGGGCGCCTGGCCGCGTCGGGCCGCCACGACCTCGCCGCGCAGTGGCTGGCCGACCTGCAGCGCCACACCGGCGGCAACGTGCACCTGGAACTGACGCGGACCGGCCGCGACGGCGAGGACGCGTTCAACGCCTTCGCCGTGCACGCGTCGTCCGCGCGCGGCATCCCGCTGGTCGCGAGCAACGACGTGCGCTTCCTCGAGCCGGACGGCTACGAGGCGCACGAGGCGCGCGTGTGCATCGCCACCGGCCGCGTGCTCGACGACCCGCGCCGCCCACGCGACTACAGCCCCGAGCAGTACCTCAAATCGTCCGAGGACATGGAGGCGCTGTTCGCCGACCTGCCCGACGCGGTCGACAACACGCTCGCGCTGGCGACGCGCTGCAATTTCGCGCTGTCGCTGGGCACCTACTACCTGCCGGCGTTCCCGGTGCCCTCGGACGAGACGCTCGACAGCTGGATCCGCTCGCAGGCGCGCGCCGGCCTCGCGCGCCGCCTGGAGAAGCAGGAACCCGCGCCGGGCCACACCCGCGAAAGCTACGAGGCGCGCCTGGAGACCGAGCTGGACGTGATCGTCCGCATGGGTTTCCCGGGCTACTTCCTGATCGTCGCCGACTTCATCAACTGGGCGAAGGACCACGGCATCCCGGTCGGCCCGGGCCGCGGTTCCGGCGCCGGTTCGCTGGTCGCGTGGTCGCTGGGCATCACCGACCTCGACCCGATCCCGTACGACCTGCTGTTCGAGCGCTTCCTCAACCCGGAACGCGTGTCGATGCCAGACTTCGACATCGACTTCTGCATGGACCGCCGCGACGAGGTCATCGACTACGTCGCCGGCAAGTACGGCCGCGACCGCGTCAGCCAGATCATCACCTACGGCACGATGGCGGCGAAGGCGGTGGTGCGCGACGCCGGGCGCGTGCTCGGCTTCCCGTACGGCTTCGTCGACGGCATCGCCAAGCTGGTGCCGATGACGCTGGGCATCTCGCTCGACGACGCACTCGGCCGCACCGACAAGTCGCGCCACGACGAGAACTGGCGCTCGGACGAGCTGATCCAGCGCTACGCGGCCGAGGACGACGTCCGCGACCTGATCGACCTGGCGCTGCAGCTCGAGGACCTGACGCGCAACGCCGGCAAGCACGCCGGCGGCGTGGTGATCGCGCCGGAGCCGCTGTCCTCGTTCTGCCCGCTGTTCGCGGAACACGACGGCCACGGCGCCGGCCGCAACCCGGTCACGCAGTTCGACAAGGACGACGTCGAGGCGATCGGCCTGGTGAAGTTCGACTTCCTCGGCCTGCGCACGCTCACGATCATCGACTGGGCGGTGAAGGCGATCAACGCGCGCGCGGCGCGCGGCGCCGCCACGCTCGACATCACCGCGCTGCCGCTCGACGACGCCGAAACCTACCGCCTGTTCGCGCGCGGCGACACCATCGCCGTGTTCCAGTTCGAATCGCGCGGCATGCGCGAGCTGCTGCGGCGCGCGCAGCCGGACCGCTTCGAGGACCTGATCGCGCTGGTCTCGCTGTTCCGCCCGGGCCCGATGGACCTGATCCCCGACTTCATCGAGCGCAAGCACGGCCGCGCGGAGGTGCGCTATCCGCACAGGCTGCTGGAACCGATCCTGGCGCCGACCTACGGCGTGGTCGTGTACCAGGAGCAGGTGATGCAGACGGCGCAGGTGCTGGCCGGCTACTCGCTCGGCGGCGCGGACCTGCTGCGCCGCGCGATGGGCAAGAAGAAGGTCGAGGAGATGGCGAAGGAGCGCGCCAAGTTCGAGGCCGGCGCGCTCGAGACCCACGGCATCCCGCCGCGCGAGTCCGGCCCGATCTTCGACCTGCTGGAGAAGTTCGCCGGCTACGGCTTCAACAAGTCGCACGCCGCCGCCTACGCGCTGGTGTCGTACCAGACCGCGTGGCTGAAGGCGCACCATCCGGCCGAATTCATGGCGGCGGTGCTGTCCAGCGACATGGACAACACCGACAAGGTCGTCGGCTTCCTCGACGAGGCGCGGGCGATGGAACTGGCCGTGCTGCCGCCGGACGTCAACGCGTCGACCTACATGTTCGAGGCCATCGACCTCGCGCAGGGCGAAGGCGGCGGCGCGCGTGGCACCGTGCGCTATGGCCTCGGCGCGGTGAAGGGCGTGGGCCGCGGCGCCTGCGAGGCGATCGTCGAGGAGCGCGAGCGCGGCGGCGCGTTCGCCGACCTGCTCGACTTCTGCCGCCGCGTGGATTCGACGAAGCTCAACAAGCGCGCGCTCGAGGCGCTGGTGAACGCGGGCGCGCTCGACGCGCTCGGCCGCAACCGCGCCTCGCTGATGCTGCAGCTGCCGGAGGTGCTGAAGGCCACCGACCAGCTCGCGCGCGAGCGCGAGGCCGGCCAGGTGTCGTTGTTCGGCGGCGGTGGCGGCATGGCCGCGCCCGAGCTGCGCATCGAGCTGCCGCAGGCCGACGAATGGCCGCTGCTGCAGCGCCTGCAGGGCGAGCGCGAGACGCTCGGCCACTACCTCAGCGGCCATCCATTCGACCCGTACCGCGAGGACCTGCGCGCGCTGCTCGGCCACGACCTCGGCGACCTCGACCGGATCTGGGCCGGTCGTCCGCAGGAGGAACGCCGCGGCTGGCGCCAGGAAACCGCGGTCATCGTCGCCGGCCAGGTCATCGGCATGCGCAAGCGCGGCGAGTCGCAGGCCTTCGTGCAGCTCGACGACGGCCGCGGCCGCATCGAATGCGCCTTCTTCGCCGAAGCCTGGAACGAATGCGCGCCGCTGCTGACCCGCGACCGCATCCTGCTGGTCGAGGGCGGGCTGCGCGAGGACGAGTTCAGCGGCGGCTTCTCGCTGCGCGCGCGCCGCGCCTGGGACTACGTGCAGGCCTGTCCGGGCCACGCGCAGCGCCTCTCGGTGCAGCTCGACCTGCGCGAGGAGGCGGCGCTGGAGCGCTTCCTGGAGGCCCTGCGCGGCCACGAGGGCGCGACCCCGCTGCTGGTCGAGGCGATCACCCCCGGGGCGAAGGGCCGGCTGAGCATCAACGGCGGGCGCGGCGTCCGTGCCGACGCGGCGCTGCCCGGCCTGCTCCGCGCCCTGCCGGGGGTCCGCGCCGTCCGCCTGCATCTCGCCCGGCCCTGGGGCTAGGCTGCGCGGGGTCACACCGCGGGCATGGCCCGTCTCCAGCCCGGCGGTTAGACTGGCCGGATGAATCC
>JBQCJF010000020.1:0-20717 GCA_051953015.1 Luteimonas sp.
CTGGTGAACGCCCGCCTCAGGGCACCAGGCCGGTCCACGCTTCGGTCGAGAACTTGTCGCGGGCCAGCGCCTGCGCCCGTGCCAGCTCGTCCGCGCGCAGCGCATCGGCGGCGAGCCCGCCGTGGCGCCTGCGGAAGGAGTCCACGAACGCAGCGATGATCGCCTCGCGCGCGAGGCCGGTCTGGCTGCGCAACGGGTCGACGCGCTTCTGCGCGCTCGCGGTGCCCTTGTCCGACAGCTTCTCGCGGCCGATGCGCAGCACCTGCAGCATCTTGTCCGCGTCGATGTCGTAGGCCATGGTCACGTGGTGCAGCACCGCCTTGCCGCGGCGCGCCTGCGCGGCGCCGGCGATCTTGCCGGCGGGCGAGGCGATGTCGTTGAGCGGCTGGTACCAGGCCTGGACGCCGAGCTCGCCGAGCGCGGCCAGCACCCATGCATCCATCAACGCGTACGCCTGCTCGAATCCCATGCCCTCGACCATGTCGATCGGGGCGAAGATCGACCAGGTGATGGTGTTGCCCGGTTCGATGAACATCGCGCCGCCGCCGCTGATGCGGCGCACGACCTCGATGCCGTGGCGGCGCGCGGCCTCCATGTCCACTTCGTTGCGCAGCGACTGGAAGCGGCCGATCACGACCGCGGGCGAGGCCCATTCCCAGACCCGCAACGTCGGCCCGCGGCGCCCGGCGGACACTTCGTCGACCAGCACGTCGTCCAGCGCCATGTGCAGCGCCGGCGATTGCGGCGGCTCGTGCACCAGCTGCCACGCATGGTCCTGCCAGGTGCTGCGGCTCATGCGGCCGGGTCCGCGTAACCGAGCGACCGCCGCACGGCGACGGCGACGCCTTCGGGGGTGATCCCGAACAGGATCGCATCGGGGCCGGCGCCGGCGCGCACCGCCGCCGCCAGTTGCGCGGGACCGGCGTCGGCGGGCAGCCCGGCGAGCGAGGCGTTGATCGCTTCCAGCGCCGAATCCGGCTCGAGGAAGAAGTCGCCGCTGACCTGGACGCGCGCGAGCCGGCCGTCCTCGACCTCGAGGTCGACCACGACCAGCTTCCCGCCGGGCACCTTGTATTCGCCGTGCATCGGGCCTTCCCCATGGGTCCGGCGCGCAGTCTAGCGGTTCGCGCCGCGGCGGCGCGCTGCCACCGCGGCGCGGGCGTCTGTTAAGGTGCCCCGGCCCGGGGGTCCATGGAGTGCCGATGCGAGACCGCTATTTGCATGCTGCCGCGAAGACGATCCTGTACGCGTTCATCTTCGCGTTCCTCGAGTGGCTGTTCCTCGCGACGAAGCCGTCCTTCCTGACCACCTGGCCGATGTCCCAGCGCATCGTCGGCCTGTTCGCCTCCGCGTTGCCGTGGATGCTGGGCGCGCTGGCGCTGCACGTGCTGGCCTGCCTGCTCGCGTGGCTGCTGTCGCGGCTCGGGCTCGCGCGCGTCGCGGCCTTCCTGCCGCGCGTCGCGCCGGCGCTGGTCGCCGCGGCGATCGTGCTGATGCTCGTCGACAACTTCACCTACACGATGTTCTCGTGGGGCATCGTCCGCACCACGCTGCTGACCGCGCCGCTGTACTGGCTCCTGGTGCTCGTGGTGATCGTGCTGCAGGTGCGGCGCCCGGTGGCGCCGGCGCGATGGCGCGTTCCGGTGGCGTGCGCGCTGTTCGCCGCGTCCGGGCTCGCGTTCGGGTGGACGCTCTACAGCGGTGGCGAGCTCGGCGCGCGCGGCATCCGCGCCGCGCACGGCGGCCAGCTGCCGAACATCATCCTGTTCGCCTCCGACGGCGTGAATGCCGACTACATGTCGGCCTACGGCTACAAGCGCAAGACCACGCCGAACCTGGACCGCTACCTGGACCAGGCCATGATCGCGGACAACGCGTTCACCAACTCCGCGTGGACCACCGGTTCGCTCACCTCGATGCTGACCGGCAAGTACCCGACCACCACCAAGGTCCTGTATCCGCCGTACACGCTGGAAGGCCGCGACGCGTACGAGAGCCTGCCGCGCCTGCTCCGGCAGCTCGGATACCGCACCTACCAGGAAACCATCCGCTATTACGCCGACGGCCCCGACCTCAATTTCGACGGCGCGTTCGACGAGGCCAACGGCCGCGTCGTCGACACCGCATCGGCGGGCCGCTGGTCGATGGCGCTGCAGCGCCCCGCGATGCTGTTGCGGAGCAGCGCGGGGCGGCTGTCGGAGCGCGTGAAGCACCTGCTGTTCATCGAGCGGATGAAGGATCCGTTCGCCGAAGTCATGGCGAAGGACATCGGCCCGGTCAAGGACACCTCGGACGACCAGCGCATGGCGCGCGTGGCGCGGACCATCGAGGGGTCCACGCAGCCGTTCTTCATGCACGTCCACCTGCTCGGCACGCACTGCTGCGACTACCGGCCGCGGACGCGCCAGTTCTCCGCGGGAGAGTTCGCCACCGCGAAGGAGAAGAAGAAGGCCGAGCTCGACGACGCGATCCTGGACTCGGACCGCCGGTTCGGGGCGATGATGGACCAGCTCGAGCAGCGCGGCCTGCTCGACCACACGATCGTCGTCGTCACCTCCGACCACGACAACAACTGGGAAGTGCGCGCCCGGGTGCCGCTGATCTTCATCTTCCCGAAGGGCGCGCATCGCGGCCACGTGCCCGGCAACAGCCAGCTGCTGGACGTCGCGCCGACGCTGCTCGACTACCTGGGGCTGGACGCTCCCGGATGGATGGAGGGCGGCTCGCTGCTGGACGGCGGCTATCCGCGCACGCGCCCGATCTACAGCATCTATCGCGTGCGTCGAAAGCACTTCCAGACCGACGACAACGAGATGCGGGGCAGCATGGAGGACAAGGGCCCGCCGACCTACGGGCTGGATTCCGCGGCGATGGTCGTGTGCCAGCGCTGGTATATCATGCGGCTCGACGGCTTGCGGGTGTTTTCGGGGGACATGGCCCGCTACCGGAACAAGTGCGCGCCGGGCGAGCTGCCGGACAACGACCGGGCCGCCGCCATGATCGCCCGCCACCTTCGCGACAGGGGATTCCAGATTTGACACAGGGATGCGTTTCGCCGGCCTCGTTCCGCGACCCCGCCGGCTTCGTCTTCACCCGTGACGGCACGGTGTACCGCCAGGTCGACGCGGCGGGCGCCGCCGATTACGACCGGCTCATGGCCAGCGGCCTGTATCCGGAGCTCGTCTCGCGCGGCTGGCTGGTCGCGCACGAGGAAGCCGACGTCGCGCCGCTCGCGCCCGGCGCGCACAGGGTGCTGCGACCGGAGCGGATCGGCTTCATCTCGTATCCGTACGAGTGGAGCTTCAGCCAGCTGCAGGACGCGGCGCTGCTGACGCTCGACGCGCAGCTGCTGGCGCTCGAACACGGCCTCTCGCTCAAGGACGCCTCCGCCTACAACGTGCAGTTCCGCGGCGGCCGCCCGGTGCTGATCGACACGCTGTCGTTCGAGGCCTACGAGGAAGGCCGGCCGTGGGTGGCGTACCGGCAGTTCTGCCAGCACTTCCTCGCGCCGCTGGCGCTGATGGCCTACACCGACGTGCGCCTCTCGCACCTGCTGCGCAGCTTCATCGACGGCATCCCGCTCGACCTCGCCAGCACGCTGCTGCCGCGCTCCACGCGCTGGCGCTTCGGCATGGCGATGCACCTGCACCTGCACGCGCGCGCGCAGCGCAGCCACGCGGCGACCGTGGACGGCGGCGAAGCCTCCGCGTCGCGCGCGCGCGCCGTGTCGGTCAGCCGTCGCGGCCTCGAGGGCCTGCTGCAGGGACTGCGCGGCACCGTCGCGAAGCTCGCGTGGAAGCCGGCCGGCACGGAGTGGGGCGACTACTACCAGGCGACCAACTACGACGAGGCCGCGTTCTCGGAAAAGCAGCGCATGGTCGAGGCCTTCCTCGCCGACGCCGCGCCGCGGACGGTCTGGGACCTGGGCGCGAACACCGGCGTGTTCAGCCGCATCGCCAGCCGCGCGGGCGCCGACACGGTCGCGTTCGACATCGATCCGGCCGCGGTCGAATACAACTGGCGCGAGGCCCGGCGCGAAGGCGGCGCGCAGCCGCTGCCGCTGCTGCTCGACCTGACCAATCCCAGTCCCGGCCTCGGCTGGGCCGGCGCCGAGCGCGCCTCGCTCGAGCAGCGCGGCCCGGCGGACTGCGTGATGGCGCTCGCGCTGATCCACCACATCGCGATCTCCAACAACGTGCCGCTCGCCAACGTCGCGCGCTACCTGTCGCGGCTGGGCCGGAAGCTCATCATCGAGTTCGTGCCCAAGGCCGACAGCCAGGTCAGGCGCCTGCTGGCCTCGCGCGAGGACATCTTCGGCAACTACGACCAGGCCGGCTTCGAGGCCGCGTTCTCGACCTGCTTCAACATCGTGCGCGCCGAGCCCATCCCGGGATCGGAACGCACGCTTTACCTGATGTCCGGCAAGGGCACGTCCCCGGAGGCGACATGAGCAATACCCACAAACTGATCGCGGCGCTGGTCCTGTTCGTGGCCCTGACCGGGCCGGCGCAGGCCTACATCGACCCGAGCTCCGGCAGCATGATCCTGCAGGGCATCATCGCCGGCCTCGCGGCGATCGCCGTGACCGCGAAGCTGTGGTGGCACCGCCTGCTGGTGCTGCTGCGCATCCGCAAGCGCACGCTGCCCGCGTCCTCGCCGCGCGACGACAAGAAGCCCTGACGGTGGATCCGCAGGTCCCCATGTTCCCCGGAATGTGGGGATGGATGCGCGCGCTGTGCCTGTGGCTGCTGCAGCTGCTGGACTGGCTCGCGTCGGCGACCGGCAGCTGGGGCCTGGCGATCATCCTGCTCGCGTTGCTGGTGCGCCTCTTCATGTTCCCGTTCGCGCGCCGCGCGCTGCGCGAGCAGAAGCGCTTCAACGAGATCCAGGCGCAGCTCAGGCCGGCGCTCGCGGAGATCAAGTCCCGCTACCGCGGCGGCGAGCAGGCCGAACGCATCGAACTGCTCTACCACGAGCACGGCGTGAGTCCCGCGGCGGGGATGAAGCCGCTGCTGCTGGTGCTGCTGCAGCTGCCGATCCTGATCGCGCTGTTCCAGATCCTCCTGCACGCGCCGCAGCTGCACGGCGTCGGCTTCGCCGGCATTCCCGATCTCTCGCAGCCCGACCGGCTGGTGCATACCGGCGTCGACCTGCCGTGGTTCGGCGCGACCCTCAACCTGCTGCCGTTCGGCCTGGTGGCCAGCCTGATGCTCGGCGCGCTGTTCGTGCCCGGCGAAGGCGATGCGGCCGCGGCGCGCAAGCGGCTGTGGATCACCGCGGCGATGGCGGCGGTGTTCTTCGTGCTGTTCTACGCGTTCCCGGCCGGCCTGGTGCTGTACTGGATCGTGACCAACCTGCTGGCCTCGGGGCAGCAGGCACTGGTGGCGATGCGCTCCGCCCCCGCCGCTTAGCCGCCCGCGGCCGTCGACGGTCGGTCTGCCCCGCGACCGCGCGTCGGCGCCCGGCTTATCATGGCGGCATGGCCACGCTGCTGCTGAAGATGCGCCTGGTGCCCGACGACGAGGCGGCCGAGGTGCGCGCGATGCTCGATGCCGCGCGCATTCCCTGGTACGAGACCGAGCCCAGCCGCTGGGGCGTCTCGCACGGCGGCATCTGGATCCGCGACGACGAGGACGCGCCGCGGGCGAAGGCGCTGATGGCCGAATACCAGGATGGCCGCCGCGAGCGCGCCCGCGCCGAGCGCGCGGCCTCGCTGCGCGACGGCACCGCGGAAACCTTCGGCGACGTGCTGCGGCGCGAGCCGCTGCGCGTCCTGCTGTCGATCCTCGGCATCCTCGCCGCGCTCGCGGTCCTGGCGCTGGTGCCGTTCCTGCTGCACGGGACCTGAGCCATGCATCCGTTCGTGCTCGCGCTCGACCTCGCCGGCACGTTCGTCTTCGCGATCAGCGGAGCGACCCTGGGCGTGCGCAAGCGCCTGGACCTGTTCGGGGTGCTGGTGCTGTCCTTCGCGGCCGCGGTTTCCGGCGGCATCGCCCGCGACGTGCTGATCGGCGCGGTGCCGCCGGCGGCGCTGGCGAGCTGGCACTACATCGCCGTGAGCTGCGCGGCGGGCCTGGCGACCTTCTACCGCGGCGCCGACATCGAGCGCATGCGCAACCCGGTGCAGCTGTTCGACGCGATCGGCCTGGGCCTGTTCGCGGTGACCGGCGCGACCAAGGCGCTGGCGGCGGGGCTGAATCCGGTGTCGGCGATGTTGCTGGGCATGCTCACCGGCATCGGCGGCGGCATCGCCCGCGACATCCTCGCCGCGCGCATCCCGGTGGTGCTGCAGGCCGACCTGTATGCGGTGGCCGCGCTCGCGGGCGCGGCGGTCGTGGTCGGCGGCGACGCGCTTGGCCTGCCGCAGGCGCCGGTCCTTGCGACCGGCGCCGTGCTCGTGTTCGTGCTGCGCTTCCTCGCGATCCGGCGCGGCTGGCGGTTGCCGGTCGCGCCGGGCGGCGACGCCTAGCGGAGCAGCTGCAGGCCGAGGATCGTCGCGATCACGGCTTCGGCGATGACCGCGTCGTTGTTGACGTAGTGGCCGTACTGCATGCGGCCGAAGTAGCCGTCGTCGTAGCCGCGCTGGAAGCCCTGGCGGAAGTAGTACTCGTAGTCGGCGCGGGTGATGTAGCGGCCCGCGTAGCCGAAGCCGCCGTTGCGCCACGCGATGGAATCGCGGTAATCGGCCGGCCAGCCGTCGTAGCGGTCGGCGCGGCCCGCGCGCAGGCCCTCGCGGTAGCCGAAGTCCACGGCCTGGCGCAGCATGTCGGCGCCGTAGTTGCTGGTGGTGTACCAGGTGCCGCCCCAGAAGTAGCGGTAGTGGGCCGGGCGGATGTAGTAGCGCGGCGCGATGCGCACGCGATAGTCGCGCATGCGGTGGTCGTAGTCCTGGCGATAGCGCGTGTAGGCGATTCGGCGCTGCGCGTCGCGGCGCGCGTCGTTGCGGTCGTCGCGACGGTCCTGGCGCCAGTCGTGGCGGTCATCGCGGCGATCCTGGCGCGCATCCTGGCGGTCATCGCGGCGGTCCTGGTGCGCATCCTGGCGGTCCTGGCGCTGGTCCTGGCGCCAGTCGCGCCGGTCGTCGCGCCGATCCTGCACGGCGTCGCGGGCGTCGTCGCGGCGCGCCTCGATCACCGCGCGCTGCTGCAGCGCCTCGCGGCGGTCCTGCAGCGTCCCGCGCTGCGGCTGGACGACGTCGCGGCGCGCCTGCACGGCTTCGCGGCGGTCGTCGCGCACCGACTGCACGGCTTCGCGGCGGACGTCGCGGCGCACCTGCGCAGCCTCGCGGTTGTCGTCGCGCCTGTCCTGGCGGTGGTCCTGGCGCTGTTCCTTGCGCGCCTGGCTGTCGTCCCGGTGCTGCGGGGTCGCCGCGGTCGCGGCGCCGCCGGCGAGCAGCGCGGCGAGGGCGGTGGCGGCAATGGCACGGTGGCGGATCTGGCGGTTCATGGCGACTCCGGGTGCGTTGCGCGGACGGAAGCGTTCGCGTGGTGTCCACTACACGTGAAAACCGCTTAACGCCATCTGAGCCGGGCCGGGACCAGCCGCACTTGCGCCGCCACCGCGCGCCGTCGTAAGACTCGGGTTCATTTCCGGCTGGGGAAACGTTCATGGATCCGATGCATCGCAGGGGGCGGTCCGCTGCGCTGGCGCTCGCGCTGGCCACGGCGGGCGCCGCGCAGGCGCAGCCGCAGGCCGCATCCGCGGACGAGGCCGACGCGCAGCCCGCGCTGAGCGCATTCACGGTGCAATCGGGGCTCGCCCGGGCGCCGGAACAGGAAGCGGTGGTGTTCGAGCACGCGGACCTGCGCTTCAAGGTCGACCCGGCCGGCCATCGCATCGACGGCGACGCCGCGCTGACCTTCCGCGCGACGAAGCCGCTGCAGCGGCTGGTGGTGGACCTCGACCGCAACTACGCGGTGTCCTCGGTCAGCGTCGACGGGACCGCGATCCCGGCCGGGCGCTGGGACAATCCCGAGGGCCGCATGACCGTGCAGCTGTCCAGGCCGCTGGCGGTGGGCGACAAGGCCGTGCTCCGCGTCGTCTACGGCGGCAAGCCGCACGTGGCCAGGCGCGCGCCCTGGGACGGCGGCTTCGTCTGGGCGAAGGCGCCCACCGGCGAACCCTGGGTCGCCAGCGCGATCGAGGGCGAGGGCTGCGACCTGCTGTGGCCATGCATTGACCACGAGGAAGGCGAGCCGCTGGTGGTGGACGAGGCGATCAGCGTGCCCGCGCCGCTCGTCGCGCCCGGCAACGGCGTGTTCAAGGGCATGGAGGAGCGCGACGGCTGGCGCACCTACCATTGGCGCGCGCGCAGCCCCGACACCTACGCCGTCACGATCAACGTGGGGCCGTTCGAGGAGCTGCAGGCGGACTACGCGAGCCGGTTCGGCAACACCATCCCCCTCCGCTTCTGGTACCTGAAGGGCAACGAGGCGCAGGCGAAGGACCTGTTCGCCGAGTTCCCGAGGATGCTCGACTTCTTCGAGGGCACGATCGGCCCCTATCCCTGGGGCGACGAGAAGATGGGCGTGGTCGAGACCCCGCACCTGGGCATGGAGCACCAGACCATCAACGCCTACGGCAACGGCTACAAGCTGACCGAGTACGGCCACGACTGGCTGCTGCAGCACGAGTTCTCGCACGAATGGTTCGGCAACCAGCTGACCAATTCCGACTGGGACGACATGTGGCTGCACGAGGGCTTCGGCAGCTACATGCAGCCGCTGTACCTGCAGTGGCTGCGCGGCGACCGCGAGTACGACGCCTGGCAGCTGTTCCAGCGCAAGTTCCTGGTGAACAAGGTGCCGATCGTCTCCGGCAAGTCGCTCACCGAGGAGGGCGTCTACAACGGCGAGACCGGCCCGGGCAACGACATCTACTACAAGGGCTCGCTGCTGCTGCACACGCTGCGCAACCTGATCGGCGACAAGGCCTTCTTCGAGGCCACGCGCAAGCTGGTGTACGGCCGCACCGATCCGAAGCCGGGCAACTTCGAGCCGCGCTACGGCAGCACGCAGGACTTCATCGACGCGGTGAACGCGGCGACCGGCAAGGACTACGGCTGGTTCTTCGACGTGTACCTGCGTTCGGCGGCGCTGCCGGAGCTGGTGGCCACGCGCGACGCGACCGGGCTGTCGCTGCGCTGGAAGGCGCCCGGCGGCAAGCCGTTCCCGATGCCCGTGCAGGTACGCGTGGGCAGCCCCGGCGTGGATGCGCACGACGTGGACCTGCCGATGGCCGACGGCACCGGCCACGTCGACCTGGCGCCGTGGCAGCTGTACACCGTCGATCCGCATTCGAAGGTGCTGCGCGTGCTGCCGCACATCGACGCGTTCCAGGCCTGGACCGCGGAGCAGGCGAAGCAGCAGCAGAAGAAGCCGTGAGCGGGCACAACCCGCAGGCGGAGCAGATGGGCGACGAGTCCATGGCCCGCAACCTGGCCCACCAGGCCGAGGCGATCTGGCCGCAGGAGCGACCGCTGTTCGATCGCTACGGCCTGTCGGGACGCTTGCGGGTGCTCGATCTCGGCTGCGGCACGGGCGAGATCACGCGGCGCCTGGCGGAGCGATATCCGCAGGCGGAACTGCTCGGCGTCGACATCCTCGAGGCGAACCTGGGCCGGGCGCGCGCCATGGACGACGCCGGCGGCCGCATCCGCTACGCCGCGGGCGACGCGTTCGCGCTCGACAGCGCCGACGCGGCCTTCGACCTGGTCGTCTGCCGGCACATGTCGCAGGCAGTGCCCGATTTCCCGCGCGTGCTCGCCGAGATCGCGCGCGTGCTGCGCCCCGGCGGCTGGCTGCACCTGTTGTCCGAGGACTACGGGATGCTGCATTTCCCGGCGATGGACGACGGCTTCGACCCGGACCGGTTCTGGAACGCCAACGCGATCGCCTTCCTGCGCGACATCGGTTGCGACGGCCGCGTCGGCCGGCACACGCCGACGCTGCTGGCGCAGGGTGGCTTCGGGGACATCGCCATGGACTACGTGGTGGTGGACACGCTGCGGGTGCCGCGCGCGACCTTCGCCGGAATCATCACCGCCTGGCGCGACGGCTACGTCGAACCGCTCGCCGCCGCCAGCGGCCGCGACCCGGCGGCCGTGCGCGCCGACTTCGACCGGATGATCGCGGCGATCACGACGCCGCCCGCCTACGCGGTGTGGCAGGTGCCGGTGGCGAGCGCGCGCCGCGCCGCGCCCTGACCGGCGACGAGGCCGCCCGCCAGGCAGGCCGTGAGCAGGTAGCCGCCGGTCGGCGCTTCCCAGTCGAGCATTTCGCCCGCGCAGAAGACGCCGGGCAGGGCGCGGCACATCAGGTCTTCGTCTAGCGCTTCCAGGCGCACGCCGCCGGCGCTGCTGATCGCCTCGGCGATCGGCCGCGGCCGCAGCAGGCGCAGCGGCAGGCGCTTGATCGTCATCGCGACGCGGGCCGGATCGGCGAGCTGCGCCTTGTCGAGCGCCTCGTGCAGCAGCGCGACCTTGACCGCATCGAGTCCGGCGAGCCGGCGCAGGCGCTCGCCGAGGCTGCGGCCGTTCGCGGGACGGGCGAGGGCGGCCTGCAGCGCGGCGCCATCGCGCTCTGGCGCGAGGTCGAGGTGCAGCACCGCCGCGCCGTCGCGCGCGATCGCCTCGCGCAGGTCGGCGCCGATCGCGTAGACCAGGCTGCCCTCGATGCCCGCCTCGCTGGCGACGCATTCCCCCTGCCGTTCGTGCGCGCGGCCGTCGGCGTCCTGCCAGTGCGCGACCACGTGCCTGACCGGCGCGCCCGCATGGCGCGCGCGGAAGAAGTCGCTCCAGGCGACATCGAAGCCGCAGTTCGCCGGCTGCAGCGCCGCGACGTCGACGCCGCGCGCCCGCAGGATCGCCTGCCACGCCCCGTCGGAACCGAGCTGCGGCCAGCTGCCGCCGCCGAGCGCGAGCACCACGGCATCGGCGCGCGCCCCTCGCTCCCCGTCCGGCGTCGCGAAGCGCAGCGCGCCGGCGTCGTCCCAGCCCAGCCAGCGATGCTGCACGTGGAAGCGCACGCCGTGGTCGCGCAGCCGGTGCACCCAGGCGCGCAGCAGCGGCGCCGCCTTGCGGTCGAGCGGGAAGACGCGCCCGGAAGTGCCGACGTAGGTGTCGACGCCGAGGCCGCGCGCCCAGTCGCGCACCCCCGCGCCATCGAGGGCGTCCAGCCACGCGCCGACTTCGCCGCTGCGCTCGCGGAACCGTGCATCGAACGCCGGCCGCGCTTCGGAATGGGTGAGGTTGAGCCCGCCCTTGCCGGCGATCAGGAACTTGCGCCCGACCGAACCCTTGGCCTCGTACAGGTCGACCTGCAGGCCCGCGGCGCGCGCGGTTTCCGCGGCCATCAGGCCCGCCGGCCCGCCGCCGACGATGGCGACGCGCGGGGCGGCAGCGCTGGGCGTGTCGCTTGGCATGGGTGCAAATGATGCCCGTTTCGGTATCGTGCCGGCTGGACCCCGGGGAGCAAGACGATGCGATTCGAGCGAATGCAGGCCCTCGCGGCCGCGATGGCGCTGGTGCTGGGCACGCAGTTCGCGGGCGTGGGCCTGGCGAGCGCGGCGCCGCCGCAGGCGATCCCGCAGCCGGAGCCGGTCCGCCAGGTCGAGGCTCCGCTGCCCGCGGGGCTGCAGGATTTCGACGCCTACGTCCAGGCCACGCTCAAGACCTTCGACGTCCCCGGCATCTCCGTCGCGATCGTCAAGGACGGCCAGGTCGTGCTCGAGCGCGGCTACGGCGTGCGCGAACGCGCGACCAACGCGCCGGCCGATGCGCACACGCTGTACGCGATCGCCTCCAACACCAAGGCCTTCACCGCGGCCTCGCTGCAGATGCTCGCCGACGACGGCAAGCTGCAGACCACCGACCGGGTCATCGACCACCTGCCGTGGTTCCGCATGTCCGATCCGTACATCACGCACGACATGCGCATCCGCGACCTGCTCGCGCACCGCAGCGGCCTGAGCCTCGGTGCCGGCGACCTGCTGTACTGGCCCACCACCGACTACAGCAACGCCGAGGTCGCGAAGCGCCTGAAGGACGTGCCGATCACCGGCCAGTTCCGCGCCCAGTACGCCTACGACAACATCCTGTTCGGCATCGCCCAGCTCGTCGTCGAGCAGGCCTCCGGCATGCCCTACGACCGCTTCCTGCAGCAGCGCATCTTCGATCCGCTGGGCATGACCGAGACCCGCTACAACAGCGACCACCTGGAGGGCGTCGCGGACGTCGCCACCGGTTATTCGAAGGCCGACTTCAAGGACCTGGTGGCCGCGCCGCGCATGACCTGGTCCAACGTCGGCGGCGCCGGCGGCATCTATTCGAGCGTGCACGACCTGTCGAAGTGGGTGCGCATGCAGCTCGCCGGCGGCGTGTACGCGGGCGCGGGCGACGACGCGAAGCGCCTGTTCGCCGAAAAGCGCCAGCGCGAGATGTGGACGATGCTGACGCCGATCCCCGTCGGCAAGCCGTCGATGCCGGAGCTGGCGCCGGTCACGCCGAACTTCATGGGCTACGGCGAGGGCTGGTTCCTCGGCGATTTCCGCGGCACGCGCATGGTCTGGCACACCGGCGGCTGGCCGGGGATGGTCTCGCGGATCACGATGCTGCCGGACGAGGGCGTCGGCGTGATCGTGCTGACCAACGCCGAGTCCGGCGCCGCGTTCACCGCGGTGACGATGCGCGCGCTCGACGCCATGCTCGGCGTCGCGCCGACCGACTGGAACGACGTGTACGCCAGGGCGCGCGCGAAGCAGGAAAGCAAGGCCGACGAGAGCTGGCAGAAGCACGTGGCCGCGCGCGATGCGAAGTCGAAGCCGTCGCTGCCGCTGGCGTCCTACGCCGGCACCTATCGCGACCCGTGGTACGGCGACGTCGTCCTGTGGCAGGAGAACGGGAAGATGCGCCTGCGCTTCTCGCACACCGCCGACCTGGTCGGCACGGTCGAGCACTGGGCGCACGATACCTTCCTGGTGCGCTGGGACCAGCGCTGGCTCAACGCCGACGCGTTCCTGACCTTCTCGCTCGACGAGGACGGCGGGATCCGCGAGGCGCGCATGGTGCCCGCGTCCGAGCTGACCGACTTCAGCTTCGACTTCCAGGACCTGCGGCTCGCGCCCGTCAAGCCCGACGCCAAGGACTAGAGGGCGAGGGCGGCGGCGTGGGCGGAGGCCCACGCCCACTGGAAGTTGTAGCCGCCCAGCCAGCCGGTGACGTCGACGACTTCGCCGATGAAGTGCAGGCCCGGCGCCAGCTTCGACTGCATCGTCGATGACGAAAGGCCGTCGGTGTCGACGCCGCCGAGGGTGACTTCGGCGGTGCGATAGCCTTCGGTGCCGCTGGCGACCAGCGGCCAGTCGCGCAGCACCGCCGCGACGTCGCGCAGCTGCGCCGGCGTGAACTGCCGCATGGGCCGCGACGGCTGGAACGGTTGCAGCCAGTGCTCGCACAGCCGCTGGGCGAAGCGCTTGGGCAGCAGGTCGCCGAGCACCGTGCGCAGCTCGCTCGCCGGCCGCTCGCGCTGCAGCGCCTGCAGCGTGGCCAGCGCATCGGCGCCGGGCAGCAGATCGAGGCGCAGGTCGTCGCCGGGTTCCCAGAAGGACGAAACCTGCAGGATCGCCGGCCCGCTGATGCCGCGGTGGGTGACGAGCATCGCGTTGCTGAAGCTGGCGCCGTTGCAGCTGGCGGTCACCGGCAACGCGACGCCGCTGAGCTCGGCGAGGCGTTCCTGGTGCTTGCCGCTGAGCGTGAGCGGGACCAGGCCGGCGCGTGTCGGCAGCACCTCGTGGCCGAACTGTTTCGCCAGCGCGTAGCCGAAGCCGCTGGCGCCCATGCTGGGGATCGAGAGGCCGCCGCAGGCGACCACCAGCTTCGCGGCGGTGAACTCGCCGCGCGCGGTGCGCGCGTGGAACAGGCCGGCGTCGCCGTGGACGACGCGTTCGATCGCGCACGACGTCTCGATCCGCACGCTCGCCGCCGCGCATTCGTCCAGCAGCATCTTCACGATCAGCTTCGACGACTCGTCGCAGAACAGCTGCCCGAGTTCCTTCTCGTGGTACGCGATGCCGTGGCGTTCGACCAGCTCGATGAAATGCGCCGGGGCGTAGCGCGCGAGCGCCGACTTGCAGAAGTGCGGGTTGGCCGACAGGTAGTTCGCCGGCGAAGCGCCGGTGTTGGTGAAGTTGCAGCGCCCGCCGCCGGACATCAGGATCTTCTTGCCGACCCTGTTCGCGTGTTCCAGCACCAGCACGCGCAGGCCGCGCCGGCCGGCGGTGAGCGCGCACATCAGGCCGGCGGCGCCGCCTCCGACGACGATGGCATCGAACGCCCCGGCCACGTCAGGCGCGTTCGGCGGGCGCCATGCGCAGCGTCCGCTGCACGGTGATGCCGGCGCTGCTTTCGCTGTAGAGCTCGGCCTGGCCGTCCTGGATCATGCATTGCAGGCGCATGCCGCGGTCCGCGAGCGCGGCCAGCCCGGCCATGGTCGCGGCGTCGATGTCGACCACGGTCAGGTTGCCGAAGCGGGACAGGGCGGGGCGCGCCTTCTCCCACCACAGGTCGGCGCTGCGCCCGTGGTAGTTCAGGACCACGACCTCGCCGGCGCGGCCGCAGGCCTTGCGGATGCGCGATTCGTCGGGCTGGCCGACGTCGATCCAGAGCTCGATCTCGCCGCTGAGCGAGCGCAGCCACAGGTCGGGCTCGTCGTCGGCGGCGGCGCCGCGCGCGAACTCCAGGCGCTCGTCGGCGTGCAGCGCGAACGCGAGCAGCCGCGCCATCAGGCGCTCGTCCGTCTCCGAGGGATGGCGCGCGAGCGTGAGCGCGTGGGTCGCGTAGTAGTTGCGGTCCATGTCGCTGACCTGCAGTTCGGCGCGGAGCACCGTGGCATTGGCGGCCATCAGCTGCGGGGCTTGTCGTGCTTGCGGAAGCCGGGCTTGCGCGGGCCGCCCGCGAACTTGCCGGCCGGGCCGGGCCGGCGGCCCTTCGGCGCGGCGCTGTCGGCTTCGGTGGCGCGCTGCATGCGCAGCGGGCGGCCGGCGACGCGCACTTTCTTCAGGTGCTCGAGCACTTCGCGCGGCATGCCCTCGGGCAGGTCGACGAGGGTGAAGTCGTCGCGGATGTCGATGCGGCCGATGTAGCGGCTCTCGAGGTCCGCCTCGTTGGCGATCGCGCCGACGATGTTGCCGGGCTGCACGCCGTGCGCGTGGCCGACCTCGATGCGGAAGGTTTCCATGCCGACTTCGGGCGCGTCGCGGTGCGCGCGCGGCGGGCGCGGGCCGTCGTCGCCGAAGCGGGCCTCGCCGTCGTTGGCGCGCGGGGGGCGGCCGGGCGGGGCCGGGCGGTCGTCGCGCTCGCGCCGCGCAGGCTCGCGTTCGCGCCGCGGCGGCTCCGGGGGCGCCTCGAGCAGCAGCGGCGTCTTGCCCTGCACCAGTTGCGCCAGCGCCGCGGCGATGTCGGCCATCGCCACCTCGTGCTCGCGCTCGTAGCGCTCGACCAGGTCGCGATAGATCGCGCGGTCTCCGTTCTGCAGCGCGTCGCCGATCTTGCCGAGGAACTTCGCGACGCGGCGCTCGTTCACCGCCTCGACGCTCGGCAGCTGCATCGGCTCGATCTTCTGCCGCGTCGCCCGCTCGATCGCGCCGAGCATGCCGCGCTCGCGCGGCGCCACGAACAGGATCGCCTCGCCGCTGCGGCCCGCGCGGCCGGTGCGGCCGATCCGGTGCACGTAGCTTTCGGTGTCGTAGGGGATGTCGTAGTTCAGCACGTGGCTGATCCGTTCCACGTCCAGGCCGCGCGCAGCCACGTCGGTCGCCACGAGGATGTCGATGCGGCCGTCCTTGAGCGACTGCACCAGCTTCTCGCGCTGCTTCTGCTCGACATCGCCGTGGATCGCGGCCGCGGACAGCCCGCGCGCGGCGAGCTTCTCGGCCAGCTCCTGCGCGCCGAGCTTGGTGCGCGCGAAGATCAGCATCCCGTCGAACGGCTCGGCCTCGAGGATCCGGGTCAGCGCATCGAGCTTGTTGACGCCGGACACCATCCAGTAGCGCTGGCGGATGTTGGCGGCGGTCGTCGTCTGCGCCCGGATCGCGACTTCCACGGGATCGCGGAGATACGTCTGGGCGATGCGCTTGATCTGCGGCGGCATCGTCGCCGAGAACAGCGCGACCTGGCGCTGCTCGGGCACGCGCTTGAGCACCGCTTCGACGTCATCGATGAAGCCCATGCGCAGCATCTCGTCGGCTTCGTCCAGGACCAGGCAGCGCAGCTGCGACAGGTCGAGCGAGCCGCGCTCGAGGTGGTCGATCACGCGGCCGGGCGTGCCGACCACGACGTGCACGCCGCGCTTGAGCGCCTGCAGCTGCGGGTAGTAGCTCTGGCCGCCGTAGATCGGCAGCACGTGGAAGCCGGGCATGTGCGCGGCGTACTTCTGGAACGCCTCGGCGACCTGGATCGCCAGCTCGCGGGTCGGCGCCAGCACCAGCACCTGCGGCGCCTGCTGCGCCGGGTCCAGGCGCGCCATCGCCGGCAGCGCGAACGCCGCGGTCTTGCCGGTGCCGGTCTGCGCCTGGCCGAGCACGTCGCGGCCAGCCAGCAGCGGCGGGATGGTCGCGGCCTGGATCGGCGAGGGCGATTCGTAGCCCACGGCGGCGAGGGCGCGCAGCAGCGGCTCGGGCAGGCCGAGGTCGGCGAAGCGGGGGGCGTCGGTGGCGTCGTTCATCCGCATAGTCTAGTCGCCGCCGTAGCATGGAGCCGTGACTCCGCTCCGGTTCGACAATGCCTTCGTCCGCGAACTGCCCGGCGATCCGGAATCCGGCGCGCGGCGGCGGCAGGTGGAAGGCGCGCTGTGGTCGGCGGTCGAGCCCACCCCCGTGGCCGCGCCGAGGCTGCTGGCCTGGTCGCGCGACATGGCCGGGCGGCTGGGGCTCGGCGAGGCGGACGTCGAATCCCCGGCGTTCGCCCGGGTGTTCGGCGGCAACGCACGGCTCCCCGGCATGCACCCGTTCGCGGCGAATTACGGGGGCCATCAATTCGGCCACTGGGCCGGGCAGCTGGGCGACGGCCGCGCGATCACCCTGGGCGAGGCCATCGGTGCCGACGGCGGGCGCTGGGAACTGCAGCTCAAGGGCGCCGGCCCGACCCCGTACTCGCGCAGCGCCGACGGGCGCGCGGTGCTGCGCTCGTCGATCCGCGAATTCCTGTGCAGCGAGGCGATGCACCACCTCGGCGTCCCCACGACCCGCGCGCTGTGCCTGGTCGGCACCGGCGAGCCCGTGGTGCGCGACATGTTCTACGACGGCCACCCGCGGGAGGAACCCGGCGCGATCGTCTGCCGGGCCGCGCCTTCGTTCCTGCGCTTCGGCAATTTCGAGTTGCCCTATGCGCGCGGCGACGCGGCGCTGCTGCGGCGACTCGCCGACTTCTGCATCCGCCGCGACTTCCCGGAACTGGAGGGCGGCGGGGAAGCGTCGTACGCCGAGTGGTTCCGGCAGGCCTGCACGCGCACCGCGACGATGGTCGCGCACTGGATGCGCGTGGGCTTCGTCCACGGCGTGATGAACACAGACAACATGTCGATCCTCGGGCTCACCATCGACTACGGCCCCTACGGCTGGATCGACGACTACGACCCGGACTGGACGCCGAACACCACCGACGCGTCCGGCCGCCGCTACCGCTTCGGCTGGCAGCCCAGGATCGCGGGCTGGAACCTGCTGCGCCTGGCGCAGGCCCTGTCGCCGCTGTTCGCCGACGCCGCACCGCTGCAGGCGGGGCTCGATGCGTATGCCGCCGGCTACGACGCCGCCGACCGGCGCAACGTCGCCGCCAAGCTGGGCCTGCGCGAATGCCGCGACGAGGACCTGGCGCTGATGGCGGACATCCACGCCTTGCTGCGCGAAGCCGAAGTCGACATGACCCTGTTCTTCCGCGCGTTGGCGGACGTGGACCCGCGTGCGCCGTCGGCCGCGCCGCTGGCCGGGGCGTTCTACGACGACGGGAAGCGCGACGCCGCGGCGCCACGCCTGGAGGCCTGGCTCGCGCGGCTCGCGGCGCGGGTGGGGGAGGACGCGCCCGATCCGGGCGCGCGGCGCGCGGCGATGAACGCCACCAACCCGAAATACGTCCTGCGCAACTACCGCGCGCAGGAAGCCATCGACCGGGCCACGCAGGGCGACATGTCCGGCGTGCACGCGCTGCAGCAGGTGATGGCCCGTCCCTACGAGGAGCAACCCGGCCGCGAAGCATTCGCCTCCAGGCGCCCGGACTGGGCACGCGACCGCGCCGGCTGCTCGATGCTGTCCTGCAGTTCGTGATCCGTTCACGCTCGCGGGCGGCGATCGACCAGCCATTCACCCCCGTGGAGCGAAGTTGGTTCCGAACCCGAACCGGAGCCGCCCATGAAGCCCGCAGCACGATCCACCCTCGTCCTGGCCGCCGCGCTCCTGCTCGGCGCCTGCGCGACCACCCCGGGCTACGGCGCCGGCGGCTACGGGGCTCCCGGCCGCTCGACCTACCCGGGCGGGACGTACGGCGATCCGTACGGCGATCCCTACGGCAGCCAGCGCTTCATCGCCACGGTCCAGGACATGGATCCGCGCGGCGGCCGAATGATGCTGGGCGTCGATGACGGGCGCGGCTATTCCGCGCAGCGCGTCGAGGTCTATTTCGACGGCAACACCCGGCTGTACTACCGGGGGCAGCTTTATCCGGTGAGCGGGCTGGAACGCGGCGACCAGGTGTCGGTGGACGCGGTGCAATCCGGCGGCCGGCTCTGGGCGCGCCAGATCGAGGTCGTGCGCAACGTCAGGGAGTCGGGCGGGTACCGGTACTGAGCGACGAAAAAAAGCCGGCTATTTGCCGGCTTTCTTTTCCTTCTTCGCCGCGCGCTTTTCCTTCAGCGTCTTTTCCGGCTTCTTCTTTTCCTGCTTCTTCTGGTCCATGCCCTTGCTCATGGCAAAACCCCTCGCTTGTTGGTGGTGACGGCGGTGGAACGACGGCTGGATTATGCGCCGGCCGCGGCGGCGTTCAAGGGGTTCCGTACAATGCGCGCATGCCCTTGATCACCCTCCAGGACGTCGACTACGGCGTCGGCGGTCCGCTCCTGCTCGAACGCGCCGGCTTCTCGCTCGAGGCCGGCGAACGCGTCGCCCTGATCGGCCGCAACGGCGCCGGCAAGTCGACCCTGCTCAAGCTGCTGGCCGGCGAACTGAAGCCCGACGACGGCGAAGTCCGCGTCGAGGGCGGCGTGCGCGTGGCGCGCCTGGAGCAGGAGGTGCCGGCGGACCTCGATGGCAGCGTCGCGGCGGTCGTCGCGGCCGGGCAGGAAGGCCTGGAACCGTGGCGGCTCGCGGCCACGCTGGACCGGCTGGGGCTGCAGGGCGACGCCGCGTTCGCCGGGCTCTCGGGCGGCCTCAAGCGCCGCGTCCTGCTGGCGCGGGCGCTGGCGGCGCAGCCCGACGTGCTGTTGCTGGACGAGCCGACCAACCACCTCGACGTCGAGTCGATCGAGTGGCTCGAGGACTTCCTGCGCGGCTGGGCGGGCGCGCTGGTGTTCGTGACCCACGACCGGCGCTTCCTGCGCGCGCTGGCCACGCGGATCGTCGAGATCGACCGTGGCCAGCTCACCAGCTGGCCCGGCGACTGGGCGAACTACGAGCGCCGCCGCGACGAGCGCCTGAACGCGCAGGCGCAGGAAAACGCGCGCTTCGACAAGCTGCTCGCGCAGGAGGAAGCCTGGATCCGCCAGGGCATCAAGGCGCGCCGCACCCGCGACGAGGGCCGAGTGCGCCGGCTGGAGGCGATGCGCGTGGAGCGGGGCGCGCGCCGCGAGCTGGCGGGCAACGCGCGCATGGAAGTCGCGCAGGGCGCCGCGTCGGGAAAGAAGGTGATCGAGGCGCGCGGCATCTCGTTCCATTACGCGTCGTCGCAAGGCGGCGGCGCGGGGCGCGCGCTGGTGAGGGATCTTTCGACCACGATCCTGCGCGGCGACCGCGTCGGCCTGGTCGGTCCCAACGGCAGCGGGAAGACCACGCTGCTGCGCCTGCTGCTCGGCGAGCTCGCGCCCGACCGGGGCGACGTGCGGCTCGGCACCGGCCTCGAGATCGCGTACTTCGACCAGCACCGCGCGGCCCTGCGCGAGGACTGGAACGCGATCGAGAACGTCGCCGGCGGCAAGGACACGGTGACGATCAACGGCCGCAGCAAGCACGTCATCGGTTACCTGCAGGATTTCCTGTTCACCGCCGAGCGCGCCCGCGCGCCGATCACGCGGCTGTCGGGCGGCGAGCGCAACCGGCTGCTGCTGGCGCGGCTGTTCGCCCAGCCGTCCAACCTGCTGGTGATGGACGAGCCGACCAACGACCTCGACGTCGAGACGCTCGAGCTGCTGGAGGAACTGCTCGCCGAGTATCCGGGCACGTTGCTGCTGGTCAGCCACGACCGCGACTTCCTCGACCACGTGGTGACCTCGACGCTGGCGCTGGAAGGCGACGGCGTCGTGCGCGAATACGTCGGCGGCTACAGCGACTGGCAGGCGCAGCGCGCGGCCGCGGCATCGTCGGCGCCGGCCGCCGCTGCAAAGCCCGCCGCGTCAGCCGCGGCCCGCCCGAAACGCGCCGGGAAGGACAAGCTCACCTTCAAGGAGACGAAAGAGCTCGAGCAGCTGCCGGAGCGCATCCCCGCGCTCGAGCGCGAGCAGGCGCAGATCACGGAGGCGCTG